>JBBRTW010000140.1:0-14910 GCA_038244055.1 Tepidisphaerales bacterium | reverse complement strand
CGGGCAGCGGCGGCATCTGCGCTTCGGTCACGGCCACATGCTTCGGGTCCACCGGCCCCGGCGGCCTGGCAGGCGCGGAAAAAGTGAGGGCGAAAAGGCAGATCAGCACGGCGCATCGGAATCGAGGCATGAGCATCTCCATATGTGGGATTGGACGCTCAAGCGGCCGGGAGGTTTCGCGAGATCGATAAATGAGCTTGGCGGAGATCAAACGAGCGTCACGCCGGCGGTCATCAGGTCCAGTGCGTTGCCGGCTCCATCGGGATTGGTGCCGGTGGCGTTGGAATTGTCGGCCCAGACGGCGACGAATTTTCCGGCGTGGAACGCGATGCCGGCGTAGTCGCCGAAATCCATATCATCGACCGAGTATCGGCTGGCGCCGGCCTGGCTGGATGCGCCCGCGCCGATCAAGACGTTCCTCATGACGCTCGCGCCGTGATTGATGCTGACCGTGCCAAAAATCTGGGCGGTGTTGTTCTTCTTTGAATTGCGGGCATCGTGCCAGACGATGGCGACATTGCCCGTGGTTTGGTCCACCGCCATCGCGGGGAGGAACTGGCTCTTGCCGGAGGCATCATCGTTCACGACCAGCTTGCCGCTCCAGGTGCCGCCGAGGTTGTCGGTGGAGCGGAGGATGATATCCGTATTATTGGATTCGTTGCCGTTTTCATCGGTGTATGCGAGGAAGAGCCGGCCGCGGGTGCTGCTGGCGGGGGCGCGGTCGAAGGCGAGTTGAAGATTGGAATAGATGCTGCGGTCCGGCTGGGCGGGGATGTAATCGAAGCCGCCGACATTGGTGGCCGCGGCCAGCGTATCCGCGCCCCAGTTGAAGGCGCTGCCCAACCCATCGCGATCGATATCCATGTAGATGCTGGCGGGGCCCTGACCATTGGGGTTGGTCTGCCAGGCGACCGCGACTTCGCCCCCCGGCCCGACGGCGACGCTGCCGTAGCTGCCGGCATGATTGGAGATCGCAACCGGCGCGGTGAACGCGCCGAGATTGCCCAGCCCGGCCGAGCGGGCGGCGACCATCTTGATCGTGTTGGTTTTCGTATCGGTGAACCCGACCCACACCGTCTGGCGGGCGAGGTTGGTCGCATCGGG
Source organism: Tepidisphaerales bacterium (assembly GCA_038244055.1). GTDB lineage: Bacteria > Planctomycetota > Phycisphaerae > Tepidisphaerales > Tepidisphaeraceae > DASPKW01. The sequence goes on along the minus strand of JBBRTW010000140.1, from coordinate 13,806 downwards.
GCCGGTGCCGATGAAGGGGAAGTCGATATCCAGGCCCTGCCCGGCGACGGCGGTGGAGGCGCTCCAGGTCGCCCCGCCATCGCTGCTGCGGGCGACGATGATGCGCAATTCGCTGCGCGAGGCGGCGACCTCGTAGGTGGCGTAGGCATTGCCGAACGAATCGAACGTCACATGGGGATCGACGCGGGAAGTGCCGGCCGAGAGTCGATCCTGATTTGCGCCCAGTGAGGAGATGCTCCAGGTCTTGCCCCCGTCGAAACTGCGGCTGACGACCAGGGCCGATTCGTTGTTGGCCTGATTTAGTCCGATGGTGATCAGGTTGTTCGGGTTCGTGGGGTTGACGGCGATTTCAGTTTCAACCTGGTTGCCGGCCAGGCGCGTGGCATCGACATTGGCGCCAATGCTCAGTGCGGTCGTGGCGGCGGCGGGGCGGGCGGCGCGGAGGGCGAGAGTCTTACCGGAAACCGTCCGCGAAGCGGTAACGGCGGCGGCGCGGAGCGCGAGTGTTTTGCCGGAGACGACGCGGGCGGTGGTAGTGGAGAGAAACTGGCGTTCCTCGAGCGCTTCGAGAATGGGCGAGATTGGCCGCGCGGCCGGTCGATGACGATGGGGCGTGTTCTTGCTCAAAATCCCACTCCGAAAAAGACGACAATCCACCGTCCATCTCGGGCTGGCGGCCGGGGATGGGGCAGGATTCTAACGACAAAGCTAACTCAGGCGGCGCTCAAATTGTCGGCAATTGAAAGCCGGCCAATCAATGGAACCGTCATTTTGGCAAGACGTAACGATTGCACGGGCGTGCGAAGCTTGGCGCGGATCGAAAACGTATTCGCCAATGGTCTTATAAGCAAGATGGACGCCACCGGAGGGTAATGGTACACGGAAAAAATCGGGTCGGGGTTTAATGGACAAGGATCGGAAAAATTGCCGCCAAGGGAGCATTCGCTAACAAGTGTGCCTACGATGTGTCATGATTCGCGACGGCGATGACATTCGCCGAGGGACTCTGTGCCGGGCCGGTTGCCCGGGAGAGCGCAAATATGGAAACGCGCTTCAACACGTCGCAGATCACCACTGTCCACCATTCACTCCCATTCATCATCAGTCCGAAGTTTCGGACCACGAAAGAGGTATCCCCATGAAGAACCGTAAGAGCATTTGGATTTTGAGCCTGGCCATCGCCGGCGGCGCGCTGGCGGTTTCGCCGATGGCGGCGCTGGCAAAAGACAGGCCGGCCGAGCCCGCCAAGGCCGATGCGCCGGATGTCGAGAAGCAGGTCAAGTACGCCTCGCTGCCGAAGGAGGTCAAGGAGACGCTCGACAAGGAGCGCGACAATCACGAGGTCAAATCGATTTTCCGCGTCGAGCGCGATGGCAAGGTTTTTTACCGCGCCACCATCGACACTAGGGGCGCTGACACGCAGATCCGCATCGCCGAAGGCGGCAAACTGCTTTCGGAAGCGGAAATCGCGGATACGTCCAACATCAAGCACGTTTCGCACGGCAAGGCCAGGCCCTTCTCCGAAATGCCCACCAGCGGCACGCACGTTGAGTACGATTCGCTTTCCGGGCCGGTGAAGGCGGGCATCGCCAAACTGGTCGGCGGCGGCAAAATCAAGAGCGTGGTCCGCCACGGCAGCGGGCCGAGCGAAACCTTCACGGCCGAGTTCGGCAACAACGAGCGCACCTGGGCGGCGGAAGTCGATGCGAAAGGCAACCTCCTCCACGAGTACGAAGACAACGCCGACGGTAAGATCGTCGCTTCATACGATCGCCTGCCCGGCGCGGTCAAAGCCGCAGTCGCCAAGAACGCCGGCTCGGCGCGGGTGGCCAAGGTCATTCAAGTCACCCATAACAAGGACACGTTCTACCGCGTCGAGATCGTCGGCGGCACCGGCGACGCCCGCTGGATCAGTGTCAATGATGATGGCAAGGTGACACCGTATCCCGAGAAGTAATTCGCGGCCGGGATGACGAAGCGTTTTCAGGGGCGTCCCCTTACAGGGACGCCCCGTTCCTGTTGGAGGTCCGTTGTCCGTTGCCAGTTGTGTGTGCTTATGTGCCATGACGCTGGTCATTCGCCGACGAGCGACTTCGCATCCGCGAAACACGGTATCGCCGTGTGCATCGTGAACCCCACCTTCTCATAAAACCCCCTGGCGGATGCCCGGCTGTCGAGATAGACCTTCTCGACGCCCCGCGCCACGGCTTCTCTTGCGAGCCATGCGATCATCTGCCGGCCCCAGCCTTTGCCCTGCTCCGCCTGCGCCGTCACCAGATCATCCACAAACAAATGCCGCCCGCGCACCATCGTCGTGGAAATCCTGTACCCGGCCAGCGTCACCAGCCGGCCATCGACGAATCCCCCCGCCAGTTCATACCCCTCCAGCGCCTGCTCGCGCACGCGCATCGTAAACTGCTCCTGAGTCAGATCGCGGCGCAGTTCCACCATCACCGCGAACGACGCGGCCACTTCCGTTTCATCCTCCAGCTTTCGCACGAATAATTCCGACGCCATCGCTACTTTCCTCCCAGTGTCACCGGCACCTCGATCACCTTACCCTCCCGGATCACCTTGAGCGTGACATTGTCGCCGGTGCTGAGGCGCTCCAGCATGGCATCGACATCCACCGTCGAGCGCACATCGCGGTCGCCGATCTTGGTGATGATGTCTCCGGGAATGATCGATCCACCCGCGCGCTGAGTCGGGCGCAGGCCTGCGCGTGACGCGGGGGAATTATCCTCCACCCCCAGCACCAGCGCGCCCTCGACACCAAGCCGCGCCGTCACCGCCCGGCTGAATCGCTCATCGAAAACCGCCCCAAACTCCGGCCGGCTGACTTTCCCCTGGCGAATGAGCTGCGGCACGATGCGATTCATCGTATCCACCGGAATCGCAAAGCCAATCCCGGCCGATGCGCCGCTCGGCGAATAAATCGCCGTATTGACGCCGATCAGCCGCGCCGATGAATCCAGCAGGGGGCCTCCGGAATTGCCGGGGTTGATCGCCGCATCGGTTTGGATTGCGTTATCGATCGGCTGCCCGCTGACACTCTGAATCGTTCGGCCCAGGGCGGAGACGATGCCCGTGGTGAGCGTCTGATCCAGACCAAACGGATCGCCGATCGCGAAGACTTTCTGCCCAACCTGCAACTCCCTGGACTGGCCGACCAGCGGAATCTTATGCAGTTTGCTGGCCGGGGCATTGATCTTGAGCACCGCCAGGTCGAAGTTGGGCGCGACGCCGGCGAGCTCGGCATCGTAGGTGGAATGATCGCTCAGCGTGACCTTGGCGGAGCTGGCACCCTGGAGGACGTGGAAGTTGGTGACGATGTGGCCGGCATCATCCCAGATAAAGCCCGAGCCGGTGCCCTGGGGAATCTCGGTGACGTTGCGCGTCCACAGGTTGACGCGCTGGGTCAACGTCGTGATGTAGACGACCGAGGGGCTGACCTTTTTGAAAAGATCAATCGTGGAGGCTTCATCCGATGCCAGGTCGCCGCCGGGCGTCACCGGCCGCGAATCCAGCGCGGGCGTGCCGCGATCGATGAACAGGCGATAGCCGAGCAACCCCAGCAGAACGCCGAGGATCAGCCCGCCAACCCACACCAGCGCCCCGCCGCCCGGCCGGCGCGGCGGAAAGTAAGGGTACGAATCCGGAGATGGAGAACCTTGCATGATGGAATGTTACGCAAGGCGCGGCGAATTGCCCACTCAAGATCGTGACATGGGCGTAAGATCGTGACATGGGCGTCTCGCCCATGCGGAGGGCGCATAAAGCAAAAACAATCTTTAATTGCATCCTTCGAATTCATCATGCCGTCCGCACGGCCGGGACGGCCATGTCACTCATGCACATTCATTTCTTCTCTGACGTCACCGTCTTCACTTCCCCATTGACGCGCACCTGCACCGGTCGCGGCTGATCCGAGCTGATGCGATACGAAACAACCTTGCCCTCTTTCCAGCTCATATCCACTTCAAACCCGCCCCGCGCCCGCAGCCCTTTGACCGATCCCTCCGCCCAGGCCTTGGGCAGCGCGGGCAGAAGGTGAATCTCATCCAAATGACTTTGCAGAAGCATCTCGGCGATCCCGGCCGCCGCGCCGAAGTTGCCATCGATCTGGAAAGGAGGGTGTGCATCAAAGAGGTTCGCGTAAAGACCGCCGCCTCCGCCTTTTCCGCCAAGCGGACGGATCAGCGTCTTGAGCATCGTCAGCGCATGATCGCCATCGAGAAAGCGCGCCCACAGGTTGATCTTCCAACCCATCGACCAGCCCGTGGCCAGATCGCCGCGGAAAATCAGCGATTGTTTCGCGGCCGCGAAAAGGTCCTTGTCCTGGCTCGTGATATCGCGCCCCGGATAGACGGCCCAGAGATGCGAGACATGGCGGTGCGTATTTTTCGGATCATCCACATCCTCCAGCCATTCCTGAAGCTGGCCAAGCCGGCCGATCTTGTTGGGGGCGATTTGTTTGGCCTTGGCGGTGAGATCGGCCGCGAAATCGGCGTCGACATTGAGAATCTTGGCGGCCTGCGCGGTTGCCAGAAAAAGGCTGCGGATGATCTCATGATCCATCGATGGCCCCATGACCAATCCGCCCTGTTCTGGAGAATTCGATGGCCCGCTGATCAGATACCCGGTGATCGAATCCTTCACCAGAAAATCCTGGAAGAACTGCGCTGCGCCTTTCATGACCGGATAGGCGCGTTTGGCGAGAAATTCCTGATCGCCCGTGAAAAGGTAATGCTCCCAGAGATGGGTGGTCAGCCACGCGCCGCCGACAACCCAGATGCCGTGGTTGGACGCATTGATCGGCGCTGAGCCGCGCCAGAGATCGAAGTTGTGGTGGACCACCCAGCCCCGCGCCCCGTACTGGGCCTGCGCGGTCTTCTGGCCCGACTGAACCAGCTCATCGATCGCATCGAACAGCGGCTGGTGGCACTCGGAGAGATTGGCGACTTCCACCGGCCAGTAGTTCATCTCGGTGTTGATGTTGCAGGTGTACTTGCTGCCCCAGGCGGGATTCTTGGAATCGTTCCATATGCCCTGCAAATTGGTCGGCTGCCCGCCGGGACGGCTGCCGGCGATCATCAGATACCGGCCATACTGGAATAGAAGCGCCGCCAGATCGGCATCGTCGCCCTTGGCGAAATCGGCCAGGCGCTGGTCGGTCGTCCGGCTCGCGCCGCTCGCGCCCAGATTCAAGGTGACTCGTCGAAAGAGCTTCTGATGATCCGCCAGATGAGCCGCCAGGATCGACTCATACGATTTGCCGCCGACGGGCTTCAGATACTCCTCGCAGCGCGCGGCCGGATCGGCACTGATATCGCGAAAATTCTTGAAGTTGGATGCGCCCACCAGAATCAGCGTGACCGAATCGGCGCTTTCTACCGAGATGCCGGCATCGGTCGCGCTCACTTTTCCGCCCTGGGCGACCGCCTGAAGCCGCGCTTCGAATTTGACTCCATCATCCTCCACCGCGCCGGTGAGCGCAATCTGCGTGGGATTGATCGCCCGCGACTTGGATAATTTGTGCGGGCTGTCGAGTTTGGCGGTGAAGGTAAGGCTGCCTGGTTTGCTGGCGGTCAGGCGCATGACAATCGCCTGATCGGGATGGCTGGTGAGTGTCTGGCGGGTGAAGCGCACATCGCCCACCTGGTACTCCACCGCGGAGATGGCGGTGTCGAGGTCCAACTCGCGGCGGTAGTTGGTGACGGCATCGTGGCCGGTGAATTGCAAATGGAGATCGCCGAAGGGTTGATACTCCATCTGGTGGAGCGGCACGCTCATGAATTCCTTGCCGGCCAGGTCCTCGGCCGCTTTCTGGCGGGCGGTGTACAACTTGGCGGCGGCGGCGGCCTCCGGTTTCTTACCCTCTTTTTCGAACTTGAGTTTTTCGACCAGCGCCGCCCGGGCTTCCTGCAGGAGCTCGCGGATTTTCGGAAGCGACTTGACCGCGCCTTCATGCTGGTATTCGTGCGGTTTGCCCGTCCAGATCGTGCTCTCGTTGAACTGGATGCGCTCGCTGGCCGGGCCGCCGAATACCATCGCGCCAAGGCGACCATTTCCAAGGGGCAGCGCTTCGGTCCATGCTTTAGCCGGCTTGTCATACCAGAGTTTGAGATCGCTGGCGGAGGCGCTGAGACAGAAGGTGGCGATCAATAGAGTGAGCGCGGCGAATTTGGGGAGGCGGTTCATGGCTGACATTCTACGGAAGACCTCGCCGCTTCTCACGCGCTTTAATGGGGAATTGCCGCGGATATTCGGTCGTGGAGAACGAAGGTGTGAATTGATGCTTTGTCGTCCTGGCCGGCGAAATGTTAAGGCGTGGCCTGCGGGCTCGTCGCGGACGGCAGTGGGGTCTTGGGTTCATCCGCCAACTCCGCCGCTCTTCCGCGATAGAGCGTCACCAACCGCTGGATCAGCGCTCGCCATGCTTCGGGCGCGAGGTATCGAATCAAGGGGACGTAAATCACGACGAACCACACCGTGATCGACACCAGCCGGATTCCCTGAGCCCAGCGATGGCCGCGCACTTTGTCGGCCGGGATGAGTGCGCCCAAACCCATCGATACAGCGCCGGCCACCAAACTCGCCAGCATCGGCCGGGCGTAGACGCGCCACAAATCCGCCAGCGTTCCGCCCGATGGGCGAATCGCGACATACAAAAAGATCGGGGCCACAATCACAAAATACACCGCGACCGCGATTCCCACCGTCGTCGCCGGCCTGAGCCACAAATCCGCCGATTTGAGGTCGCCCACCAGCCCGCCCGCGGTCACCAGCGGCAGGAAAAACGCGACATTCAAAATGTTCGTGATCAAAATGACCTTGAATCGCCCCTGCGCCTGGATCAAGCTGCCCCCCGGCGATGCGACGACTCGAAACGCCATGCCCAGGCTCAGTGCCTGCAATACCGGAATCGCCGAGCTCCATTTGTCATCCTGAAACAACAGCCGAATCCCCGGGTCCGCGGCCGCCGCCTGCAAAATACATAGCGGCACCGCGATCAGCGCCAGCGCCTGCGTGGCATCCAGAAACGCGCGAATCTGCCGCTTGGGATCGCCCTGCAATTTCGATAGCGCCGGGAAGAGCACACCCGTCAGATTCCCCGTGAAAAGGGCCATCGTGTTGATCGACAGGTTGAACGCGAAAAAGTAAACGCCCAGCACCGCTTTGTCGGCGTACAAGAAACCCAGCACGATATTGTCCCCCTGCAATTGAAGCTGGAGAAAAATATTGGAGACGAAGAGCGTCGCCGAATCGCTCACGAGGTACTTCCAGCGGCGCACCTCCGGCCGCCAGGTCACCGGCGGTTTGGCGGCCCACCAGAGCAGGATCAGCCGCGCCACGGCCGTGATTGGGCGCGGCAGGACGAAGCTGTACGCGCCGAATCCGAGTTTGGCGAAGATCACCGTCAGAATGAGCTGCGAAACCGTGATGGCCCAGTTGACGGTCGCCAGCATCGCAAAGCGCAAATTGAGTTGCAGCCGCGCCTCGGCCACCAGATCGAGCGATTGCACCGGCGCGGTCGCCGCCAGGACCAGGATCAAACCGACCAGTTGCGGCTGATGAAACAGCGCCGCCGCCGGCCAGGCCACCGCGGCCGTCACCACCGCGCCCACGCACCCCAGCGCCGCCGACATCCAGAAGGCGCTATTGGCCCACAGATGATATTTTTCCTGCCGTTGAATCAGCGTTTCCCGAATCCCCGCCTGCTGGATCAATCCGCAGAAACCCGCAATCACGGTGGCCGCCCCCCAGAGTCCCAGATCCTCCGGCATCAACAACCAGGCCAGGACGACCTGCCCCGCCAGCCCCACCAGTTTCGACCCGATCGTCTGCGCCATCAACCAGAAAAAACCGTGCGCCGTCCGCCGCGCGAGATTGTCCCTGGGACCGGTCGGGGAAAACTGTAATACAGGCTGGGACAAGGGACTTCCGCTCCTACCGAATCATCGCGTGGTTCTCATCGAGCCGGGCCAGGCCGCGCCGCCGGTCAAAAGGCGCGGCCCATCGTCTCTTTCTCATCGACCCGATCGCTCCACATCCTTCGCAGGTCACAATAAATGCGCCCGCAAAGATCTCACTCAAAGCGCCCGGTCCGATAATCAAGTTGCCGATCGCGCCCATTGTTCATCGAATCGTCCATTCCCGCAACGCGCATCTTTTGCCCCGCGCCAGCGCCCCGTCGTGGCATCGCGCCATTGTGGTGCGGCCGTCCCGCCCAAAAGGGGGGGCGTGATGAAAGTGGAGGCGGGACGCCCGCACCACAACCGCTACATCGCTCAGGCCAGCTTGAATACCCGAACCGGCGTCGTCTGCCCCTTCACCGGCACCGGCCCGAGATCCTCGGCCGCCAGCGCATGATTCAGGCACTTCTCGCGGACCTGCTCCGACATCAGCAGGGTCGAATTGAATTTCTTATTGAGCTGCTCAATCCGGTTGGCGACGTTCACCACCTGCCCGATGATCGTGTACTCCTTGCGCGCCTCCGACCCGACGTTTCCCGTGACCGCCCGCCCCGAGTGCAGCCCGATTCCGATGCGGGTGGGGGGAATCGAGCCCGCGCGGTTCATCTCCTCCAGCAGGCGGAGGATTTCCAGCGCGGCATCCACCGCATGCCGGCAATCATCCCCATCATCGATCGGCGCTCCAAACACGGCCATGAAACCATCGCCCAGAAACTTGTTGACGATTCCCTTGTGGCGATTAACGGCCTCGATCAGCGTGTCGAAGAGCGTGTTGAGGTAGCGCATCACTTCCTCGGGCTCGCGCGATTCGGTGAAGGGCGTGAAATCGCGGATATCCAGGAACATCACGCAGACGTGACGCGTTTCCCCTTCGACCTCCACATCCTGCCGCAGCAGCTTTTCCACCACCTCCGGTGAAACGTGCTGGCCGAAGAGATTGACGACCCGATTGCGGTCCTCGACGTGACGGATGGAGGCCGCGATTTGCCGGCGGATGCGCACCGAGACAAACGCCGCGACGATGCCGCTGGCGGCGTAGAGCAGGGCGACGATGAGATGATGGATGGGGGAACTCATCAGGTCGGCATCGATATCGACGTTCCCCTGATGCAGCACAAAAGCGGCGACCGCGGCGTACTGCGCCCCGGCCAGCAGGCCCGTGAACAGGCAAAGCCCAAAATCCATCCGCAGGACCGAGAAGAGAATGAAGATTAGATAGAAAGAATTGGTGGTGACGCTAAGCGCCGTGATGGGATCGAAATGCCGCGAGAAGGCCAGGATGGCGACGGTTGGAAAGGTCACTTCAATGGCCGAGGAGAGATACGACCACACCCGCCGCGGATCGTGATCGATACGCAGCCAGCGAGTGACGATGGCGGCCACGATGATTTCATAAATCACCGCCAGTGCGATGCAGGGGATGAGCGAAGGCGCCAGCGCGAACAACTTGGGCCGAAACCCCGCCCCCGCCGCCCCGGGGATAAGCATGGCGGCCAGAAAGACGAATAACCCGAAGAGAATCATCGAGCCGACAATAAACGCGCGGAGGCGAACGCTATTGAGCTGCTCGCGCCGCAACGATCGCTTGAGCGGCGCATCGAACGCCGCGAGGGTTGCGGATGACCCATCCGGCGCGGCGGGGTGAGGTGGATGGGAGGATGGAGTGGGCATAGGAGGAACGCTCACCATATCAAAATCGAGCGTTTGATACACCCTGCCAGGGTCCTGCCATATTGGGGGTGGTTTGACGTCCTGGAATTCATGCCCGGGTACGAGGGACTGCCAGGCCACCGTTTGCGGCCGTCGCGATGGCAGAATTTCTGCGCCTGGGAAATGGGCATCGTGGTATAATCACCTGCCATGAAAAGTCCGTTTCCCGGAATGGATCCGTACCTCGAGCGTCACTGGGAGGATGTTCATACGCGCTTGATTGGTTACGTCGCCGATGCCATCCAGCCTCAACTCTCCGAAGACCTGATTGCGCGAATGGAGGAGAAGGTTTACGTCGAGGATGAAGGCGAAACGCGCCGTCGCAAGCCGGATGTGCGGATTGTCGAGAATCCCACGCCATGGCAACCCGAGGCCGGTGCGAGCGCCACGGTTATCGTCGATGAGCCGATGCAGTTGGAGCCCCTCGGCGACCCCATTCGTCAGCGCTCAGTGCTGATCTACGATTCAGTTGGCAATCGAATTGTTACGGCCATCGAAATTCTCAGCCCCTGGAACAAATCGCCCGGCAAGGCCGTCGCTGAATATCTCGACAAGCGCGAAAAGTACGTCAATAGCGAGATGAATCTCGTCGAAATCGATTTGATCCGCACCGGTGACTGGACCGCGATGATCGGCCCCTATCTCATTCCCAAAAAGGCGCTCATGACCTATCGGGTGACCGTGACACAGCCGGAAGCGATTCGCCCGTATCTCTATCCAATTTCCATCCGCGCCAAGCTCCCCACGATCAAGATTCCCCTCCGCTCGCAGGACACTCCCGCGAAGCTCAACCTGCAGGAACTGGTCGAGAAGGCTTATGTGATGGGGCGATACAATCGAATCGATTACACCGCGCCTTGCGTGCCGCCGCTGGTCGGCCCGGAGGAGGAGTGGGTCAATCAGATATTGGCGGCGGCCGAAAAACTATAACATTGACGAGCTTCGGGAAATGGGATGCGATTAAGACGCTACGCCGCAACCGGATCTTCCCGCTCCGGCGCATATCTTCTCCGCCATGCCGTACCACTCAGCGCCCGCCCGCCCGCGCTCAGGAATCGCCCGCAGGGGACATCAGCCGAGACCTGCTCCAACCGGTCTTTCTGCCACGGCCCGAGGTAAGTTCCACTCAATTTCCCCGCCAGCACGCATCCCGCCCGCTGCGAATTTTTGATCGATGCGAGGTTGCCTTCCCAGACGATTCCATACGCCCAGCGCCGCCCCATCTCGGCCGCGATCGCCAGCCGGCGCTTCATTAGCCGGCCCTGGAACCACCTTCCGCGAAATGCCGGCACGACGAAATCGCCGAAAAAATACGCCCCTTCCTCCCCGCAGTCGAACGTATATCCCACCTCATACACCCACCCCGGCCGCGTGGTCATCCATCCCCCGGCCACAATCTGCCCACTTTCCCGCACCACAACGCAGCGATTACCCCCAGCGCGCATCCGCTCGCCCCAGCCATTGCCGAATCCGTTCTCATCGAAGAATTTCAACGTGCCCGGCCACTCCGCCTCGCCCACTTCGACGACAGTCGATTCATTCCCCGCCAGCCCCACATCCTCCGCTTTGAGCGGCCGGGTCATGATGACAAACGAAGCCGCCCGGCCGGCCAGGCGCTGTTTCCAGTTTCGCAGCAGGGATTTCATTCACGATCCTCCGTCGCCGGATGCGAGATCATCCGCAGGAGGCTTATCGGCAAAATGAACGGGTGTCGTTGGCGGCCGATAATCTCAGCTACATCGGCCGGCTGATCACAAACTCCGCCATTGTATCCAGCACGCTCCGCGCCTCCGATTGCGGCAATGTCGCCAGGCAGGAGCGAGCCCGGTCGATATGCCGGCGGGCCGCATCCCGCGCGAACTGGATCGAATTGCTGGGGAGGATCAGATTGCGGATCTTCTCCGCCTTATCCGGCTCCTTCCCGTCCAGCAGGCTCAACAACAGCAGTTTATGCTCGTGGGGGGCCGTGCGGAGGAAGTGGATCACCGGCAGCGTCAGCTTGCCCTTTTCAATGTCGATGCCCAGTGTCTTGCCGACCTTGGAGACATCCCCCACCAGGTCGAGAATGTCGTCCTGAATCTGGAAGGCGATGCCCAGCGACAGGCCGAAGATTTCCATCCGCGCCACCACTTCATCCGACGCCCCGGCCAGTTTCGCCCCAAGCTGGGCGCAGGCGGCGCAGAGGCTGGCGGTCTTACGTTTGATGATCTCGAAATAGGTCTCTTCGCTGAGATCGAGGTTATTGCGGTTGTCGATCTGGAGCAGTTCGCCTTCGCAGACGATGTTGGTCGTCCGGGCGATCATCCGGCTGGCGAACTGGGAATTGAGGCTGGAGCAGAGGTGGTAGGAATGGGAGATCAGGTAATCCCCCAGCAGCACGGCCGCCTCGTTGCCGCGCAGGTGGTTGATGGTCGCCCCCTTGCGGCGGAGCTCGGCCTCATCCAGCACATCATCGTGAACCAGCGTGGCCATGTGAACCATCTCGACGACCGTGGCGATGGTCACGTGGGCATCGGACAGCTCCCCGCTCGCCCGCCCCGCCAGCAGCACCAGACACGGCCGCAGCATCTTGCCCCGGAACCGGCTGACGTGGCGGATCAGCGTATTCACACAATCCACATCCGACCTCAGCTCGGCGGTAAAGAGCCGATCCACGGCCAGAAGCTGCGGGGCGATGCACTCGGTAAGATTGGCCAGAGTTGTAGTCATCGGGAAGTCCTGTGGTTTCAGGTATCTACGCTGGATTATATTGAGCATCCCCAGCGCGTGCGAATCGTTGCCGGATGTTTCGAAAAGATTGAAAGCTGGACATTAACATCGGCTTGATGCGATTTGATTTGATGACACCGCCGATCCATTCAACGCCCGCCTTGGACTACAATGGGGGGCGATGCAATGGGTCTACCTCGACAACAACGCCACCACACGCCCCGCACCCCAAGTGATCGCGGCCATGCTTCCCTATCTGGAGGAGTTTTACGCCAATCCCTCCAGCGTCCACCGCTTCGGCCAGATGGCCCGCCAGGGGATCGACCAGGCCCGAGCGCAAATGGCCGGCCTGATCGGCTGCGCCGAGGCGGAATTGCTCCTTACCGGCGGCGGCACCGAAGCCGTCAATACCGCGATCCGCGGCCTGCTGGCCGCTCGATCGCCCCGGCGGAAGATCATTACTTCCACAGTGGAGCATTCGGCCACCCGCGAGCTATGCGGCCAACTGGCCAAGGACGGCCTGGCGGAGATTGTGGAGATTCCCGTCGATTCGGGCGGCATGCTGGATATGGACCGCCTGGCGGCAGCGGTGGATGACCAGACGGCACTGGTCACGTTGATGTGGGCGAACAACGAGACGGGCGTGCTGTTCCCGGTTGATCGGATCGCCGAATTTTGCCGGGCCAAACGCGTGCCGTTCCACTGCGATGGGACACAGGCGGTGGGCAAGATTCCCGTTGATGTCGCGGCATTGGGAATCGATGCGATGAGCCTGGCTTCGCACAAGTTCCATGGGCCTAAGGGAGTTGGGGCATTGTTCGCCCGGCGCGGCCTGCGGATTCGCCCACTCCTGATCGGCGGCCCGCAAGAGCGCGGCCGGCGCGGCGGGACGGAGAATGTCCCCGGCATCATCGGAATGGGAATGGCGGCGGAACTCGCGACATCATGGCTGACCGCGGCCGCCGCCGCGCCCGGGGCCCAGCGTCGTATGTCGCTCGCGATCAATCGCCCGAATTTAGGCGTCGAGGATGCGGCAGATACCGGTTGCAACACTCCCGGCTGCTGCGGCAACCCCGATCCGTCCACGGGCACCGCCGACGCCGTGCCGCCAGTCATCGCCGGTGGCATCAACCCTGCCGCTCTCCGCGCAATTCCCACCGCCTCGCCCGTCCAGGTTGTCGGCATGCGCGATCACCTCGAACGTGAGATTCTCGCCCGCATCCCCGATTCGGCCGTGAATGGTCAGACGGATGCGCGCCTGCCCAACACGACCAACATCGGCTTCGCGCGTCTTGAGGCCGAGGCGATTCTATTGCTGCTCAGCGAGCAGGGGGTCTGCGCCTCGGCCGGCGCGGCCTGCGCCAGCGGCAGCCTCGAACCGAGCCATGTTCTGCGGGCAATGAAGATCGAT
>JBBRTW010000139.1:0-14923 GCA_038244055.1 Tepidisphaerales bacterium | reverse complement strand
TCGCCCCGCCCCATCGCGCCCCATCAGCCCCATCGCCCGCAGCGCCGTCGTCAGCACCAGCAGCGGCCGGCTCGCCAGCCCGATCTTCGCCTCCAACATCTCGGCCGACATCGCGCCCGCCGCCAGCGCGTCGAAAAGCCCCAGATGCCCCACCGCCGCCACGAGCAATTCCGTGCCGATGCTGCCTCGGTAAAGATCGAAGATCGGCGTCGGATCGGTCGCGGGAACGGGCAGTGGTTGGTCGGGCATGAATGCTCGCATCGAATATGAAGTCAGGGTGAACCAGCGCAGAACGCGCCACGACCGATGAGCGTATCAGTTGCCCCCCGACTCTCAAGCCGCCCCACATCGTCGAAGGAAATAACTTGCGAATCGGCCGGCAAAAGCGTACAGATTAGATCATGAAAAGGCCCCGTCTGGATAGGGAGTGAAAAGGGCGTTTCCATGGAACAATCCGATGGCCCATCTCGCGTCCGCGTGCTCTATGTCGATGACTCGCGCTTCGACCGCGAACTCGTGCGCGATGCCCTGGAACGCGATGATGGCGGCTTTGTCGTCACCACCGCCGGCTCGCGCAGGGAATTCGAGGCCGCCCTTGCCGGCCTCGAGCGGAATTTCGACCTGGTCCTGACCGATTTCAATATTCTCGGCTTCACCGGCCTCAACGTTCTCCGCGCGGTCCACGCCCGGAACTCCCGGTTCCCCGTCATGGTCGTCACCGGCACCGGCTCGGAGGAAGTCGCCGTCGAGGCGATGAAAGCCGGCGCTTCGGATTACGTCATCAAGACCCCGATGCACATCCGCCGCCTCCCCACCACCATCACCAACGTCCTGGCCCATCACAAGGCCCTCCAGGTCAGCGAGCGCGCCGCCGCCGAGGCCCGCGATGCCCGCGCCCGCTTCGAACTGGCCATGAACTCCGGCCACATGGGCGTCTTCGACTGGGACCTCATGACCGGCCAGATCGTCTGGTCCGGCCAATACGCCAGCCTCTTCGGCCTCGAGCCCGATCAGTTCGACAGCCGTTACGATTCCTTCACCCGCTGCATCCTCCCCGAAGATGTCGCCGGCCTGGAGCGCGCCATCCAGGCCGCCCGCGAGCAGCGCACTGTCTTCGAGAACGAATTCCGCGTCGTCTGGCCCGATCAATCGATCCACTGGATCGTCGGCCGCGGCCGCTTCATCTACGACTCCCTCGGCATCGCCATGCGCATGAGCGGCATCGTTCTCGATGTCACCCCCCGCCACGATGCCGAAGATGCCGCCCGAAAGCTGCAATCCCAGCTCGCTCACCTTCTCCGCCTCAACCTCCTCGGCCAGATCGCCTCGGGCCTGGCCCACGAGATCAACCAGCCCCTCAGCGCCATTTCCAACTTCGTCGGCGCGGCCCTCCGCCTGGGCGAGGATGGCAAGCTCACCACCGAGCGCGGCCGCGATATCATGCGCGACATCGCCAGCCAGGCCCACCGCGCCGCCGAGATCGTCCGCCGCCTGCGCAATTTCATTCGCCAAACCCCCGCCGATTTCATCTCCATCGATATCAACGCCGTAGTCGCCGAAGCGATCGGCCTGATGACTCGCGAACTCTCCGATGGCCGGGTCCGCGCCCATTTCACCCCCGGCGCGCGCCTCCCGCGCCTCCAAGCCGACACCATCCAGATTCAGCAGGTTCTGGTGAATCTGATCCAGAACGCGATCGATGCCATGAAGGACACGCCCCTCGAGCGCCGCCGCATCGAAATCGCCACCATCCCCTCTTTCGGCCAGGTCATCATCCGCGTCACCGACAACGGCCGGGGCATCGATCCCGACAACCTCCCCCGCATATTTGACTCCTTCTACACCACCAAATCCCAGGGACTGGGCATGGGCCTCAACATCAGCCGCTCGATTGTTGAAAGCCATGGCGGTAACCTTACCGCGTCCAACGATGCCAATGGTGGCGGCGCTGTCTTCGAATTCGTACTCCCGGTTGATCCCGAACCGTCTCCTGAAGGGAAAAGCACCCCATGAACCCCACCTCCTCCCACAACCCCGCCTCCTCCCACAACCCCGCCCACGCCGCCATCGAGCCCAAAGTCTTCATCGTCGATGATGACCCGGCCATTCGAAAGTCCATGACCATGGTCCTCCAGGCCCACGGACTGGCCACCGCCGATTTCGCCTCCGGGGAAGAATTCCTGGTGGCGTACCAGAGTAATCAGCCCGGCTGCATCGTCCTCGACCTGCGCATGCCCGGAATGACCGGTGAGGAGCTCCTCAAAACCCTCCGCCAGGGCGGCGCTAACATCCACGTCATCATCCTCACCGGCCACGGCGACGTCCCCCTGGCCGTCCGCACCATGAAACTCGGCCTGCACGACTTCCTGCAAAAGCCCGTCGACACCCAGATTCTCATCGACACCGTCAAGCAGGCCCTCAAGCAGGATGCCCAGCGCTGCGCCGATGAATCCGACAAGAAAAGTCTCCTCCAGCGCATGTCCAAACTCACCCCGCGCGAGCGAGAGCTCCTTTCCATGCTCGCGGCCGGCAAGACCAGCAAGGAAATCGCCTCCGCCCTCAACGTCTCGGTCAAAACCGTGGACAACCACCGCGCCCACCTCCTGAGCAAACTCGACGCAAGCAACGTCGCCGAACTGGTCGCCCTCGCCGTCCGCGCCGGCATGGGCTGATCGCATTACCCCCTCTCCTGTACTCGGGAGAGGGCGGGGGTGAGGGCGAACGTCAAAGCGCCTTCACCCGCTCATCCGCCTTCTCCACCGCACTCCAATTTTACGCCTCCCCAAAACTTGCATCACAACTCGTGCGTGCTCCACACCTTGCATCCGCCGTCGCGGGCGCAAGCTCTTTTTTGTCCGGCGCGCCCAACGTGACTAGAATAAGGCGCGACCGGATGTTGGAGTCAATGCCGTCGCTTTGGAGTGCGCGAGTGACAGATCCACAGAACATGAAAAGGCACGATCCCGATCACGGTCGGCAGGATCATCCCGCCGATCCCAAGATGGATATCACCCCCATCCTCGATGGCTGGGAATACGAAGGCGGCACCATCAACGTCCGCAAGATCGCCGGCCGCGACGGCCGTGAAAAACTCCAGATGCGCCTCGACCTGGGCCTGCTGCAGATGGAACTCACCGGCCGACCCGATGGCCGCCGCCCCCACAAGTGCGATTCACTCCTCGATTACCACGAGCGCCGCCTGGTCGATTACCGCCGCGAAAACGATTCATCCGCCGGCTTCATCCTCAGCCCCGACCACTGCCAGCAGCTCCGCGAGGAAGCGGTCATGTACTACCACCGCTACCTCAGCCTCTTCGTCCTCGGCGATTTCCAGGGCGTGGTCAACGACACCGCCCGCAATCTCCGCGTTCTCGATCTCTGCGAAAAATTCGGCACCGACGATCACGACCGCTTCGTCCTCGAGCAGTACCGCCCCTACATCATCATGATGAACACCCGCGCCCTGGCCTCCATCGAGTTCCACAAGGAGCAGTATCAGAAAGCCATCGGCACCGTTAACGAGGGCATCGGCCAGATCCGCGAGTTCTTCACCAAGTTCGGCCAGGACCAGGCCTTCGCCAAAGCCAGCGAAGTCAAAATCCTCAAGCGCTTCGCCCGCGACATCCGCAAAAAGCTCCCGGTTGACCCCGTCGAGCGCCTGCAGAACAAACTCCAACGCGCCATCCGCCGCGAAGATTACGAAGAAGCCGCCCGGCTGCGCGATGAGATCAATCTCCGCAAGGATGTGCTGTAGGCGGATTGAGGGCGATGGGAATTCCGAATGGCGATTGGCGAATCAATCTCCATTGACCAATGTGGAATGATGCGGCTCATTGGATCGTTCGACATTCGGATTTGATTTGCCATTCCGGTTTCGGAATTCGGCATTGTCCTATTGGCAATTGCGCGCTCACCGTCTCCGGGCGACCAGCCGATGCCGCCCCGCATACACCGGCGTCGCCACCTTGCCCGCTTTAAGGTTTGAGTTTTTAGTTTTCCTCCGGCCGGCCTATGGGCCCACAACCACCTTCACCGGATTCCCTCCCTCCGCTTTCACGCTGAAGGTTCCTTTCAATGTCTTATCGCCCTGCTTGACGATCACCTCGTAGTCTCCATGGAATCCCCGGAAGCCGACCGTGCCATCGCCGGCGGATTTGCCCGAGAATTTGGTCATCCAGCGCTCGCGGATGAGTTCCTTGAGCTTGTTGTAGAGCGGGCGCGGCTCGTACTCCTTTTTCGGGTCCAGCAGGCCCGCCTGGCCGGTGCCGCCCATCATCATGCCTCCGCCGCCGCGGCCAAAACCACCGCCGCCGGTTCGGACAATCGAATCGCCCAGATCCCAGTAGTTCAGCGCCTCGGCGGCCGGGTGGCTGAAAACGATCGTGTAATACTTCTCGAAAAACTCCGCCGCCCTTTCCTCATCCCACTTCTCGCCGTCCTTGGCCCATGGGCCCAGCATCGGCACGCCGATATCCAGTGTCGCCTCCGAAACCTGCAGCTTCACGCCATACTTCGCGAACGCATCGAATGCCGTGTAAATCACCTTCAAATCGGGCCACACTCCATTGGGCTTATGCCCGTGCGTCGCGAAGAAATCGACGTGCGCCCCCTCGGCCTGAAGTTGATCCAGCTCCGTCGATCCCAGCATGATCTGAGTCTGCGAGAGATCCACGTTGGTCGCGGCCGGATCGTAGCCGCGATACCAGAAGGTCGAGCAGTTGCTCAGGCCGAGTTTCAAATCGGGGTGCTTCGCGTGAATCTCCTTGAAGACATCCGCTGCCGAGGCCGACAGCCGGGCATCGTTGATCACCTGCCAGTATTTGATCCGGTCGTGGTAGCGCTCGACAACCACCCGACAGTATTTGCGCCACGCCTCCGGCAGCCCATCGCGGGTCGCCCATCTGGGCGTGAACCCGCCGAGATAGTGGAACTCCATGGTGATGCCATTCTTGACGCAGAAATCGACGTACTTGTCGAGGTCCTCGAAATGGTAATTGCCCTGGGTGGGCTCGAGGATGTTCCACTTGGCGGAGAAGGGAATCACCGTGAAGTTGAAGACCTCGGCCATCAGTTTCAACTGCTTCTCGGTATTTTTGGGCGCGGTCCACTCGGGCGACCAGTAGTCCTTAAGGTCATCGAACGGCGGAATCGAGCATCCAAACAGAAACGCCTGCTTCGTCTGCCTGATTTCAAAATCCGCATCCGCCAGCGGTTTGCCGTCGGCATCGACCAACTCGATCTTCGCATCCGACTTGCGGTACTTCTCGATGTTCGGCAGTGCGGTCTCGATGATGAACTTATCATCTTCGCTCAAGATCACCGGCCTGTAGATCGCCCACGATTCCTTCGCCTCGCGCAGCGTTTCGCTTTCCCGGCTCCAGAAGACGCGCTCGAACGCCTTGCGATCGACATCGCCCGGCAGCACCACATAACTGGCGCCATACTGCTTGGCGAGGTTGACGATCTCCACATCGCTCATCGCCTCCAGCGCCTTGCCGCGCGACAGTTCCTTCCCCCGCGCATCGAATATGGTCGGCCGGAGCGAAGTCAGTCGCGCCCACCAGTCCTTGGCGAAATCGGCCGTGAAATACATCTGCGTGCCATCGCGCCATTCCACCACCACCGGCCGATTCGAGTACATCCGCCAGCCCCCCTGCTGCGGCGGGGTCAGAAACACCGCGTCCTTAGGCGTATTCTTGGCCGCCCACAACTGCGCCATCACCCAGGGGTCCTGCTTACTAACCCCCGCGTACGCATAATGCCTGTATCCGTGAATCGCCAGGATCACGCACCCCACATGCACCGCCACCAGCGCGCAGAGCTTGGCGCGCGGGCCGATCCGCACCACCAGCATCATCGCCACCCCCAGCGCCAGCCCCAGCGCCAGCAGCAGCATCCACCCCGCCTCAACACAGGCCTTCAAGAACCGGTCCAGCCGCAGCGAGCCATCGATCCCGGCGATGTGATAGTCGATCGTCCGCTGCGCCACCACCGCCGCCAGCATCGCCGCCGACGCCACCACCGCCTGCTTCCACGAGAGCCGGCTATTCACCAGCCCCACCACCGCGCCCCCCAGCACGACCCACATCAGCCCCGGCATCGCCCCGGGAATCGCCACGAAAAACAACATCGCCGTCGCCAGCAAAAACTCCAGCACCCGGCCCGTTCCAGATATCTCCATCCACCGCTCCGCCTGCGGAGCGCGTCCAACCGGGATCGCCACCGGCGCTGGCGCGGGCCGATTCGAACTCCCTGTCCATTCCACCGCCACTTCCCGCCGGCGAAACAACCCCGCGATCGCCGCCGGCAAGCCCGACCCCTTCCACCCCGCCACAATCCCATTGGCGATCACCGCCATCAGCAGCACCAATACCAGCCGCGACGCTCTAAAAAGCTGCGCCCGCACTACCGTCGGCACCGGCCAGATTTCCGTGAACAGGACCCCCGCCACAAACAGCACCCCCGCCCCCACCAGCATCAAGAGCGTCTTCCGCCGCGTCCGCCGGTCCAGCACGAACGAGAACAGCGTCGCCGCCAGCCCGACCAGCAGCGCGAAGCGCGGGATATCCTCCGTCCCGCTGGTCCACCAGGTGCTCGGAAAACTGTGATCTCCCGAGCGCACGCGCGTCTTGTCCAGCCAATCCGCGCTCCACACCTGATGATTCCGCACCATCTCCAGCGCTGTCGGCGAGGCCAGCACCGCGAACACCCCGATCCACAGCGCGAACCGCCACCACCACCCCGGCCGGCGGCATTCCATCACGCCCCACGCCAGGAACATCACCAGCAAATACCCTGCCGTCAGCGCATGCAGGTTGAAGATAATCCCCACCAGCGCAAAGGCCGCCCCATACCAACCGCGATAGAGCAGGGCCATCGCCCCAATCGCCAGCGGAAAGACCGCCCAGGTATGCGTGAAGCCGATCGAATACATCTCATCCCCCGCCAGCGCCCGGTGGTGCCCCGCCAATAGCAGGAGCATCAATACTTTCGCGCTTCCCCGGCTGGCGAACATCGCCCGCCCCAACCCATACGCCGCCGCCATCACCGCGGCCGAGGTTAGTACATGCAGCCAGAAATAGGCCGTGATGATCGGATCCATCGGCCGCTCCCCATCGGCCGCGGTCGGGATCAGCCGATCCGCCACCGCCACCACCTTCGCCAGCCCCCTGAAAAACAGGCTCGGGTAATCCCCGAGTGTCTTATGCACCATCGTATCGTTGGCGTATAATTGCGGATCGGCCCAGTGCTTAAGGAATGGAACCTGGATCGTCTGATTCCCCACCCCCATCCGATACCCCGCGAACATCACCTGCGCCATCGCCATCAAAAGCACCAGTTCCGCCCCCAGCAACCACTGCATCGCCCGCCCCCAGGCCCAGCGCGAACGCGCGCCCCCCAAGCGCCGCGGCAGCCCGGCCGGCAGGGATAGCTCTTTCACCGTCAATGGAACCGCTTTAGTTAGTGCGCTCACTGCATCCTTTGATATTCAACAACATATGTTGGTGCGGGCCTCCGCGCCTGCGTCGATGTACTGCGGACGTGTTGGCCTGCACCGCCATCCAATCGCTTACCAGACATGCATGCGCAACCCTGCGGCCGGTCGCACTGCCACCCTTCGTATTTTATACACCGCTGGGCGGGCAATCGTTAACGGAATCGTCAATCCGCTCCGCCGCCTAACACCATTGCGCTCACATCAGAGCAAACGAGGCGGACATCGTCTTAACGGCGCTGGGCCCCATCCTATTGCCGGCGGGATTGGATACCGGGTCATCGGCCCCCGGCCGAATCCTCCACCATCTTGAGCGCCTCCCGCAAATCCACCGTCCCTTCGTACAGGCTCCGCCCGATGATGCACCCCCAGGCCCCCGTCTCTTTGGCCAGTTTCACATGCTCGATCGTCCCCACGCCGCCCGAGGCGATGACCGGAACCTTCCCCGCTTCCACCAGCTTTTTCGTGGCCGAATAATTCGGGCCGGTCATCATTCCATCCTTGGCCACATCCGTGTACAGGATCGCGCCCAGCGGCCAGTCGCTCACCTGCCGGGCGACGTCGGCCGCCAGTTTGCCGCTGGACTGCATCCACCCCTTGACCGCGATCACGCCATCCTTGGCATCGACGGCCAGCACGATTCTCTGGTTCATGGCCGGGTCTTTCACGAGCGCCTCGAACCAGGGCCAGTCTTCCATCGCCTTGGTGCCCACCACCACGCGATTAGCCCCGGCCGCCAGGAGGGCTTCGATATGCGCCCGATCGCGAATGCCCCCGCCGACTTCCACATTCAGGCCGCTTTCGCGAATCATCCGGGTGATGAGCTCCGTCTGCATCGGCCGGCCTTCTTTAGCGCCGTCGAGATCGACGATGTGCATCCATTTCGCGCCCGCCTTGCCGAAGGATCGCGCGGTCTCAACGGGGTCGACGGAATAGTTGATCTGCCGCGCATAATCCCCCTGCTTCAAGCGCACCACCTGCCCGCCGCGAAGGTCGATACTGGGGAGAATAATCATCGTGCTCATGAGGCGGGGGATTGTAGGGCGGAGGAATGAGGATTGAAAATGAGTTGGCCGAATTGAAAGCGTGCTCCCATCGGCTGATCGAGTCCAAAGAAAGCACAGAGCACACGGAGGACACCGAGAACACTGAGAAAACAATTCAATGGCTCTTCTCTCTGTGGTCTCGGTGTACTCGGTGTCCTCTGTGACAATTCTGGCCTCGAACAGCGACAGAGTTGTGAATCTGCTCTGCTGAAATCGTCCGCCAATTTGCCGAAAGGGTCAGGAGCCGGGGAGCGATTGTCAGCGTTTGAAGCATTTCTGGTGGCCGGCTCCTGACCCTGACATGTGGATTTCAGCAGAGCATTGTGAATCGTTACTTCCCCTTCGGCGGCTCGCTCGTAAGAAATGTCAGGATATCGCGCAGCTTCGCCTCGCCCAGGTCTTTGTAACCTTCGGGCATGAGGGAGATTTTGGACGGGCGGATTTCCGTGATCTGCTCGCGGGTCAGCCGGGTGGTTTTGTCCGCTCCTTCCATCACGATCAGTTGATCGGCCTCGTGGCGGACCAGGCCGGAGATCGTGTCATCGGCGGTGGTCACGATGAAGTTGATGTAATCGGGATTGATGCGGGCCGAGGGTTGCAGGATATCCGCCAGCACCGATTCGGGATTGAGATGGACGAGGTTGGAAAGATTGGGCCCCAGCGCGCCGCCTTCGCCGCGGACGGTGTGGCAGGTGGAGCATTTGGCCTCGCCGAAAAAGAGGGCTTTGCCGGCCGACCAGTCGCCGCCCTTGGTCAGTTCCGGCGGGGTCGGCGTGGTGATGACGGGCTGGCGGTCGGTCGGCGCCCAGGGCGGCAGGAGCGAATCCAACGGGACCGGACGCTCCGTGGGGCTGCTATCGGAATGATAGGTGAGGTCCAGCCAACGAGCGTTTCCAGGTCCGCCGGCAACGATTGTCACCGACAACACCGGCAGCCGCTCTCCGCGTGCGGCCTCCAGACGCACTTCGTATCCAGTCCCGGCATCGTTGCGAAAGGCTTCCGCCTCACGCCGTGGTTGCTTATCCAACCCTGCTGAAAAGGGCCGGCCGCAGCGCAGCGTCAACATTGCGACTTTTCCTGGAAGATCGACAGCCGCCGTCATCCGAACCGTGTCGCCGGCGCGCGAGGGCTGGCGATCAAGCAACAGGCCGATTGGCCCGGTGTCCGGTGCCAGGGCCAGGTTCACGGCGGGGTTGAGATTCGGATTCCAGCCGGTCCAGCGCGGGTAATCTTCCGTACCCCAGACTGATGCCTCCACTCCCGACATCACAAAATCCACATCCACCACCATCCCCAGCCCCGCCGCCCCCGGCGCTTTCACTCCCGGCACCGCGATCGCATACCCGCTTCGCCACGGCATCGGCTCGGCCAGCTTCACCGCGATCGTCCGTCCATCATCCGACAATTTCGCCGATGCGATCTTGAGCTCCCGCCGCGGCGTCTGCATCTGGGCCTTCACCGCGACGTACGGCGGCCGCATCACTTCCAGCCGATCGGCCGCGCGGACGTACTCGCCGCAGGAGACGGTCAGGCCGGTCATGCGCTCTTCCACCGACTTATCGATCGGCCGATCGAACGCGACTCGAATTTCATCCTTGGCGGCCGGCCAGGCGATCGCGGGCTGCGGCGCGGCTTCATCCGTATATGAAATCTTGAAGAGTTTGCCCTTGCCAGTCGGCCCGGTGCCCCAATCGGGCGGGCCGCTGTGGCAGCAGACGACCATGTCGCCCTTCGGGGAGACCGCCAGATCGATCGTCAGCATGCTCGTCACGCCGATCAGCACCGGCCGGCCGACGTATCCCTCGCGCACCTTTGCCAGCGGCACGCGCCAGATTTTCCCGCGCGATTCACCGGCGATCAGCGCATCGTTTTCCCAGAATTTCGGGCCGAAGATCTTCCATCCCGGTTTGGCTTCATTGAACTTCAGCCCGCAGGTGGATTGATGCTGCGGGCCGAAGCCGACCACCGGGCCTTCATCATCGGTATTGGGCAAATACTCCGGATGCCGCTCGGGAAAACCGTAATGACGCCGGCCGGGAAGCAGGACGTTGAGTTCATCGAGATGATTGCCGTGGGTCCAGGTATCGCCCTCCTGATCGGTCCAGAAGAGATCGCCATGGCGATTGAAAGCGATACCGATTGCGAAGCGCACGCCCGTGGCCAGCGTCTCGCGCTTCTTGTGATCGGCCGAGAGTCTCTGGATCGTGCCCTGGGTGCTGTTGATGTCGTAGTGGGGCTTTTTCTCCTTGTCGAGTTGATAGGCGTTGGAAAAATCGGCGCAGCCGAGGCCGAAATAGATGTTGCCCTCCTTGTCGATCGCCAGGCCCGTGGCATCGACCGCCGTGAAGGCTTCCTTCCAGCCGGTGGCGATGATCTCCTCGGTGTCGGCCGTGCCGTTGCCATCGGTGTCTTTGATGAGCGAAATCTTTCCCTTGGAGGCGACGTACACTCCCTCCTTGGTCACCTTCATTCCAATCGGCCCGCGAAAGGCCTTGGCATCTTTGGGCTGCCACCAGGTCTTGGCGGTGTCTTCGAGGCCGCCGCCTTTGGAATCGGTCAGGATGTGGATTCGGCCATCGTAGCCCAGTGCCCAGAGCTTGCCATCGGCCGAGTATTCGAGGGAGGTGAGGTTGGTCAGATCGATGGACAGTGCGCGGACCGTGAAGCCGGGGACGATCATCGTGACCACCGGCGCGGAAGAGGGGGCGGGCGTGATCGGATCGACGGCGAGCGCGCGGGCGGCGGCGAGGACGAGGAGCAGAACGCCACTAGCGATGAGAGGGCGCGAGGTGTTCATGCGCCTGATCGTACCGTTGGCGGAGGGGGACGCAATGCTAAACAAACCGGGGTGCAAAGAGCGCGCGATAGGCGGCGCGGTATGCCCAGATGAGGAAAATTTCCAGTATCAGGACGATCAGCGCCATCGCGAGGCCCGAGGGGGCAAGGAAGACATGGAAGGCGATGATGTTGATGATGATCGGCGCGATCACGACCAGGGCCAGGGGAACGAAACGGTTGACGACGAGCAACACGCCAACGAGCAACTGCGTGCCCATGATCATGGGGAACATGTAACCGGTGTTCATCAGCGCGCCGGCAAAGGCGGCAGCACCATCGGGCATGGGCGCTGTCGGGCGCGGCAGAAAATTAAGAAAACCATTGAGGCCCGTCATGCAAAAGAGGAGGCCCATCAGGGTTCGCCCGATGGCCGGGATGAATCGGGTCCACGATTTTGAAACCCGCTGGCCGGGTTGAGTGGAATTTTCCTGGTCCGCCATACGCAGTGTCCTCGACATGAACGCGAACGAAACGCCCGGTTATTGGTTCAAACAAATGAAAAACTGGCAAATGGGGATTACTTCGCCTTGCCCCCTTCAACCACCGACTTCATATTTGCCAAACCCTTTTCGAAATCACCGCCGACCATCTTGTCCATGTCCATGAAAAGGCAAAACGCCTTGGCCATGAAATTGTTATGCCCGGTCATGGTCCAGGTCACGGCGGTTTGATCGCCCTGCGGCTTGAATGTGAACTCCGTGAAGCTTGTGTCCGCCATGGGCTTGATGAAATCGAGCTGGATTTTGATCAGATCGCTGGGGTGGCTTTCCGTCAGAGTCATCTTGCCTTCGCCGACCTTGTCATTGCCGGCCCAGGCGGATATGGCGCCCTTGCCGGCGGCCGGGCCGTCGTAGGTCATCTTGGCGGTTGGGTCGAGCTTGATCCACGGGGACCACGCTTCCCATCGATGGAAATCATTGACCTGCGCAAAGATTTCCTGGGGAGGCGCGTTGATGGTGGCGGAGCGCGTAATGCGGAATTCGGAGGGCTGAAAGGCGATGATGATCGCGAACACACCGATCAGCAGCAGTAGTACGATCAGAGTGCGTTTTAGAATCTTCTTGAGCATGGAAAATCTCCAATAGTTCAACCTGAAAGGGTCAGGAGCCGGGGGACAATTGAATGCGAAATGCGCGTTCTGGTGGCCGGCTCCTGACCCTGAGTTACAGTTTACTTCACGGCCTCGAGATATTTCAACGACACCAGAAACTCATCGGCCTGCTTCAGTATCTGCCTTGAAGCGGCCGTCTCAGCCGCGCGGTAGGAGTAGATCGGATGGCCGGCCCCTTCATACAGATGCAGGTCGCAGCGCCCGCCCAACTCCTCGATTCGCTTCTTGAACGCCTGGCCCGTCGCCACGGGGATCAGCGCATCCTTGGTGCCGAGAAAAACCACCGTCGGCGGGAAGCCCGCGCCCAGCGCATGCAGCGGCGAGAAATCCTTGTACTTGTCCTTCACGCGCTCGTAGCCGTATCCGCCCGGGCCGTTGTCGATCACCGGATACCAGAGGAGCAGCGCATCGGGTTTGGCGCTGATGCCCGCATCTTCGCGCGGATCGTCGAAGCCTTTGGCGGCGGCCGTCGCGGCCGCCAGATGCCCCCCGGCCGATGCGCCGGCGGCGGCGATGCGGCTGGGATCCACCCCCAATTCGCCCGCATGCTGGCGAACCCAGCGGATGGCGGCTCTGGCATCCTGCAGGCTCTCGATCGGCGTGGTTTTGGCGGTCGTGGCGACGCGATAATCGGCACAGATCGCGACCATCCCGCGCGAGGAGAACCAGGCGGCCTCGCGATAATATTGCAGGGGCGTGCCGTGGGTCCAGCCTCCGCCGAAGAAGAAAACGATGGCCGGGCGAGCAGCCTGTGCGGCCGGCTTCACGGCATCGGCTTTGGACGCACGCGGCTTGAAAATATGCAGCTTCAGATCAAGCCCGCTCGCCTGCTTATAGGTGATGAGTTCCGGCGCAAATGTCTGCCGCGGTTGGGGCAGAACCTGGACCAGCGCTTCGTACCATTTGCCGGCCATCTTGGCCGCGCCGACCGCGTTGGGGTGAACGTGGTCATCGATCGTATCCGTCTTCCAGTCGAATCCCTCTTCCTGATTGACGAGCCGTACTTCATGGCCCTCACCCTTCAGGCGGGCGACCAGTTTGGCCAGTTCGATGTTCAACTCGGGGATGTAGGAATACTTGGGAAGCTTGCCGCTGGGTATGACCTGTGCGACCAGCACGACCGCGTCCTTGCGCTGGGCGTGAACTTTGACGATGATCGATTCGGTGGCCGAGAGAATGCCGGGAATGGGCCTTTCGTCGATGGTGTGGTTGTGGCCGCAGTGCAGCAGGACGATGTCGGCGGGATGGTCGGCGTAGAACTTCTCGATGTTCTGGGCCAGAAATTCAGCGTTCTTCCCACCGTATCCTTCATGCGCCATCGGCCCGATGCGCGTGGCGGCGTTTTTGGAGCCGACGAACTCGGCGCGGTATCCGCCGGCAAAAAGCTTTTCCCAGAGGGGATAGCGGTAGACGGAAAAGGTGCCCCCGCCTTCAGTAATGGAATCGCCCAGGGGGAGAATTGTGTAGACCTTTTCCGGCCCGTCCTCCTTTCGCGCGCCTTGATCTGAATCCGCGCAAAGTGCGCCGGAGGCGGAGAGAATAAGCATCATCGCGAATGCGGTCAGATACGATGTTCCCATCCACGTCCTCGGTTTGCATTGATCCATGTCTGGAATGCCTTGAGCGCTGCGTGCTGACCATTGAGCGCCATGCGAAGAAACCGATTCAACTCGACGAAATCCAGATCGGGAAAGAATCTGCTCTTCTCGAGCGCTATATACTCCGTCCCGCGCAATTCCATCGGCGTGATCCGCTCTTCATCGATGCGCCAGACTTCGGGCACTCTAAGCGATGCGAGAATCGGCTGCCGCGCGACGACCGTCCGGCTGACCTCTATCTCTATGGCCAGATCGGGCGGCGGCCCGTTGATCAAATCGAGGTGACCCTCGGCCGTTCGCAGTGGCTGATTGACAATGAAATAACATTCATCCGGCTCAAGCCCTTTTTCCAAATCCTCACGCCGGCAGGTCACTTCCCCCCGTCCTTCGATGGCGATATCCATTTCAAATGCATACATCTCCAGCACCCGCGCAATTGCGGTTTTGATCGATTCATGCACGTCGGTCCTGGTCATGACCTCCATCCTCCCACAGTCGTAATTGATGCGAATCCGCTGTGATTCGCCCAACTCCAATGCACGTTCGTAGAAAGCCCAATCCGCGCGCTCGAAGACGAAGTTGCGAGCGCGTTCCGATGTTTCAACTTCTGCAAGGGTCATGCCGCGAACTCCCGATTGTGGGTCGTAGTCAGTATACCAAAATCGAGGAAACCGGCGCGAAGAAACGCGCAGCGTAAAATTGCGACCCACGATCATCGCTGGGAGAAGTGCAACGGATTACTGCACGATTCCTCTACCGCAACACTCGTCCTACGTCCCCCGCGCGACGATCCCCGCCCGGCGCGATCGCCCCAGGCAGGTCAGGCAGAGCAGCG
>JBBRTW010000138.1:0-14956 GCA_038244055.1 Tepidisphaerales bacterium | reverse complement strand
GCCTGGCCGTTACCAGGTCGTTCTTCCGTGAACGCATGGGCTCCTCCGTGGTTGATGATGTTGTTGCGCAACTTCATCATAGGAGGAGCCTTGCGTTTAAGCGGCGAACTTGGAACTACTGTAGCTCGACATTCCGATGTCAAGTCGGCGCGGGGCGCGGCTCAAATTGCAATGCGGAGTTTCCTCCCCACGCATCTGCGTCTTCCCCATCCCAAGCCAAGCCTCGACATGGGAGTGTCGAGCTACGCTTGCCGGTGGCAGCCAACGCGCTAAACTCCTCGCGGGGACGGGTGGATTCCTTTCAGCGTCCCTCACCGGTGAGAGATGAGTTTAGCGCCTTCGCTGCCACCGGCATGCGCGTGTAGGATAAGCCCATCATGCGTCGCCTGGGCCGAATTCTCCGCAGAGTGCTGACGGCGCTTTCGCTGTTGCTGATGGTCGGGGTATGCGGGGTTTGGGTGAGGGGGTATTGGAGTAGGGACATCTTTACGTTGGAGCGAGAGTCGCGGGATGAGAGAGAGTGGCGGTGGTCTGAGTGTGGGGTCCAATGGGGACGCGGCGAACTGGGCTTCGGCATGCTTCGAAGCCAGACCGATGCGGAACAGGTGCGAAGGTTCGGCATTAAATTTGGATCGGAATACAGAATATTACGCTCCCGCGACGATCCAGTGCCCGTGAGGCCACACTGGATACCATTCATAAATCTATATTCCCGCATCGACTATTACTGGAGCTGGAGCTATGCCGGCATTGGCATCCAGCGAGAATACCGGAGCGGTCCCGTTCAGACTTCGGGCCTCCTCGATGGTCAAGAAGTTACGATGATGGGCTTGAATCAGTCATATCTCCTCTCCCTCCCCTGCTACCTCCCCGCCCTGCTCTTCGCCCTCCTCCCGTCCCAACGTCTCTACGTCACGATCCGTCGCCGCCGCAAGGCTCGCCGGGCGGCTCGTGGCGCGCAACAAGGCCTCTGCCCCCACTGCCACTACGATCTCCGCGCCACGCCCGATCCCACCGGCCCGCGATTATCGGTCTGCCCGGAGTGCGGGCGAAAGGTGTGACGTCGCCATCGCCCACGCCAGCGCCTTCACCATTTCCACATTTGACATTTGCCAATTGCCATTTGACATCGCCATTCATCATTCAGAATTCATCATTCATCATTCCAAACCCCCACCCCCCAGGTCCGATTCCAACCCCGACCGGCCCGGACACTTGACCGAACATTGCCAGGGGCCTACCTTGCAATCGACAGCAGCGCACCGCCCCGGCCCTCACCCCTCACCCGCATGAAATTCGCATTCTCCACAGTCTGTTGCCCCGCCTGGGATTTTGAGACCGTGGCCGCGCGGGCCAAGGAGTATGGCTACGATGGGGTCGAGCTGCGCGGGTTCCTCGATGAAACGGTCCTCACCCAGTCCAATCCGTTTCTGACCGATCCGAAAAAAATCCGCGCGGTCTTCGAGAAGGCGGGCATCGAGATCGCCTGCCTGGCCTCCTCGATCGCCACCAACGGCAACACGGCCAAGAATGAGGCCCTGGCGGCGCAACTGCGGATGTATATCGACACCGCGGCCGATATCGGCTGCCGGATCGTCAAGATTCTCGACCTCGGCCTGCGCACCGGCCAGAGCCTGCAGCGCTCATCGGTGGAAATGGCCTCGTGGCTTGCTCCGCTGGCCGATTATGCGGCCGAGAAAGACATCATCATCGCCGTGGAGAATTCCCGGTCTTTCGTCAAAGCCCGCGATATGTGGCTGATGCTGGATGTCATCGGACACCCCAATGTGGGCGCGGCCTGGGACCTGGTCAACGCCGCCGAGGCCCGCGAAGGGCCGCTGGTCTCGGTGCCGGTGCTCAATTCGCGAATCGTCTACGCCCAGGTCAAGGATGTGAAGTTCACCCCCGCGGGGATCGAGTACCACAAGCTCGGCGAAGGGGAAGTCCCCATCAAGAACTTCCTCACCCGCCTGCTCGGCATCGGCTACAAAGGCTACGTCGCCCTCGAATGGGAAAAAGTCTGGCTCCCCCACCTGGCCGGCCCGGAAGAGATTCTGCCCGATACGATCGGCAAACTCCGCAAGTGGATCCTGCCGCCCGAACCCCCCAAGCCGCCGAAACGGGAACCGGCCGCCAAAGCCCCGGTTGCCGCCAAGCCCGAAGCGGCCAAGCCGACGCCGGTTGCGAAGGTCGAGCCGGTCGCGAAGGCGGAGCCGGCAACGACCGCTTGATGAATCGCAGGCTGAAAGCCCGCACCACAATGGGCACGCAGGCTGAAAGCCTGCACCACAAAACGCGCCAATCAAAATGCCCACCGGAAATCCGGTGGGCACTTTGATTGTCGTCGATGACTCCATTCGAACTCGCGAGGGGCGATGATCCGGATGAATGCGATGAACCATTTCAGGATTCATCATTCATCCTTCATCCTTTCCTCTCAGCAAGATCGATTGCCCAGTGTTAGTGAGTGGCAGCCACCATCCTGCGAACCTTGGTGGCCTTGAGTCCTTTATCGCTCGATTCGGCCTCGTACTCCACGGCCTCACCGTCTTCCAGCGTCTTATAGCCATCGCCCTCGATGACGCTGTGATGAACGAACACATCCTTGCCGGATTGCTCGGTCGAGATGAAGCCAAATCCCTTTTGATCGTTAAACCACTTAACCTTCCCGGTGGCCATGTTCCCAGCCACTCCTTTCAAGACGTGATGGAAAGTCGGAATGACTCGCCGTGGCCGGCACTTAAACAACCGTGGAGTCCACAAAAATCCACCGGACCGCCCGCGAGTGCCCTCAGGCGGAATGACGAGGCCGCAACAATAACAAGATGTGCCCTCGCGCTACAAAACTTTCTATTTCTGTCAAAATAACGAAACCGGAAAAGTCCCCGCCGGAAAGTTATCCACAATGGAGTTGCGAGTCAGCGAGTGCGATTTGCGGTGGTATTTCTGCCCATTGCCCTCTGAACAATCGACACTCTGCTTCAAGCGGAATCGCGCCGAGTCGGTGAAATCACCACATGAAGTGCAACTGACGATAATTCCGTGGTTTATGCAAACAGAGCAGTAAAATCGGTGACGAACTTCGTTCATGTCCAGGGCACATGCCGAGGATGGGCATAATTTGTGAGATTATACGCTCGCTTTAGGACACAACGTTTCATCGATCTCCACAACTTATCCACAATTGCCGAGTTGCTTGATTTTAAGGCAAAGCCGGGGACACTGTTGCGCCTCGCGCGATTTTCATGGCGCGGGGCTCCATGAACCTTCTCGAAACTACAAAGCTCGTCAAGCGTTACAGCGGCCGAACGGTCGTCAATGAAGTCAGCTTTGTTTTGTCGCAGCAGGAGATCGTCGGCATCCTTGGCCGAAACGGCGCGGGCAAGACCACGACCTTTCGCATGATCATCGGCATGATCCGCCCCGAGGCCGGGGCGGTGGCGTTCGATGGGTATGATGTCACTCACCTGCCCATGTACAAGCGGGCCCGCCGGGGGATGGGGTATCTGTCGCAGGAGCAATCGATCTTCCGCCAGCTCACCGTCTGGCAGAACCTGATGGCCATCCTGGAGACGCTCAACATCGGCCGGGCCGAGCGCAACCGCCGGGCCGGCCAGTTGTTGGATCAGTTCGGGCTGACCCACATCAAAGGCCAGAAGGCCAGCCTCTGCTCCGGCGGCGAAAAGCGCAAGCTGGAAATCGCCCGGGCGCTGGTCACCCAGCCCAAGCTAATCCTGCTCGATGAGCCCTTCAGCGGCGTCGATCCGATCGCGGTGGAAGATCTGCAGCGCGAAGTGCGCCGCCTGAAAGATGAATTCGGCAAGTCGGTTCTGATCACCGATCACAACGTCGAACGGACCCTGGAAGTCTGCGACCGCGCCCTCATTATTAATGACGGCCAGAAACTGGCCGAGGGGACCCCGCGCGAGATCATCAACGATCCGCGCGTGAAAAAGGCGTACCTGGGGCGAACCTTCAAAGGCGATGAGTTTGATGAGGGGACTTACGGGCACTGAGCCTCTTGCCCGCCGCCAACCCCTCCCCATCATTTCGCCGTTGCTCAAGTAACCCCGCCGCTATTTCGCCCCAAACTTGTACGTCTTCCCCAGTTCGATCGCTTCCATCCCACAGGCCGAATGCGGCGCGATCTGCTCGAGCACCGTGTCGCGCGTGCTCGGTTTGATATGGACGCAGACGATTTGCGCCGGCCGGCCGATCTTTTTGACCTCGGCGGCCACCATTTTGGGCGTCAGGTGGCCGGACGCGATGGCCAGATCTTCGAAGGCGTCGGGGAACGAGCAATCGACGAAAACCGCCTTGAGCGTTTTGCGCTGCCCGGCCAATCGCCAGATCTCATCGGTCGTGGAGGTGTCGGAGGTGAAGGCGACGGCCGCATCAGCCGTCTCAACGATCAGGCCGACCGTGGGCACTTCATGATTCACCGGAACCGGCGTGTAGCGGACCGATTCGATCTCAAACGGCACCAGCGGCTGAATCTCGATGAACTCCACCGACATGCTCTCCGAGGAGAGCATCTTGATCTGCGAAAAGTCAGGCCAGAGGACCCCATTGAGCAGGTGATCCTTGATCGCCTTGAGAACGATGGCGGTGGCATACACCTTGAGCGGGCGCTTGAGAAGCGGATAAACCTCGGCGATGGCGATCGGCAGGCTGGCCACATGATCGAGGTGGGAGTGGGTGACGATGACGTGGCCGACCTTGGCCAGATCATCGGCCGACAAGGCCAGCCCGAGGCTGCCGGCGTCGATGGCGACGGTCTGGTTAATGAGAAACGTAGTAAGCGGCTGGAGTTGCGAGTGGTCGCCCAGGGAGGTGGGAAGGAGTTGAACGTGTAGCGGCATGTGGTTGGGCGTTTGCCGATGCAGCGGAGGACACCAAGGTCGCGAAATGGCCGCCAGCGCGCTCGCGCCGACGCAACGGACGAGGACGATGGTACACGACACGGGATGGAGTTGGCAAATTCCGCGGTAACCGTAGAATTCGGAGACTGAACCACGAAGGACACGAAGGGCACTAAGAATGCGAGGATTGAGAGTAGAGGATTAAGGGTTGAAATTGCAGTCGGACCGCATCGGGCCTTACCATCATTTTTTCTACCCTCTATCCTCCATCCTCTACCCTCGTCTTTTTCCCTTCGTGCCCTTCGTGTCCTTCGTGGTTAATCCTCTTCGAACTTTAAGAACCGGCAATCGTTATTACGGATGATATGGAAAACCAAAACGGCAAATCGCGGATTGTGAATGTCGGGATCACGCAGATGGCCTGCTCGGCCGATGCGGATGAGAATCTGGGCAGGCAGGTGCGCCTGGTGGAGGAGGCGGCCAGGAAGGGCGCCAAGATCATCTGCACGCAGGAGTTGTTCCGGTCGCAATATTTCTGCCAGGTGGAGGATCATCGCTTTTTCAAACTGGCCGAGACGATTCCCGGGCCAAGCACGGAGGCGCTGGGGGCGGTGGCGAAGAAATACGGCGTGGTGATCGTGGCGTCGCTTTTCGAGAAGCGGGCGTCGGGGCTTTACCATAACACCGCCGTCATCATCGAAACCGATGGCTCGATCAAGGGCATCTACCGGAAGATGCACATTCCCGATGATCCGCTTTTCTACGAGAAGTTTTACTTCACGCCCGGCGATACGGGGTTTCGGGCGTGGGATACGACTTTCGGAAAAATCGGCGTGCTGATCTGCTGGGATCAATGGTTCCCCGAAGGCGCTCGCCTGACGGCGCTGCAGGGCGCGGAAATCCTATTCTACCCCACCGCCATCGGCTGGCATCCTTCGGAGAAGGCGGAGTATGGCCACGCGCAGCATGATTCATGGGAGACCATCCAGCGCTCGCACGCGATCGCCAATGGGTGCTATGTCTTCGCACCCAATCGCATTGGGTTGGAGAAGGTGCTGGGCCCTGATGGCCGGCCGGTGAGCGAGGAAGGGCTTGAATTCTGGGGCCAATCCTTCGCGGCCTCGCCCAATGGGCAAGTCGTGCAGCGGGCTTCGGTGGACCGGGAAGAGGTGATGGTGGTGGCGTGCGATCTGGAGAAGGTGGAGTTCAGCCGGACGCACTGGCCGTTTTTGCGGGATCGGCGGATTGATGCGTATGGGAATTTGGGGAAGCGGTTTGTGGATGAGGTTTAATTCGGCGACGGGAAGGAAAATGGCATGACCAGCGAGGACGTTCGATCGGAACTCGAAAAAGTTGCGTTTGTTCCCTTTCGACTTCATTTGGTACGTGGAAAGGAAGTAGATGTCTTACATGCCAATATGGCCTTCATGCTTCAAAACGCGGTGCTTGTGCTGCAATCGGGGAGGACAACGCCTGCCAGGAAAGGCTACGATGTCGTGGCGCTTCGAAACATTGAACGCTTGGAGCAACTCGAATAATAGGTCGGGTGCCCGGACGCCCTGATCGTTGGAGAAAGATATCATGCAAAAAGAACAGGTATCCGCCGAAATTGATCGCGACCCATTTATCCCACTGCGATTGCATTTGACGGAAGGGCGAAAGTTTGACATTCCATTCCGAGAAGTGGCGCACCTGTTGGGATACGGAGTTTTGGTCCTCATCGGATTGAAAAAAGGCACACATCAGGCGAAGAGCTACGACCGATTCGGATTCGATGAGATCATCCGGATTGAGCATCGGTCAAACGGGCAGCGAAAAGCGAAGAAGAGAATTTGACTCCGCTCCGACGCGGCTTGGAAGCGGTGGTCACTGAGAGATGGTTAAATGGCCGACGAGCAGCCCAAACAACCCGACCGGCCAATTTTGAACTACCAAGGCGTGGACGGCGACAGGCCGCGCATCCTCAGAGGGCTGTTGCATCGTATCAACCGAGGCGAAGACACATTTCTTGCCTGTAGCGCCCTGCTCTTTGCTGTTTTAGCCTGGGTGTTTGCAATCGTCGGGATGCTGACCAGTGCCGCAGCCGTGGGCGCACTGGCCGCGACACTCCTGTTTGTGTTTTCCGCCCTTCTGGGGATCGGCGGGATGTTCGAGCGACATACAAGCAAGACGTTCCCATTGCTCGCGTTGGCGCTCGACGGTGCATTCATTTGTTACTTCTGGATTCGAATCAGAGCTGGTTGAGCGCAAGTGACGGGGCTGTGCTGCTTCGTGCAATACCATTCATGCCACAGTTGAATGCCCGCGCAGGCCGGGTATGTTTCCGCACCGCCCGAGTTTTTCTACTTGGCGATTTCACTTTGTCGTTCGAACCCACGGTGGGCAGTGCCCACCCTACAAAATGCCCAAACTCAAAATCCTCAATCAAACCCCCGCCTCCCTCGGCTACTCCTTCCCTCCCGAATGGCATCCCCACCGAGGCACCTGGTTCTCCTGGCCGCGCCCCGAGGGGATTTCGTTCCCAGATAAATACCACACCGTCCCCGAAAACCTGGCCCGGATCATTCGCGAGATCGCACCCCGCGAGCAGGTTCACATCAATGTTCCCAACGGCAATTATGAGCGCATCGTTAAGGAGCAGCTCAAATCCAACGGCTGCCCGCTGGAAAATATCTTCTTCCACCCCATCAAGACCAACGAATCCTGGTGCCGCGACCACGGGCCGGCATTTGTCCTCAAGGCGCCGCGCGGCAAGGGCGGAAAAACCCACGCCGCCATCGTCGACTGGGGCTTCAACGCCTGGGGCGGCAAATACCCACCCTACGATGATGATGATGCCGTCCCCACCCGCATCGCCGAGGAATTCAAGCTCCCCATCTTCTATCCCGGCATCATCATGGAAGGCGGCGCGGTCGATTTCAACGGCGCAGGCTGCATCCTGACCACCGAGCAATGCCTCCTGAACAAGAACCGCAATCCCAAGCTCTCGAAGACCGAAATCGAACAGTATCTCAAGGACTGTTACGGCCAATCCCACATCCTCTGGCTCGGCGACGGCATCGCCGGCGATGACACCGATGGCCATATCGACGACCTGGCCCGTTTCATCAACGAGCGGACGATCGTCGTGGCCGTTGAGGAGGATCCGAAGGATGAGAATTACAAGATTCTCCGCGAGAACCTCAAGCGGGTAAGAATGCTCAAGGATCAGGCCGGCCGGGCGTTCAATATCGTCGAAATCCCCATGCCCGGCGTCGTGGAATTCGATAGCCAGCGACTGCCCGCCACCTACGTCAATTTCTACTTCATCAACGGCGCACTCCTGGTCCCCACCTTCCGCCACCGCAAGAACGACCGCAAAGCCCTCGATACCCTCCAGAAAGCCCTGCCCGCCCGAAAGGTCATCGGCATCGACTGCGTCGAACTGATCTGGGGCCTGGGCGCGATCCACTGCCTGACCCAGCAGATGCCGAAGTTCTGACTGCCGACAGGCCCAATTAAACGCGAAGGCCGCGAAGGCGCGAAGTAAACCGCGAAGAAAACAACAAAATCTTTCTTCTTCGCGTCTGCTTTCGCGCTCTTGGCGGCCTTCGCGTTTAATTTGCCGCGGACTTCGCGTTTAATTCCCCCCCCTCGTATTTTTATGTCGCCCAACCCAGAAAATGTGACGCATAACCCCCACTGTGGTATATCATTCCTCCTGACTCGCTTCGGGAAGTGATGGCCCGGCGGGGAAGAAGCCCAGAGGGACTTACGACAATGACCACCGACAGCCCGGTCGCCGCGCCTGCGACCTCCTCCGTTGCCTCGCCTGTGACCGCGCCCGCCGCGGCCAACCCCGGGGCCGCCAACGGCAACGGACATCCCTCCACCACCCCATCCATCGATCCGCCCCAGCGCGCCGATTGGACCGCCTCCGACTCGGCCAAGATCTACGGCATCGATCACTGGGGCCAGGGCTATTTCTCCGTCAGCCCCGAGGGCACGGTCCTGGTCCACCCCACCCAGGAAAAGAACCGCTGGATCGATCTCAAGAAACTCGTCGATGAACTGCGCGAGCGCGATATCCAGGTCCCCCTGCTCGTCCGCTTCACCGACATCCTCAAGCATCGCGTCAAGGCGATCCACAGCGCTTTCGATAAGGCCATCCGCGATCACGAATACAAAGGCCAGTACCGCTGCGTCTACCCGATCAAGGTGAACCAGCAGCGCCACGTCGTCGAAGAGATTCTGGATTTCGGCAAAGAGTTCGGCTTCGGCCTCGAAGCCGGCTCCAAGCCCGAGCTGCTGGCCGTGATGGCACTGGTCGGCGATGACACGACTCCGATCATCTGCAAGGGCTTTAAGGATGATGAATTCATCGAGGCCGTCATCCTCGCCACCAAGATCGGCAAGAACATCATCCCCGTCGTCGAGAAATTCACCGAGCTGGAGCTGATCGTCAAGTACGCCAAGCTCCACAACGTCAAGCCCAGCATCGGCGTGCGCGTCAAGCTGTCGGCCAAAGGGGCGGGGCGTTGGGAATCCTCCGGCGGGGCGCGATCCAAGTTCGGCCTGTTCATCAATGAGGTGATGGAGAGCCTCGACTACCTCCGCCGCCACGACATGGGCGACTGCCTGAACCTGCTGCACTTCCACCTGGGCAGCCAGATCAACAACATCCGCAACGTCAAAAACGCGATCATCGAACTGACGCGCGTGTATGTGGAAATGCAGCGCCTCGGGGCCGGCCTGCAATACATCGACGTCGGCGGCGGCCTGGGCGTGGATTATGACGGCAGCAAGACCAATTTCGAATCCTCCATCAATTACGGCCTGCAGGAATACGCCAACGACGTCGTCTTCCACGTCAAGGAAATCTGCGACCAGTGCGGCGTGGATCATCCGATCATCATCTCCGAATCCGGCCGGGCTTTGGTCGCCTACCATTCGGTGCTGGTGTTCAATGTCGTCGGCTGGAGCGGCTTCAAGCGCTTCGACATTCCCGGCACGCTCTTGCCCGGCGATCGCGAGAAACTCCCGCCGCCGGTGCTGAACCTTTTCGACACCTACATCGGCATCAGCGACGCCAACTTCACCGAATACTATCACGATGCCCAGATCGCCAAGGACATGGTGCTCAACCTCTTCAACCTCGGCTACTGCACGCTCGAGCAGCGCAGCCTGGCCGAGAAACTGTTCTGGGGTGTCTGCGCCAAAGTGCTGGCCTTCACCAAGCGCCTCGATTATGTCCCCGAGGAATTTGCCGGCCTGGAGTCGATGCTCAGCGACACCTACTTCTGCAATTACTCGATCTTCCAATCCATGCCCGACTCCTGGGCCATCGATCATCTCTTCCCGATCATGCCGATCCACCGCCTGACCGAAGAGCCCAATTGCCGCGGAATCCTGGCCGACATCACCTGCGACTCCGACGGCAAAGTCGACCGCTTCATCGACAAGCGCGATGTGAAATCAGTGCTTGAACTCCACCCCTACAACGGCAACGATTATTTCGTGGCCGCGTTCCTGGTCGGCGCGTACCAGGAAATCCTCGGCGATCTGCACAACCTGCTTGGGGATACCAATGCGGTGCATGTGACGATCGATGCGGAGGGCCGGCCGGTGATTGATGAAGTCATCGAAGGCGACACCGTCCGCGAGGTCCTGCATTACGTGCAGTTCAACGCCGATGAGCTGATGCGGACGATGCGGAAATCGGTCGAGCGGGCGCTGCGGGACAGCAAGCTGACGCTGGATGAATCACGGGTGTTGCTGAAGTTTTATGAGAATGGGTTGGAGGGGTATACGTATTTGGAGTAGGGCAATTTTGAACATACCCCGTTACAAGGCCGCGTGAATGAACTCCATCTCCTCTCTACCGGAAAGGCCGCCCTGGTTGGCCGATCAGTCTGTAAGTCGCCGAGCTAAACGTTTTTTGGGAGCAGCATCCTGTTCACGGAGCCTTTTCCCTCGTTTAATGTTTCGGTTGAGTCGACGGTTGATCGCCATCGCTCAAGCGCGTTGTGCTGGGTTGATCTAATTTAAAGGAAAGCGCGATCCATGGGAGGCCGGTTCGTTTCGCCCCGCGTGGTTCAGTACCGGGGTCACGTAGCCAACCGTGTAGCCGCCACTTGATGCCTGAGAGCTCGAAACGCACGACAAAATGCGATTCGTTGGTGTCATCCACTTCGCCCGAAAATACTCGCAGTGACTGCTCGATCCCGAGCTTGTAGGACGGTGTGAAATCCATTGGGAAAAACTTTGATACTCTTGCTTCGCTGACGGCGCGGCTTCCGGGCTGCCAAGATGCCGGCAACCACGAGTTCGCCTGTGCGGCTACAGCAAAACCTTCAGGACCAAATTCACAACAACCAAATGTGAGCGAAACCGTTCGCAGCGCCCCTCCCTTTGACCTGCGTTCATGGACGAATGCCAGTGCATCCTGCTTGTCACCCGCCCTCATCGGTGCCCAGTCGTCGAAGTCACGCAAATAGAAATGGGCGGGTGGCTGCCAATCGCTCGGCGGACGCGGCGTCCATTTGACGGCAAAATACGGATTCCGCGGGCCTCGATATTCCTGCGCGTTTCGCAAATGTGCCGCGGCACCGGCCGCCGTCTCGAAGACCACCTTATCATGAGGCAATGAAAGCGCGGCAACGTGTGCCTGGAGCTGCAGGTATCGGGCCTGCGCAAGGTACGGCCTGCCAAAGATCCACGCCACAACGCAAAAGGCAATTAATATCGATAACAACAAACCGCGCCGGATTCCCTTGCGGGAAATCCGGGCGGGCTTGGGTGCATATGATAGCGCGTGAATGTGGTCTTTTGCGGCCTCCATGGGATTCATTCGTATTCGCGAATCTTAATCTCGAACGTCTGCTTCTGATAGGTGACATTTCCTGCGGCGTCGGTCCGTTCAATCGTGATCTCGATCGAAACACTGTCGGTTTCTTTGAGCGGAGTCAGCACCAGGTCGGGGAGTTCAGACTGGCCCGGCTCAATCACATCCGGACCATCCACGCCCATGGTGCGTTTGACGTTTCCATTCTGATATGGAATGTAATCGGTGACCTTCGTAACGACACCCGCCTCGGCTGGCAACCGAAGCGAGAGCTTGACTGTGCCTCCAAAAATCGAATCGATTTTGATGGGGGTCACGCTGTTGATAATGGCGTCCAACCTGCCTTGGCCTTCCACAAGTAGGCCATCTCGCTGTTGCTCGTAAATTGACGCCAGACCATTATCGTTCTTAAGCCAATTGGTCAGATTGGTTTTTGCCGTCTCGCGCACCGCTGACTCAGCCGAATCCAAATCCTGGATCGCCTTGCTGATATCAGCTTGGCTGACGGTATTGCCGCCTTCATTCCAGAGTTCGAAGTCGACCTTGAGCGGCTTGATATAGCCATCGGCCTCATCCTGCTCGGGGGTCGGCTCATATGTGAAAACTCCGGCCGGCACGGCGATCGCCACATGAATGTTCTCGGTCGATTCGGCATTGATCGAATCGTTCAGCGGCGTCATCGTAACAATCACGCTGCTCTGGCCGGCGGGGATCGTCACCTGGTATTTGCCCGATGCAAACGTAACCTTCTGATCGATCAGATAATCCGCATCGGTTGAAAGTGGCTGGCCGTTTTCGTCCGCCAATGTCGGCATCGCGGTGCCGCTGAGGTCAAAGGAGACAGACAAGGGTTCCGAAACCGGTCCCGATCTGCTGAAGGTAAAGGCGACGGGATCCTGCGCGTTTTCGGACCCCGTTACGTCGGTCGCCGCAACGCTGACGAGAGGCAGTTGTTCGTACATGTCCAGCGAAAGATAACCACTGTTGTCGGAGTAATTGCTGTCGCTGATCCATGGTGCCAGTTGGCTGCCGCTGCCGGTGATTTGCGCACCGTAGACGTGGTCCGACTGATACGGACCTCATGTCGAAACGCCGCTGACATGCAGGTGCGGCCCGGCGGTTAGATTCCAAGAACTCTGGCTGGTGCTGGTCATGTAAGTCTGGGCGTCGGCGTTTCGCCCTGGGGCCAGTACATGACTGCCGGATGCGACGACGAAATAGCTCTTGCCGCTTTCGAGCGTGATCCCCGTCTGCGTGGGCGCGCTCGACAACGATTGCACGCTGATCGGCGACGAATTCAGCTTCACAAAGCCAGTCGGCACAGTCGTCGACAACATCTGCCGGGGTTCAAGCGATTCGATCAGCGGCTTGACGGCGGCCGCAATTGCAACAGAACACCGGCGCTTTCTAAACAGGCCCAACATGGGGGCTCCTTCCAAGAAATGACTCGAAGCTCGCGTAGATGGATGGCCCGCCCTGGGTCCCCGTCCCGAGTGAAAGTTGATTATTGGGATATCATCGAAGCATGCAAGAAAAATAACTGCGAATTAAACAAATGTATTTTATTTCAGATGTCGGCGCTGCGATTTGGCCGCGTGTGCGTGTCCGCAGCGCAAGCTAAAATAGCAGCGCCTGCATGTCAAACTGGATGGAAACGGAGTGAGCCACTTTCATCCCTGCGCGCCACTGCGGTATCCAGTATGGCAATTCTCGTCGATCCCCAGAATTGGGAAACGACAAAGGGCTCAAGCCATTCGCACCATTTCATTACCTCGCCTCAAGCCCCTCCAACCCCCTCACCAATCTCCCCACCTCCTCCTCCCCATGCCCAGCCGAAACCGTCACGCGTAGCCGGCTCCCCCCGCGCGGAACCGTCGGTGGCCTGACCGCAGGCACCAGCAAACCCATCTCCATCAACCGCGCGCTCGCCG
Source organism: Tepidisphaerales bacterium (assembly GCA_038244055.1). Taxonomy (GTDB): domain Bacteria; phylum Planctomycetota; class Phycisphaerae; order Tepidisphaerales; family Tepidisphaeraceae; genus DASPKW01. Next base: position 1,340 of record JBBRTW010000138.1, on the reverse strand, counting down.
CCAGCGCTGTCTCTTCGCTCCCCAGAATAATCGGCACGATCGGCGAATCGCCAGCCGGCACCGCCAGCCCCAGCCGCGCCGCCTCCGCGCGAATCCGCCGCGCCAGTTCGCGAACCCGCGCCTGCAACTGCGGCTCATCGCGCATCACCCCCACCGCCGCCTCGGCGATCGCGGCCGACGCCGGGCTCACGGCCGTCGAATATATATACGCCCGCCCGTGATTCAGCAGCGCGGCACAGAATCCGGCCGATCCGCACACTGCGCCGCCCGATCCCCCGAGCGCTTTCGACAGGGTCACGATGCTCACATCCACGATCGATTGCAATCCCATCTCGGACGCGTAACCCGCGCCGGCTTGGCCGTACACGCCGCTGCCGTGGGCTTCATCCAGCACCAGCACAAACTTGTGGATCGCCTTCAACTTCGCCAGCCCCGCCAGGTCGGCCGCATCCCCATCCATGCTGAAGATCGACTCCGTCAGCACCACCTGCAACTGGTTTTCCGGCGCGCCTTCCAGAAGCCGCGCGAGCTTATTCATTCCAGTGTGAGGAAAGATGCGAAACTCCGCGCCGCTGGCGCGAACGGCATCGATCAAAGATGCGTGCGATAGTTTATCGATCAGGAAGCGCGCGCCGGCGGTGCGCCGGCCCACGGAACCGTGTGCGATAGGGTGTTGTTTGCAATCGACGCCATCCGGGACGGCGCTCTGGTCGCTGCGCTCCCGATGCTCTGTCCCGGCTTGTCTAAGAACGTGGAATTGCGCACGGTGATTGAGTGCGGCCAAGGTCTGAATCGCCGCCAGATTCGCCTGATACCCACTCGGCAGAATCACCGCGCCCTGCGTCCCCTTCCACGCCGCGATCGCCCGTTCGGCCGACTCGTGATATGCCGAATGGCCGGTGATCAGCCCCGCCGCGCCGCTTCCCGCGCCGGCGCTCTCCAGCGCCGCCCGCCCGGCCTCGATCAGGCGAGGGTGATGGGTCAGGCCGAGATAGTTGTTGGAGGCGAAGTTGATGTACTCGACGCCATCGAGGCGGACGCGCGTGGGAGAGATGATCTCCAGCACGCGACGGCGGCGAAGCTGGTGGGCGGCGGCGCGCTGGGCGAGGTCATCGTTGATGAGTTGTTCGAGATCCAAGGGGTTAACAGAGTTCACACAGGCGACTGTCTTGCGTATCACGCCAGTTGACATACCACGACAACCCCTCACCCCCGCCCTCTCCCACGCGGCGGTCGAGCGGCGCGGCTAAGAGGCTTTTGTAGCGCCGCTTGGGAGAGGGAGTATGCGGCTTCTCGTGCGTAAACGGTTGCGGAAATGGTTGCGGGGGGGAGTTTATCAG
>JBBRTW010000137.1:0-15070 GCA_038244055.1 Tepidisphaerales bacterium | reverse complement strand
TTGTCGTAGATGTTCTGGAAGTAGGCCTTGGGAGTGCTCATGGGACGGTCCTGGGGAATCGAAGTCCTGTCGAAGTGGACGGATTATCGTCGGCGTAATGGGACTCGTCCACCGGTCGATGAGAAAGAACACCCGCCAAGCGCCCTTTTCCAGAAATGGGGAAGCAAATATCTTGCGTTAAATTGGAAAAACGCACAATGATGAAAGTTCGCGATGGAAAAAAGAAAGTCCCGGCCTCACCCACGCGACGGCCGGGACTTCGAAATCGAAATTGTGTACCGCATTCGGCGGCAGGCGGTTGTATGGATCCAGAATTCGACAGACCGAAAGATGTGGTCCAACCGAACCTGCATTGACTTTGGTGAGGGAAGTATGAGGGGGAGAGGATCGCATCGCAAGTGGATTCTGAGGAAAAATCCTGTCAAAATGGGCAATTCTGGCAAAAAAAGTCCAAATTCGTCATCATTTTCGGAAATCGGTGACAATTTGGGCAAGACATTGCCTACGACATTTGTCCTACGCAGCTTGCAGACAAAATGTGTCGAAACTGTTTGTGGTCGGCCGATGCTTTAAGTTGGGCGGAGCCCGTCAGTTACCTATTTGGGAAGCCATCTTGCCAGGAAATGGCTCGGGATAGCTCTCGGAGCTCCTCTCATGACGGATCGCATTCTTTACAAATCGCTGTGGCTGGTCGTGATGACCTTGATCGCGGGGACGGCCTTCGGGGCGCTGACCATGATTTTCTCGGGGCTCTTCTCGATGATTACCCGACAGCTCGAAGGCGGCGTGACCACGCTGGGCATTGGCGTCGGACTGGCGGCCGTCTGCTACCTCCTCTGCAAGCACAGCGATGATCTGATCGATCGGCGCATGGGGCGGTGAGCGGCCGGGGTTACTTTTCGGTGAGGATCAGGTTTCCCGTGAATTCCGGGCCGGGGGGTTCTTCGAGGTACAGCTTGCTGGTCTTGCGGTAGAGGGCGGCCAGCTTGCTCGTATTGAACTGGGCATCCATCCGATCGGCCACCTCAATGCACCTGGCGAAATCGCGGGCGACGTAGGCCGCCACCATCTCGGCGCACATGGCCGTCTCCATCATCTGTTCGGGGGTGGCCTCATCGAGCAGGACCAGGGGCTCGTAGGTCATTAAACCTTCCGACTTGCCGACGACCAGAAGTCGGCCGACGGGGCGCAGTAAGAATTTGTCGGCCACCAGTTCGCTGGTGCGCTGGCTGATGAGAATATGGGTGCCGGTGGCCTTGTTGGCGCCTTCGAGGCGCGAGGCGAAGTTCACGGCATCGCCGAGCACGGTGTAGTCGCAGGCATCGGCCGGCCCGGAATCGCCGACGACCATATTGCCGGTGGATACGCCGCAGCGCATTGCCAGGCTGGGCAGGCCTTTGGCAACCAGCTCCTCGGCAAATTTTTTCATGGCCACCTGCATCTCCAGGCAGGTGCGAACGGCGTGCGCGGCATGATCGGCATCATCGCGCGGGGCGTTGTAGAAACACATGATCCCATCGCCGAGAAACTTGTTCACGAAGCCATCATTGCGGCGGATAATGGGCACCATCACGCCGAGATAATCCGAGAGAATCGGCACGGTCTTCTCGCGCAATTTTTCCGAGAGCGTGGTAAAGCCCGCCAGATCCGTGAAGATGACGGACATCTCCCGCACCTGACCATCGAGCGAGACATCCGGATTTTCGATGACGAAATCCACCAGTTTTTGATCGACGTAGCTGGAAAAACGCTTGGTGATGCGCGCGCGCTCGGCGGCTTCGATCAGGAAGGCGGCGACCGCGCCGGTGGACCAGACCGATCCGAGGGCCACCACCGGACCGGCCACGCCGACACAGACATTGCCATAATCGAAAAGAAGGTAGCCGTTGACCAGCAAATATGCGACCGCCAGAACGAGCGTGACGCCCAAGGCGCCGATGGGCTTGAGAAATCCATTGGCAACGGTCACAGAGAGCCCGATCAGGACCGTGATGATGAACGTGACCCATTTGGGCGCATGCTTCCAGAGGTCGCCGGTCATGATGCCGTTGTAGAGCATGCCGTGGATGACCACGCCCGGGCAGGAGGGCTGGATCGCGGTGGGGAAGAAATCAGTCTTGGCGGTGGCGGCCCAGCCGATCAGCACGCCCCGGCCGGCGATCTTGTCTTTCAGCAGGGCGCGGCGGTTCTTCAGAAGCTCCTCGAATTTTTTGTTCTGATCCAGGCCGCGTGAAAGGCTGGCGACGGCATAGGCGACTTCATTTCGCTTGACGATCTCGCGCGGGTCCGGCCGATCGGTGCCGGGAACTTTGGGAAGCTCCGAATCCTTCATTTTCGGAATGGCATCCATCCCGGTTTCCTTGAGCTGCTGAAGGGTCCAGTCCACCAGCGTCCTCCGGGCCGCCGTATCTTCCGGCGCGGGTTTGGAGGCGAGGTATTCCTTGTATTTGTTGCCATCGAGTCCAAGGCGGGGCAGATCGGGAGAGTCGATGGGCGGATCATCATCGAGGATGACGCGCAGCGCCCGATCGATGTTCGCATTGTTGCGCGCCAGGCGATCGCGCATGAGATACACATCCCAGACGGCCGCCATCGACACATGAAGCTCGGGTTTCTGATGGCTGGGATGATCGAAGATCGTCTCCCAATCCTTGTTCCCGCGCACGGGCACATAGGCGAACATGCCCACATCGCCGCCGAACTGGTCGGCATGCATGGCGCGGACGGGAATGCGGATGTCGGCCGATCGGCCGGGCGGCCTGGGGATGACGATCTCATCGCGGGCGATGCGAATGGTGCGGATGTCGACGCCCAGCACCGCGCAGGCCAGCGACAAATCCATCTGCGGAAACAACTGCCCGCGAAAATTCACCAGGAGCGGAATCGCCCGCACCGTTCCACCCCGGCCGGTTTGAAGATAATCGACGTACCCACCATACGCCGCCGCCTCGGTGAGCGGCGCGATCGATGCAAGCTCGCCGGAGTAGGTCGCCAGCGGCCCCATGCCTTCGGGAATGGGCATCATGAATCGCCGCAGGGCATGGCTCGAACGCACTTTTTCGAATTCATCATGCAGCAGCCGGACCAGAGGCGAGCTGGTGAATTCTGGATCGGTTTTCGGCAGGAGCGTTTTCCTGATCTCGGGGAGATTCGCTTTGCGCTTCTCAACCTGCTCGGAGATTCGCGCGTTCATCGCTTCGCGCCGCGCGGCGATGAAAATATCCACCGGAAACTTCGACCCCAGGGGCAGCACATGGTCCGGATCGGCCAGCAGGCGCTGGTAACAATCCGCATCGCTCAATTCCAGATCGGCCATCAGGTAGTCGCGAATCTTCTTGTAGATCGGCGAAGCCGTGGAGGAAGCGGAGACCGAAACCGGCACCAGCACTTTCCCCACTTTGGCGATGGAGGCGGCGAAATTGGCATCGTCATCGATATGGACCACCTGCCCATCAATCTTCACATCGCGCGGCTGGGCCGGCTCGGGGAAGATGATGTCCATCGCAATCGCCCGAGCCCCGGCGCGATCGATCTCCTCGAGCAACTGGCCCATGTCGGTGCGCGGCCAGGGCCACTGGCCGACGGCCTGGAGCGAAGCATCGTCGATATCGATGTGAACCAGCTTGTCCGTGGGCGGCTTGGCCCAGTGCTGGCAGTAGGCGGCGCGGGAATCGTAAAACAAGTCTTCGAGCGATTGCAGCGCGTTGGTGGCAAGATCCAGGATCGCCACGAACAGAGTCAGCGTGATGCCAATCACGCTGGTGTCGATGAGAAGTCGGCGCTGGATGCGGGTCATGAGGGAGCGTGAAACGTGAAGGCATGAAACATGAGGACATGGATCATGGCCGGGAACGTCGCGGGCGCGCTACTGCGCGCCGTCACTAAGTTATCGGCCATTCCAAAGGCAAATTCTATGGGCGCGGGGGTTTTTCTTGAACAGCTTGAGCCCCCCTCACATGCCAGACAAGCCGGGAGCGACAGCAACAAGAGCGCCGTCCCGGATGTGCGATGGATGCTACTTGAAAGCTTCCCAAATGCCGCAGACCCTCACTCCCGCCATCTCCCGAGTACAGGAGAGGGAGCAAGAGGAGATGGAGTAAGTGCGTCCCGCTGCTATCGGGCGGGTTCTTTTGAAGCGAGCCAGCGCTCCCGGATTTTTCCGATCCGCGCGGCATCGAGCTTGCCATCGGCGACGACCACGCCCCAGGTGAACGTCAGCGGCTTGCCCTGTTCGATGGTCAGCGGGTCCTTGTGCAGATTGAGCGCGGCCGACAGGTAGGCGAAGGGTTTGGTCATGGTGAAGAAAGTCGCGGGCCGGGGGTTTTGGGGATGGTCGAGGAGGGCGGCGGTGACTTCCTTGCCGTCGAAGGCGGCCACATAGGCGCACCAGCTCGCGCCGGGGACGAGCATTTCGGTTCCGCGGAAGACTTCACTTTTTTTTCCCTCGGCGTTGATGAACTGCCCGGCATTATCCATTTCCTTGAGGAAGCGCATGCCCAGGCCATGATAATGCGCGCCCGTGATGGCCGCGCTGGGCTTGCCGGCCGGGACGGTGAATGTCGATCGCCAGACCAGCAACCGCGCGGCTGGGTCGCCCGAATCGACCATCTCCACGCGCCGCTCTTCCAGCAGCAGAACATCCTCGCCCACCGGCGCGAGCCACTCGATCTTTTCCACAAAGCCGCCGCCGGCCGACTCGATCTTCCGATGCACTTCCCGGCCGACCTCCGATTTTTCCTCCCAGAAATTCACGCCATTGACCCGCCAGGCGAACATCAGGCCGTGATGATGCAGGTGATCGGATGGGGCATCGCGGAGGATATTGATGCCGGCCGGCGTCGCCAGAGTCCGCATGTAAGGCTTGAACGGTACGCCCGCGAAGCAGTATTCGAGCATGGTCTTGCCCCCCTGCTCCAACATCACCGATTTCTCGCCGACCTTCATGCCCGCCTCATCCGCAGCGCCCGCGGGCTGTGCTATCCCACTCCACACCGTCACCGCTCCGACCGCGACCAACACGCTTAACCACCTCATACTGCACTCCTTGCCCGCACTGAAAACCCACGCAACGAATCCCTCACACATTTCACTCACACCGCCGACCGCATGATCTCCTTCAAATGCCCTATGCTTGCCTCGGCCTGATCGACCGTGCCGCACTCCACCGAGAGAACGATCGGCCGGGGCGCTTTGCGGCAAATGCCGATGATCCGTTTCCAATCGATGACGCCTTCGCCGCAGGCGCAGCCCACCGGCGTTCCGGTCACCTTGCCGCGCTCGGCCGAGCTTTGCTGAATCGAGATATCCTTGCCGTGCAGATGAACCAGATTCGGCAGCACGCTTTCCAGCCAGTCGTAGGGATCGTGTCCGCAGAGGTAGCTGTTGCCGGTGTCGAAGTTGATGCCGATGGCCGGGCTTTTCACGAGTTCGAAGATTCGCTTCAGGCCGGCCGGGTGCTTGGTGTATTGTTGATGCGGCTCGAGCCCGATTTTGATGCCGCGCGGCTCGGCCAGGGCGGCCGCCTCGGTCAGGACATATTTCATGAGCACATGATCTTCTTCGATGCTGGTCCACACAGGCTTCGGACCTTCATCGGTGTTGACCACCGGCGCGCCGCACTCAGCGGCGAAACGAATCGCCTGCTTGAGATATTCCGTGCTGATTTCCGGCTTGCAGAGCGGCGTATGCGCGCTCAGACCCGAGAGCTTGATCCCCGCCTTCTCGCAGGCTCGCTTGACGCGATAGGGATCATCCAGCATCGACACGCTATGGAAATACCCCGCCTCGGAAAGCAGTTCGCGTCCCCAATGCACCATCGGCTCGACATATTCATACCCCAATGCCGCCGCCTTCTCGACGCCCCACTCGAAGGGCTTGTCCTGATGGCGGACGAACTCCATGTTGACGCCGAGACCGATTTTCGCGCTGGCCATTGAACACCTCCGTGAGGATCACCCACGGAAGTTACTGATTGGGCATGGGTCGCGCTGCCGGGAATCGCGCGGGGAGGTTGGGTATCGCAGGCGGCGGGTGTGGTAGTGAAATGGAAAACGAGGATAGAGGATAGAGGATAGAGGATAGAGGATGGAGGATGGAGGATGGAGGATGGCGGCCTATCGCTTTTTTCGCTTCGGGCGCTGGGCGCTTCGATATTTGCGCCCCAATTCCATTGCCTTGGCATGAAGCTTGTCGCCCGAAAAGCTTCCCATGATGCGCCGCCAACCACGCTTCAGCGACGACCTGATGCGCTCGCCCTGCTTCTTCAGGTCGGCCAATTCGGCTTCAATCGCCCGCAGACGCTTTTTGATTTCCGCCACGGTCATCGCTTCAAAAACTCCACGAAATTATCCCGCAGCATCAGCTTCACATCCTTCCGAATATCTGCCTCCGTCACCGCCCAGCCTGTCCGGGCGATGTCGAAATACTTTTCTGTCAGCACCCGGCCGATCAACTCGCGGCTGTGATCCCACTTGTACACGAGTTGATCGAGAATTCGCGCATCGCTGTGCTGGGGGATCATGCTGGTCCCGAGAAGCTCGATGCGCATGCGGGTGATCTCGTCGATGAGGCTGGGGTTGTTCATGAACCACCAGCAGCCGAAGACCATCAGGTTGCCGAATTTCCGCGCCGCCACGCAGAGCTCATGCTGATTTTCCCGCGCCAGCATCGTGCAGAAGAATTTATTCTGGGGGAAGCCGCGGCAGAGGGAGACGACGGATTGCACATCCGCCAGCCCGCCCATGTCGGCCGCATCGCGCAGGGCGGGATTGGTGCCGCGGCGGCTGCCGATCATCATCGCAAAAGGCATATTCCGCTCGGCGCAGACCGGCAGGATGATCCGCTCGAAGACGGGGTCGCTGGCCGCGCCGGCGCCATAGCGGAATTCCGGGGGCAGGCTCACCGCCAGGTAAATCGCCTTCATTGAGTCGATCCAGTGGCGAAGGAACTTCCGCGCGTTCTCAACCGTCTTGTCATCGATTGTCTCGGAGCAGGCAAAACCCCACTCGGTCATTTTCCGCGCTGCCCCCGGCCAATCGATCAGCACCGGATCGATCCGCAGCACCGCCTCAAAGCGCGGGTCCTCACCGACGCGCGGATTGGCCAGCCATTTGTTCCGCTCCACATCGTCGAAGACCGCGTTGGTCATGGTGATCGATTCGACATTGGCGATCTGCATGACCTTGTCGACAAAACTGCTCGGGTCCTGCGCCGCGAACCACTTGCGGGCCGGTTCGAGCGACTTGCCGCTGATATCCAGCCCCAGCTTGTGCAGCGTCGTCAAGACGCCGCGACACGCTTCGCTGATGGGCGTGCGCTCGATGAACAGGTGCTTGAAGATGTGATCCGCCTGCTCGCGTTTGGACATCTTCCAGAACTGCTCGTAGGGCAATTTGGTGGCCGGGACGATGCGGAAGACCTCGGCAATCAGATAGTGGTAGGTGATCAGCTCATCCACGCCCCAGAGCATCATGCCGCTGGGATCGATCTTCCCAGTCGAGTTGGCCACGGGCGTGCCGAAGCTGGGCGGATAGAGATGCGTGTGCAGATCGCGCACCGGCTGCTCGGCCAGAGCGCGGGTGACGGCTTGCTCAATCATCGGCCGATCGGTGAGTGGCTGGGGCATGTTGATTTCTTTCCTTGGCAGGGATAAGTCATCTGGATTTTCCCCAATATCCGCCCCTCGTCAAAGCCTGGTGCAACTTTTCTCGACTAAAGGCTGGAAAGCAAATCGTTAATCCGCATTTCTCTCGATATTGGCATCTCGTATGGAGAGAGTACATCAGCCACAACTCTGCCGATGATTTGCCATATCTCCTCATCGCCCATCGCATCGATCGGTTCACGGATCGTCCTGCTCGGATCGTCGCGGAAGTGAATTGCCTTATTCAGCAAGTCTCCAAAAGTCTCCGGAATAGGATCCCAAAGCGCCAAGGGAAATCCAAGAATGTCTCTCAGGTCATAAGCGACAAGGACGTGTTCGGCTCCCATGGCGCGGCAAGCGTAACTCCGCATCAAGCTCTTGCCTAGGCGGGCAATTCCGGCCAAACAACCACTTCCGGTGCTGCACAAAATTCCTCTCTCCCTTAGACTCCCGTTCCATGTCCACAGTCTTTTCCGTCGGCCGCTCTGTTCTCTCCGATTCCCGCGCCGCCGGCCTTGAAGCAGCAAAGGCGGCCTCCGCGACCTGCCCCGCGCCCGACCTCATCCTCCTCTTCTGCACCGCCCGCCACGATCCCAAACTTCTCCACGCCGCCATCCGCGAAATCGCCGGCCCGCGCGCCCGCATCATCGGCGGATTCGCCGTCGGCGTCATCACCCACGATGGTCTGTCCTACGATGGCAGCGAAGTTGGCTTGGCATTTATGTCCGGACCGGCAATCCAGATCGACGCCTTCATTCAGACCGGCCTGGCAAGCAACGAGCTCGCCACCGGAGAACTTCTCGGCCGGCAAATCGCTTCCACACTCGCCGCCCACCCGGCCGCGCGTCCCTCCACCAGCGATCCCAACCCAACCAGCCTCCTCCTCTTCTACGACTCCATCAACCTCCTCACCGGCCAGCTCAAGCTCAACATGGCCACGCCCCTGATCGAGGGCATCTCGCGCCGCCTGCCCAACTGGCCCGCGATGGCCGGGATGGGAATGATCGGCGACATGCAGCTTCACCCGACGTTCCAGTTCTTCGACGATCGCATCGAACAGCAGTCGGCCATCGCCCTGATCCTCTCCGGCGGCGGATTGCGGATGGACACGATCATCATGCACGGCTGCCGACCGGCCGGGCGCTATCACACGATTACCAAAACGGATAACGCGACCGTCCTCGAGATCGAAAACCGCCCCGCCCTCGATGTGATCGCCGAAATGCTCGGCCCGGAGGCGGGGCTGGCGTGGGATGATTACTCTTTCTTCGTCACGCTCGGTGTCAACAAGGGCGATCCTTACGGGCCATTCCGCGAGGAAGATTACGCCAACCGCCTCTGCATCGGGGTCGATAAAGAGCGCAAGGGACTGGTCATGTTCGAGAACGATCTCCAGCCCGGCATGCGCATCCAGCTCATGCGGCGCTCGATCGACATGGATTATGTGGCCCTGCGCACGCGCGAGCTGCTCGCCCGCGCCGCCGGCCGAAAGCCGCTCTTCGCCTTCTACATCGACTGCGCCGGCCGGGCGGCGGCCTACTGCGGCGCGGATGATGAAGAAGCCCACCAGGTCCGCGCCACCCTCCCCAAATCCATCCCCCTGCTCGGCGTCTACAGCGGCGTGGAAATCGCCAGAGTCGGCAAAGACATCCAGGCCCTCGACTGGACGGGGGTGCTCTGCCTATTCAGCGAGCCCTGACGACAATTCATCCTTCATCATTCATCATTCATCCTTCATCACTCATCATTCATCATTCATCATTCGCCATTCGCCATTCATACTTTCCTCCCACCCCCCTCCTCCCCTACAATCACCCCCATGTCCACCGCCACACTCAAACTCTCCGCGTTCGCCGATGAGATCGGGCCGAACCTCGACGATCAGATTCGCGTCTGCCGCGAAAATGCCGTCACCCATTTCGAGCTGCGCGGCGTCTACGGCAAGAACGTCATGGATTTCGACACCGCCCTCCGCGCGGAGATCAAGACCAAGCTCGCCGCCAATGGCATGGGCGTCATCTCCATCGGCTCGCCCATCGGAAAAGTCGCCATCGACAAACCGTGGGCCGAGCATTTCGACCGCTTCAAGCTGGCCGTCGAGATCGCCCTTTATTTCAACTCCCCCTTCATCCGCGTTTTCAGCTATTACCCGGCCGGCGGCGAAGGCAAGGGCCCCATCGACCCCCATCGCAATGAAGTGCTCGACCGCTTCCGCGCCAAGTGCGAGTACATCAAATCGATGCCCGTGACGATGGTCCACGAAAACGAAAAAGGCATCTACGGCGACATCGGCCGGCGCTGCGCCGATCTGATGACCTCCGTCAATAATCCCAAGCTCCGCAGCGCCTTCGATTTCGCCAACTTCGTCCAGTGCGGCGACAACCCGCTCGTGAATTGGCCGCTGCTCAAGGCTTACTCTGTTCACATCCATATCAAGGACGCGAAGAAGGACGGCTCGGTCGTCCCCGCCGGCCAGGGCGATGGGCATATCCCGGAGATTCTCAAGGATGCGTGGGACAGCGGCTATCGCGGGTTCGTCACGCTGGAGCCGCACTTGAAAGTGGCCGGGCATTCGCATGGGGAGACCGGGCCAGAGTTGTTCAAGGTGGCGGCGGATGCGCTGAAGGAGTTGTGTCGGAGGCAGGGGATATTGCTGGCGGGTGGCTGCTCATAGATGTCCCGGCTTGTCTGCGTGGTGGATGGTCCCGGATTGTGGGATTTCAAATGGGGAATTGGGGGCTTAACGAAAACCTACGCATGATGTACAACTCGCTTTTGCGGGCGCGCGGGTACTCAATGCAGGAAGCTGGCTATTACATTCCCGAAGAGGAAACGCTGGATCGCCAGGGGCTTGCGCGGCTTCAGCGGGCGAAGCTGGCATTGATGTTGCGCGAGGTTTTGAAAACCAATGCGTTTTATCGCTCTAAACTGGCGGGGGTTGAGTTCGATGCGCTGCGGGATCCGATGAATCGGCTGCCGTTTACGGTGCGGAAGGAATTGGAGGCGGATCAACTGGCCGCGCCGCCTTATGGGAATAATCTGACTTATCCGGTTGAGCGGTACTGCCGGTATCACCAGACTTCGGGGAGCGGGGGCCGGCCGATGCGGTGGCTGGATACGCCGGAGAGCTGGGGATGGTTCAGGAAATTGTGGGCGATCATTTACACGGCGGCGGGGGTGAGGCGCGGGGATCGGATCTTTTTTCCGTTCAGTTTCGGGCCGTTCGTGGGGTTCTGGGCGGCGGTTGAGAGCGCTTCGGCGCTGGGAAACATGGCGATCCCGGCCGGGGGTTTATCGACGACGGCGCGGCTGAAGATGATGATCGATAACCGGGCGGATGTGGTCTGCTGCACGCCGACTTATGCGCTGCGGATGGCGGAGGTGGCGCGGGAGGACGGGATCGATCTGGCGGGGTCGAGCGTGAAGAAATTGATCGTGGCCGGTGAGCCGGGGGGGAATATTCCAGAGGTGCGGCGGCGGATCGAGAGCCAGTGGGGGGCGCGGGTGCTGGATCACACGGGCATGACGGAGATGGGGGCGATGGGGTTTGAATGCGAGCAGAATCCGGGCGGGGTTCACCTGATCGAGAGCGAGTGCATCGCGGAGATCATCGATCCGGCCACGGGGGAGGAAGTGAAGGAGGGGGAGATTGGTGAACTGGTGCTGACCAACCTGGGGCGGTGGGGGAGTCCGCTGATCCGGTATCGGACCAATGACCAGGTGCGGGGGATGCGCGGGAAATGCGCTTGCGGGCGGTGGTTCACCCGGCTGGAGGGAGGGATTCTGGGCCGGATGGATGATATGTTCACGGTTCGCGGCAACAATGTGTATCCATCGGGATTGGAAGCAATTATTCGGAGGTTTGTCGAGGTGGCCGAGTTCCGGGTGGAGGTGCTGGGGACAGGATCGCTGACGGAGGTGAAGATAGAGCTCGAGCCGCTGGCCGATGATCTGGCGCTGCACCTGGCGGAGCGGGTGGGGCAGATGATCCAGGATACACTGGCGTTCCGGGCGGAGGTGTCGGTGGTGCCCTGTGGCACTTTGCCGCGATTTGAGATGAAGGCGAAACGGTTTGTGAGGCATAGAATAATCGCCGGGCCGCCTGCTTGAGTGGACTTTGAGTCAAATACGGTTGTAGATGGGAAATCGCTCATCGCGAGTTTGAGGTAAGATTTCAGTCGCGGAACAGTTCGATGATCTTCTCCAACGGCCTCAACCCCTCACCCCCGCCCTCTCCCACGGCCGGAAGAGCGGCGCGGCGTATTGGCCTTTGTCACCGGCCTTGGGAGAGGGAGTTTGCGGCTTTTCGAGGAGGCGCGGCTATGCGAGGGTGGGGTTGTGGTGGGGGATAGTTTTTCGGCATGACACTTGTTGGAACAACTGTTGGCGGTTTGCGGTGTAGAAATGATCGCGGGTCCTACGAACTTGAGGAAAACCAGCTTATGAAAACCAAGCTTACGAAGGCGTTGTCGTCGCTATTAATCGCCCTGGCCGGGTGTGCAATGCCGGCGGTGGCGGGGGATTGGTCGCGGTGGCGCGGGCCGGAGCAGAATGGGGTTTCGCGCGAGGTGGGGCTGCCGGAGTCTTGGGATCCGTTTGGCGGGGAGAACGTGGCCTGGAAGAACGAGAAGGTCACGGGAATGTCGAGCCCGATCGTGATGAATGGGAAATTGTTCACCTGGACGCGCATCGGGGAGATGGTCATCGCGCAGGGGGATGGGCAGACGCTGGTGGTGGGCCCGCAGACGCAGGAAGCGCTGGTGGCAGTCGATATCCAGACGGGCAAGACGCTCTGGGAATACAAAGTGAACATGTCGCAGACGGATGTGCCGTTTCACCGGCTGGGGTGGGGCAATGTCGTGGGCGATCCGAAGACCAATCGCGTTTACGGCTATGGGGTGCAGGGGCATCTGGTCTGCCTGGATGGGAACACGGGCAAGCCGATCTGGTATCACCAGATGCTGGAAGAATATGGGATGATCTCGACCTTCGGCGGGCGCACGGAATCTCCGGCCATCGATGAGGATCAACTGCTGCTGACGGGTGTGGCGTTTGGATGGGGCGATAACGCGCAGGGGCAGCATCGCTGTTTCGCGTTTGACTCGGCCACGGGGGAAATGCGCTGGACGAGCAATACGGGGGGCCGGCCGGTGGATGCGCCGTATGGGACGCCGGTGGTGAGTGTGATCGGCGGGGTGCGGATGGTGATTTTCTGCGCCGGCGATGGCGGGGTGTACGGGTTCAAGGCGCGGACGGGGGAGAAAATGTTCGGTTACACACTTTCCAAGCGCGGGACCTGCGCGACGCCGCTGATCGTGGGGGATAAACTGGTGGTGTGCAGCTCGCAGGAGAGTTTGGACAATTCGCAACTGGGACGGGTGGCGTGCCTTGATCTGTCGGCGATCGATCCGGCCAAGAAGGCGATCAAGGAACTGTGGCATGTGGATGGAATCGAATCGGGTTTTCCATCTCCAACCACCGATGGGACGACGCTGTTCGTGATGGATGATTCGGGGAAGATTCACGGGCTGGATCTGGCGAGCGGGAAGGAGAAGTGGAACCAGAAGGCCGGGACGCTCGGCAAGGCATCGCTGACTTTCGCGGATGGGAAGATTTACGCGGCGGATGCGAAGAATTTCGTGATCGTGCAGCCGCCGGAGGAGGGGAAGAAGAAGGCGAAGGTGCTGTCGAAGGTGGAGCTGGGGGCCGATGCGCAGACGCTGGGGCGGGAGTATTATATTTTCGGATCGCCGGCGATTTCGAACGGGAGGATCTATCTGCAGACGGCGGGCGGGACCTTCTGCATCGGGCCCAAGGAGGCTAAGGCGCAGGACGTGAAGACGCCGGAGATCGCGAAGGAGGAGCCTGCCGAGTCGGCGGTGGCGGTGGTGCAGGTGGTGCCGTGCGACCTGGTGGTGCGGGCGGGTGACAAGGCAAATTTCAAGGTACGGACTTACGATGCGAAAGGCCGGCTGATCTCGGCCGATGCGAAAGGGGAGTGGGCGATTGGGCCGGTGATGATTCCGCCGCCCCCCCTGCCGGCGGGAACGCCGCCGCCGGCGACGCCGGCCGAGCCGACCAAGGCGGGGAATCTCAAGGGCGCGGTGAGCGCGGGGGAGTTTTCGAGCGAGAACGGCCCGCCGCAGGGTGGGGCGATTGTGGCGAGCGTCGATGCGGGCGGGAAGAAAGTGACGGGATTCGCGCGGGTTCGGGTGATGCCGAAACTGCCGTGGAGTTTTGATTTTGAAGCGGCGATGGTGGGCAAACCGCCACTGACGTGGCTGAACGCGGGGGGGAAATTCAAGGTGATGGAGATCGACGACAAGGCCACGAACGCGAAGAACAAGGTGCTGGTGAAGACGCTGGATCTGGATCTGTATCACGGCGCGCGGACTTTCTTCGGCGATACGCATCGGTCGGACTACACGATCGAGGCGGATGTGATGACCGGGTCCGTGATGGCGGGCGGGAATCGGAATATGCCGGATGTGGGCGTGATCGCCAACAAGTACAGCCTGACGCTGATGGGGAACCATCAGCGGTGCATTATTAATTCGTGGTCGGGCGCGCTGCCGAAGGAGGGGCAGGCCGGGGAGGCACTGTTTGCGGCTGCGCCGTTCCCGTGGGAGCCGGGCAAGTGGTATCACCTGAAGTTGAGCGTGCAGAAGACGGACAAGGGGGCGGACATCAAGGGGAAAGCGTGGGCCAAGGGAGACAAAGAGCCGGAGAAATGGACGGTGGAGCTGGTGGACACGCTGCCGAATACCGAGGGAAGCCCGGGATTGTTCGGCGAATCGCTGGTGACGCCGATCAAGAGCGAGATCTATTACGACAATGTAGTGGTGAGCCCGAATAAGTGAAGAAGGAATTAAACGCGAAGGCACGAAGGCGCGAAGGCAAGCGCGAAGAAGAAGAAATAGTTCGCCACAGAGGCACGGAGACGCAGAGGAAGAAATTGAATCTCTTTATTTGTTTTCTTTGTGGCTCTGTGTCTCTGTGGCGTATTTTTGGTTGACTGACCGAGGATTGACTATGAACAAGATGACTTTGGCGATGCTGTCGCTTTTGATGTTTGCGGGATGCAATGAGGAGAAGAAGGGGGCGACGGCGGAGGCGGGGCGCAAGGATGTGGTGGCGCGGCCGATTTTGGCGGCGGATAATCCCGGGAGCTCGCACGATTGGCCGATGTGGGGGCGGACGCCGAATCGGCAGATGGTGACCGATGAGAAGGGCGTGCCCACCGAGTGGGATGTGGAGGCGAAGACGAACATCAAATGGGTGGCCAATCTCGGCTCGAAGAGATACGGCAACCCGGTGATCTCGGGCTGTGTGGTGATCGTTGGGACGTACATGGAAGGGCTTCGCGATCCGAAGTTCGTCGGGGATGCGATTTGCCTGATGATTTTCGATGAGTAGACGGGGAAGTTT
>JBBRTW010000136.1:0-15156 GCA_038244055.1 Tepidisphaerales bacterium | reverse complement strand
TGATCGTCCCCGATACGGGCGTCGGTGCCGCCAAACCGCGCCCCGCCGTTCGGTCCGAGCGATGGGCCAAGGTCAGCGATGCGGATCGCGATCTGGCCTTCTCGGCCGCCAAACTCGATGCGGCGCAGCGCTCCCTGCGCTCGGTCAGCCCCGTTTCGCTGACCGCGCGGCTGACGGTCGGCGATATCCTGTCGGCCGGCGATGTCGGGCAGAACATGGAACTCTGGTTCATCTCCCAGCCGGTTTCCACCGTGGATTTCCGCGATGATCTCCAGGCCGAGGTCGTGCTGACCGTCTCGCCGAATGAGGCATTCGATACGTTCCGCGGCTTCGCCCTCAAGCAGAAGGAAGTCGTTCTGCCCCCGGCGGCCGATAAAGGCTGGGACCGGGTCAAGGATGAATTCAAAGACAAGATGTCGATCCCGGTCGGCCGGGGCTCGATCCCGGATGATCCGATCGGCTTCGCGCCGCGGCGGCGGATGGGCCTGCGCGGGACCCGCGATGTGAACCCGGTGGATGTCCCCGCCTGGGTCGGCAAGCGCATGGATGCCGAAGCGGTGGGCATGGCAGCGCGGGGCAGATTGATGGCCGCGCGGGCGGCCGAGGCATCGGCCGAGAAGAAGTTGCGCGTGCAGATCGAGGCCCTCGCATGGGCCGGCGGCAAGACCCTGGGCGATGCGGCCGAGAAGAATCCGCGCATCGCCAATGCGATCTCCAAGGCGCTGCATATGGCGCGAATCGCCAAAACCGAATATCGCGAAGATGGCAGTGCGAAAGTCGAGCTTTACCTGGACCTGGATCAGTTATGGGTTGAGCTGCGCGGCTTGGAATAGGTGAGGGCAGAAGTTAGAAGATAGAAGTTAGCAGCGAGAATCGGAAAAAGGCGTAAAAGGGTGCGAATTGTGATGAATCACACATTTTGTCGGGGGATTCCGTTCAGTTTGCGAATGAGCGCGCCGATTGAGTCTGAAGTGGCAGGATTTGGGGGCGCGAATGCTCTTCGCGCCGGCCGCTTTCGTGTCCCTCGCGATACACATCGCGCGCGGTGGAAAGACTCTTTGGAGATGATCCCCATGCTCGCTGCAGGCTCCCCTATTTATATTCTGATTCCATCGGCGACCAACCAGCGGGCACTGCGGCCGGGGAAGGTGACGGCGCTCCATGGGGTGGACCTGGTGGCCGAGTTCGAAGAGCCGATCGCGCTGGAGGCCGGCGCCGAAGTCATCATCTACCACGACTACCGCGGCAAGTTCTTCCAGCGCGGCGCTACCGTGGCCCAGGTGCGGCAGACCGAGCCGCTGCCGGTGATTGAGTTCCAGTGCGTGGGCGATGCGGTGTCGGCCGAGAGCCGGCAGACATTCCGTGTGGCGGTGGCGATGTCGGGGATCCTGGCGCAGATCGACAAAGAGCGCAAATGCCAGATCGTGGATTTGAGCCCCGAAGGCTTCGCGGCCATCGTTCCCAAAGAACTGCGCATCGGCACGATGGTGCGCGCCAACCTGACCCTCGAAGGCCAGGAAATCGACACCCTGGTGCGCGTGCAGACGCTCAAGAAACTCCCCAGCGGCAAGCTGCGCTACGGGTTCCTCGTTCCCGAAAAGAAAAACCCCGCGCGGGCCGTGCTGGAAAAGGTGACGGCGCTGTTCCAGCGGGCCCAGCTCCGCCGGCTGTCGGGGGCGGCGGCGTAGGCGTTCCAAATTCGAAACCGAATCTCGAAATACGAAGCAAATTCAAATCGGGCGAAAGGCGGAAAGGCTCCAAAGGGCCTCATTGCTTCGCGTCCGCATATCTCCAATCGCAAAAACGACGTTCTGACGTCCCGAGTTTTGAAATTGAGGATTGGCATTTTGAGCTTGTTTCGTATTTCGAGCTTCGAAATTCGAAATTCTCCTAACGTGGCTTGTCCTCCCTCTACCGGCTAAGATCATCCACCGATGGCCAAGCCCAGCTCCAACAATTCGCCCCGGATCACCAACCGGCGGGCAACGCATGAATATTTCATCGAGGCCAAGCTCGAGTGCGGCATCGCGCTGATGGGCAGCGAGGTCAAGAGCCTGCGCGATGGCAAGGCGCAGATCACCGATGCCTTCGCCCGCATCGAGCGCGGCGAACTGATCCTCCACAACGCCCACATCGACCCCTACGCCCCGGCCACCAAATACAACCACGAACCCAAGCGCGAGCGCCGCCTCCTGGCCCACCGCCGCGAGATCAGAAAGCTAGAAGCCGCCCTGGCCACCAAGGGCGTGACCCTGATCCCCCTGGCCATCTACTTCAGCAACGGCCGCGCAAAAGTCGAAATCGGCGTTGCCAAAGGCAAGCAGCAGCACGACAAGCGCGACTCAATCCGCAAACGCGAGCAGGACCGGGAGATGCGGAAGATTATGAGCAAAAGACAATAGAACCAGCGGCTGGATTCTTCCGGCATTTGCAGCAAAGGACTTGCACACGCCATGGCAGAGAACGACACGAACAAAGTCCCCGGTCCGGGCGGCGAGGATCAGCGCGAAGGCCTCGACTTCATCCGGCGCATTGTCGAGGAAGACCTCCGCACCGGCTCACGGGCCGGCCGAGTCGCCACGCGCTTTCCGCCCGAGCCCAACGGCTATCTCCACATCGGTCACGCCAAGAGCATCTGCCTGAACTGGGGCATCGCCCTGGAGTACGGTGGCACCTGCAACCTGCGCTACGACGACACGAACCCCGCCAAGGAAGAGGAAGAGTACGTCAAGTCAATCGAGGAGGATGTCACATGGCTCGGCTTCAAGCCCAGCAACACCCTCTGGGCCAGCGATTACTTCGACCAGATGTACGCCTGGGCCGTCGAGCTGATCAAAAAGGGCAAAGCCTATGTCGATGAGCTCACCGCCAATCAGGTGAGCCAGGGCCGCGGCACCCTCACCAGCGGCGGCAGCGAGAGCCCCTTCCGCAATCGCCCGGCCGCCGAGAGCCTCGATCTCTTCGACCGCATGCGCAAAGGAGAGTTCCCCGATGGCAGCAAGACGCTGCGCGCCAAGATCAACATGGCCTCGCCGAATTTCAATCTGCGCGATCCGGTGATGTACCGCGTCCTCCATGAGACCCACCACAACACCGGCGACAAGTGGTGCATCTACCCGATGTACGACTGGGCCCACGGCTTCGAGGATTCGATCGAGAACATCACCCACAGCATCTGCACCCTCGAATTCGAAAATCATCGCCCGCTCTACGACTGGTTCATCGATGCCGTCAACGAGGGCCGCACCGACGATGGCAGCGGCCCCTGGGGCAAGAAAATCTGGCATCCGCGCCAGATCGAGTTCGCGCGCCTGAACCTGACCTTCACGATGCTCTCCAAGCGCAAGCTGCTGCAACTGGTGCAGGAAAAATCCGTGCGCGGCTGGGATGATCCGCGCATGCCCACCATCAGCGGCTACCGCCGCCGCGGCTACACCCCCGAATCGATCCGCGCCTTCTGCAAGCACATCGGCGTCAACAAGTTCAACAGCACGCTGGATATCCACGTCATGGAGAATTTCCTCCGCGATGACCTGAATAAGAAATCCCTGCGCGTGATGGGCGTGCTCCATCCTCTCAAGGTGGTCATCACCAATTATCCCGAGGGCCAGGTCGAGCAGCTCGATGCGGTGAACAATCCCGAGGATGAATCGGCCGGCGTGCGCCAGGTGCCCTTTAGCCGCGAGTTGTACATCGATCGCGAGGATTTCATGGAGAATCCCGCGCCCAAGTATTTCCGCCTCTTCCCCGGCAACGAGGTGCGCCTGCGCTATGCCTACTGGGTGCGCTGCACGAATGTCGTCAAAAACGCCGCCGGCGAGGTGACCGAAATCCACTGCACCTACGACCCCGCCACCCGCGGCGGCAACAATCCCCCCGATGGCCGAAAGGTCAAAGGGACGATCCACTGGGTCTCGGCTGCCCAGGCCGTCGATGCCGAAGTTCGCCTCTACGATTACCTCTTCAGCAAACCCGACCCGGAGGATTTCCCCGAAGGCGCCGATTGGAAGGTCAATCTCAATCCGAACTCGGAAACGATATTAAAGGGTGCCAAAGTCGAGCCCAGTGTTAAAGGCGCGCCCGCCGGCACGAACTACCAGTTCGAGCGCCAGGGGTATTTCGTGGTCGACAAAGACTCCGCCGGCGGAAAACTGGTGTTCAACCGCTCGGTGAGTTTGAAAGATACCTGGGCGAAGGAGCAGAGGAAGGGCTGATCATTTTAGCTTGGGGAGAATGACCGTATCCCCCGCCCACACCGGGCTGCCGACTTCGATGCCGCCGCCCGTGGTTTTCGAGCCATCCGTCGAGCCGGATTTGGTGTAGATATTGTCCTTGCGGACGCCGACGAAGGGGTGCTGGGACCAATCGACGTGGCCATCGCCGAAGAGGACATTCTCGCCCGCTCCCTGATGATTGTCGGAATTGGCCTTCTTCATATCCTTCGTGGAGGACGTTTCGGTGGGAATCTGGACGTCGAAGGGTGAGGATTGCCCCGGGTTGCGGTCCGCGGCGACGGCGAATTCCGCGCCGATGGTCTGATTTAATTTATAGCCTCTGCTGACGGCCGTCGAATCGGGATAGGGATTGGCATAGCCATAGCTGAGATTCCGGGTCCAGTCCGTGAAGTTGGAGCGAACCATCGCCGTGTTGGTGCCGCCGCCGTAAGTGTCTTTATCGCAATTGGAGGAAGGACAGATAAACACTTCCGGGGTGATGTCCTCCGTGCGAATCAGCAGGAAGAACGGAGCGGTCAGGTCATTGTTGGAAGGCTTCCCCGCGGCTTTGAAGGGATCATCGCAGGCGATCCCCGTCCCCTTGGTGTTGGCTCCGCCGGCCTTATACGAGGTGCGCGGGTAGTTGCCGTGATTCTCGTTGGCGTAGAGGAGAATCCCCTGCCCAATCTGCCGGAGGTTGGAACCGCATTTGATTCGATTGGCGCTTTCGCGGGCTTTGTTCAGCGAAGGGAGAAGAATCGAGATCAGCAGGGCGATGATGCCGATAACGACCAGAAGTTCGACCAACGTGAAAGCGGTAAGGTGATGGCCAAGCCGACGACGAGCTCCAAAACGGGTCATAGGTGTACTCCTTAAAAAAAGTAAGAATAACACCTACTGTGTGTGAGTGAAACGCTTAATGTTCCATAATATATGTCAATTTCTTGGGAAAATTGGAGGCCCTGCATTGGCAGGCGGGGAAGGTATGATCGATTACAGAGAATCCAGCTCCGGAATGGGGATTGCACCTACCATTAGAAAGGGATTTCGGGCTATCAGGCCCATCGGAGTCATTATGAAATTAAGAACAGGTCTATTCGCCGTGATCGCCGCCGCCATGCTCGGTTTGGCAGGATGCTCGGCCTATGTCGACGATGCCCCATACGGATACGGATACGCCGATGCCCCATATTATGACGGCCCCTACTATGGCGGCGCGTATTACGGCGGCATCTACTACGACCGCTATCACCAATATCACCACTGGGACCGCGATCATCGCTTCAACAATGATCGCTGGCGCGCCGAGGAATTTCGCGAGCGCCGCGACACGCGCGGCCACGGTTTCTCGGATAGCGCCGAGCACGCCTCCCATACACAACGCGGCTCCACCGCTCACTCCCAGCAGGGATCCGCCGGACCTACCGGCCACAGTTCAGGCGCATCCCATGGTTCGAACGATGGCAAGCGCTGAAATTGGCGATTGCAGTGGGGTTTTGGGGTTATGGACATCCCATGGCCCATCCCCTAAACTCCTCGCCCTATGGCCAAGGCTCGAGCTATCGTCAAGCGCCGCAAGGCGGTTCGCAACATCCGCAAGATCACCAAAACGATGCAGATGATCGCGACGGCTAAGTTTCAAAAAGCCCTGCGCCGGGCGGTGGGAACAAAGCCGTATACGCTCAAGGTTCGGGAACTGGTTGGGGAACTGGCGTCCAACGTCGGCAATGTCGAGCATCCGCTGCTGCGAAAGCCCAGCGAAGCCGACCAGACCCGGCGGATCGCGCTGATCGTGATCTCCTCCAATCGCGGCCTGGCGGGCGCTTATAACGGCAGTGTCCTGCGAAACGCCGGCGCGTTCATCAAGAAACAGGAGGCGGCCGGCAACGCCATCGATTTATATGTGGTGGGCAAGAAGGGAATTTCGTACTTCACCTTCCAGAAGCGGGCGATCAAGGGGCGCGTGGAGGTCAACTCCGATGCGCCCACCTTCCTGGAAGTCGAGCGCGCCTCGGGCCAGTTCATGGATCAGTTCGTCAACGGCGAGCTCGATGCGGTTTATGTGGCGTACATGAATTTCATCAGCACCGGCGTCCAGAAGGCGGATGTCGTGCAGCTCATGCCCCTGTCGAGCATCGCCGAGGCGCTGGACCAGATCGGATTGCATACCGCCGAGAAAGAAGCCCAGGCCTCGGCCGGCGCGATGGATTCCAAGCGCAGCGGAGCCAATGTGCCGGTGGAAAGGGCGGGGGTGGGCCACCTGGTCGCGCAGGCCATCTACGATTTCTCGCCCGAGCCCAAGGAACTGCTGGATTATCTTCTGCCGCTGACGGTCAAGACGGCATTGTTCCAGGCCTTCCTCGATGCGGTGACCAGCGAGAACGTGGCCCGCATGGTGGCGATGAAGTCGGCCACCGACAACGCCGACAAGATGGTCAAAGCCCTGACCATGGAATACAACCGCGCCCGTCAATCGCAGATCACCACCGAACTCGCCGAAATCATGGGCGGCGTCGAGTCGATGAAGAAGTAGGTATGGCGTCGGCACTCCCGGAGCGCCGGGACCGCAAAATCAGAATTCCGAATTTCGAAATCCGAAGCAAACTCAAAATCCCAAAGAAAAATGTCCGAAAAGATTCTTTGGAACATTTTGATTTCTTAATTGGGATTCGTTTCGCATTTCGAACTTCGAGCTTCGGATTGTTTTACCATCCTTCGCGATGAAGACTGAACTTTCCATCCTCGGCCTCAATCACGCCCAGATCACCGTTCCCACCGGCCAGGAAGACGCCGCCCGCCAGTTCTACTGCGGCGTCATGGGCATGATCGAAATCCCCAAACCCGAGTCGCTGCGAAAGATGGGCGGCTTCTGGATGATGGCGGGGAATTTCCCGGTGCATGTGCGCTGTGAGGATGGGGTGAATCGCGAGGCAACCAAGGCGCATCTGGCCTATGAGGTGGCCGATGTGCGGGGTTGGCGTCGAAAGCTCGAGGGGCTGGGGTTGAAAGTCCTGGATTCGATTCCGATTCCCGGCTACGACCGATTCGAGTTTCGCGATCCGTTTGGAAATCGGGTGGAGATCATCGCGCCAGCGCCCGTTGGGTAGCTTCACCTTCTACCACTGAGAGCGCGGAGTTCACGGAGCGATGCTCGGCCTGTTGCGGCCCGCAAGCGCAGGGGGGTACGATGGCTGCATGCGAATTTCCAATCGCGGTTGGCTTATTGCGATCCTCTCCTGTTTTGCAATTGCCCCGGCGGCGCGGGCGGATTCGCCGGCCGTCCTCAGGAGCGAGTTCATCGCCGAGCAGATGCCGACGCCTTCGTGCCATGCCTCGACCATCGTTGAGACGGGCGGCGGTCTCGTGGCGGCATGGTTCGGCGGCAAAGGGGAAGGGGACCCATCGGTGGGAATCTGGCTGTCGCGGATGGAGGGCGAAAAGTGGAGCGCGCCGGTGGAGGTGGCCAATGGCGTGGTCCAAGGCCAGCGCTATCCGGCCTGGAATCCGGTGCTCTTTCAACCATCGAAAGGCCCCCTGATGCTCTTCTACAAAGTCGGCCCGAGCCCCTCCAAATGGTGGGGGATGCTCAAGACTTCGGACGATGCGGGAAAGACCTGGGGCACCGCGACGAAACTGCCCGAAGGAATTCTCGGGCCGATCAAGGACAAGCCGGTGCAACTTAGCGATGGGACGATTCTGTGCCCCTCCAGTTCCGAGCAGGAGGGCTGGCGTCTGCACATGGAATTCACCAAAGACCTCGGCAAAACCTGGGAGAAAACCGGCCCGCTCAACGATGGGAAGAAACTCGCGGCGATCCAGCCGACGATCCTTTTCCTGCCGGGTGGCCAACTCGAACTGCTGGCCCGCAGCAAGGGCGCGGGGATGGTGTTGATGGCCACCTCCAAAGACCAGGGCCGCACCTGGAGCGATCTGTCGGCCACCGCGCTGCCCAATCCCAACAGCGCGATCGACGCGGTCACCTTGAAGGATGGCCGGCATCTGCTGGCGTACAACCACACGCCCAAAGGTCGCTCGCCCCTCAACATCGCGATTTCATCGGATGGAACGAATTGGAAGAACGCCCTGACCCTGGAGAGCGACCCCGGCGAATATTCCTACCCGGCCACGATCCAGGCGGCCGATGGGAAGGTGCATGTGACCTACACGTGGAAGCGGGCGAAGGTGAAGCATGTGGTGATCGATGCGGGGAAACTGGAGTAATGCCTGAATCGTTTCGATGATTTGATTGCCACCCGCCGCCTGCTTACGATAGAAGCATGCCCGATCTGCCCGTGCAAACCCGGTGGAAGTTTCTGGAAAGGGACCCGTACGCATCCTTCACTCAGCTTTCAATCAAGGGGCGGCGAATTCGCGCCCGAACCCTCTACGGTTTGTACATGAATGCGGAAGAGCCCATGACCGTGGAGGAGATCGCCCGCGACTACGGCCTGCCGGTTGAGGTGGTTGAGGAGGCGATCGCGTACTGCAAGTCGAATCCGCCGGAGATCGAGCAGGATTGGCTGCGCACGCAGGCGATCATGGAAGCCTCGGGTGAGAATGATCCAGGCTACCGGCTTAACTCCAAGCCCAAGTACATTTCTCCCGAAGTAATGACGGAAATCGAGCGGAAGTTCGGATGAGAATCTATATTGATGAAGATTCCGCCCGCGCCATCGCAAAGTATGAAGCTTCCGGTTTGGCGATTGAGAATGAGTTTATCATCCTGAATCAGTGGCGATGACGCCCATCACGCCGCAGTCTGCCCGTTCCCCTTACTTACGCCGCTTCCGCCGGCCCAAGGTCAGCACCAACGTGCCCAGCAGCAGCGCGGTCGTCGAGGGCTCGGGGACCGGCGAGGCGTCGATGCGGACGTTGTCGGCGATGATCGCGGAGTCGAGGTCCGCCGCGTGGCCGATGCTGGCGGTCAGCGCTTGCCCGATCAGCGGCCCGGTCGCCCCGGTGCTGAACGAGACGGTGTAGTCGGTGAAGGTCCCCAGCGGGATGGTCTTGGCGTCGAAACCGAGCTGTGCCGCGCTCGCGCCGTTGGCGAGCAGCGTGAGGACGGCCTGCGAGATCGACTGGCCCGCGGCCGGGGAATCCAGCGCGTTGCCCAGCGCCACGGTCAGCGTGTAGGTGGTGTTGGCCTGGATCGTGGCCAGCGAC
The DNA here is from genome assembly GCA_038244055.1 of Tepidisphaerales bacterium. Lineage (GTDB taxonomy): Bacteria > Planctomycetota > Phycisphaerae > Tepidisphaerales > Tepidisphaeraceae > DASPKW01. The sequence continues at coordinate 5,779 of JBBRTW010000136.1, read as the reverse complement.
GCCGCGGTGGTCAGGTTCGAACTGGCGGTCCCGCCGGCATGCATCAGGCCGGCCTGGGCGCCTTGGGCCGTGCCGGGGAGCGCGCCGTTGCCGGCCGCGCCGAGGAAGTTGCCGGCGGTCGGGTTGTACGCGCCCCCCTCGTGGGCCCCGGAGCCGGACTCGGCCCAGCCGGTGGCTGCGGCGAAAGTACCGTCGGCCACGGCGGGCAACTCGAACGAGAAGTTCGGTACGGTGATGGGCGCGGCACTGACCCGGGCACCGGCGATCGCAAGCACCAGGCCCGCAAGCCCATATCGCAACGCCCATTTGCCTCGCCAGACCCCAGCTACCGATTTAGAGGAAGAATACATGCTGCTCTCCCGGGACGTGCGGCGACCAAAACAGCACCCAACCGGCGGTTAAACCCACGAAAAACCGCCCTGACTAACACCTATTCGGTAGCCGGGGACGATCGTACACTGTGATTATGCGCATGGCAAGAAAATTCCGAGGGCGCTGGTATCAAAGCGCATCGGTGCCGGACTTACGTTACGCCGCCGCCTCGCCCTCAGCCGGCCGCTTCTTGGTCTTGGCAAGCACGAGCGATTCGGCATCCTCTTCAATCGGCTGCGCTGGAATCACCGAATTCGCTGTGGCATCCACCGCTCCCGGCGCGCCTTCCACCGGCTGAATCAACAACGTCACCACATCCGTCGGGCAGACTTCGACACACGCCCCATCCATATCGCATTTGTTCAGGTGCCGCAGGTCGATCAGCGCCTTGCCATCGACCATCTTCAGGACGCCGCGGTCGCAATGCCGCACGCAGACGTCGCAGCCGATGCAGTCGCGGACATCGATCGCGAGAGTCGCCTTGACCGTCAGCTTGGTGCGGGGATCCTGCCTTGTGAATTTGCCGACGGCGCTGGCCATCTCCCGCGCTTCATGTACGGCGAAGTCGGCCTCCAGGCGGTCGAACTGGGCCTGGCTCTTGACCTCCACCATTCCGCCGCGGCGGCGCAGGCGGTAGACCGGCTGATGGCAGCTACCGCAGGTCTGGAGCTGCTCTAGTTTCTCCAGGTACTTAATGACTGTGCTTACTACAGTCGCATGACTCCAGGTGAGCGGGCTGACGGAGATCGGCTCGTTGGTGTAGGGATTGACCTGCTCGGCCAGCACGCCCGATTCCAGGGCGTGGCTGGCGGTCCACTCGAAGATCGGCAGGGCCATCTTCAGCTCGGCCGGGGTTTTGGCGCAGGTGATGTAATAATCCGCCAGCCAGAGCGTGCAGATGAACCAGGGATTGCCCGGGACGCTGGCGATGTCGTTGGAGACGCGGTGGTAATAGTCGTTCTCGTAGCGGGCCACGCCGCCGACGCGGGTCTTCACCCAGAGCTTGTGCTCGATGGCCTTCATGGTCGCGACCACGCGCGGATCATCGGCCTCGAAGAGGTGGAATTTGAAGATCGCGTACATCGAGGCATCGAGGACTTCATCGACTTCGAAGAGGTCTTCGGTGGCCGGCTCGCCGGCCGGGTGCAGCTCGACCTTCTCCTTGTAATTCGGATTATCCGGCGGGGTCGGCGCATCCTTGGGCACCAGCCTGCGCACGAAGCGATTGAGCGAGGGGCTCCACATGTGCTTGGCGGCGGCGGCTTTGATCTCCTCGGCCGCGTTGTTGTATATCTCCGCCTTGACGCGGTCGCCGAAGCAAACCGCGAAATTCCGCGCCGCCTTCAAACCGCCGTAGACGGTGGCGACGGTGAACGCATGGATGCCCCAGCGCTCTTCCCACAAATCGTAGCTCGGCAGGGGCAGGCCGGTCCTGGGGTCGCGGTATTTCACCATGAAATCGGCCGCCTTCTGCACGACATCCACCCAGAGCGGCCGAATGAACTCGATGTCGCGATAGCGGTAGTAATGCCGCCAGATGGCCCAGACGACCAGCGCCGTTTCATCCTCCTGGATCGGCAGGACGCGCTGGCCTTTCATCAGCCAGGGATGCCAGCTCGAGGCGGGCGAGCCGTCGGGATTGTATTTGTGATAGAAGAAGCCCTCGGGCGTGATGACCCTCTGGCAGAAGGTATAGAACCACCGCGCCAGATCGGAAAAGCCCGCCATGTCCAGCGCATTGGCCACCAGCGCCCCATCGCGCGGCCACATATACGAATAGGTATCGCGGCTGAACTGCATGATGTCGGAGTCGTTGGCCGCGATGATCGCGCCATCGTTGTCGACCTGGGTGCGCGTCACCAGCAGCGAACGCTTGAACAGGTCCACCACCTTGGGCGGCAGGTTGCCGAAGTTGATGTTGGTCGCGCCGCTCCAGAGGCGCCAGTAGCTGGTGGTGCGGTCGATGACGCCCTGCGGGCCCTGCTTGACGAGCCACTTGTGCAGTTCCATCAGCTCTTCGCGGCTTTCGCCGGCGATCATGATCATGTAGATCGTCTTCTCCCCATCGGCCGGGAGATTGACGTGATGGGCGATGGTGGAATCCACGGCCCCCTGGGCGATGGGGTTGCCCTGCAACTGCCCATCCTCGGCATCGCGCCAGGTTCCCTCCGCGCCGTGGAAGCCGCTGGTGCCGCAGGCGTATTCATCGATGCGCTGCTCGCCGGAGGAGTAGAAGCTCATCATGACATAGCGCTTGCCGCGGTAGTGGACCAGGCCGCGCAGGTCGGGATCGAAGTAGGCGGTATCGCCCACCTTGGTCCCGAACATGTTGAAATCCTGATGGTGCATGATGCGGGCGACGCGATCGTGCGAGGTCAGATTCTTCACCTGGATTTTCCGCACCAGGATCGGCCGGTGGAAATCGACGGCATCGTTGCAGTAGACTGAGAGCTTGAGGTCCTTGTGATCGAGACTGACGCTGGTGGTGAGGGTGTCGCGGAGATAACGCTGGCGAATCTGCCAGCCGGGGTCGGAGGTCCAGAAGAGCTGCGAGCGATTGCGGCCGGGCAGATCGCAGTAGACCCCGAAGCGGCAGGGCCCCGCGCCGGCGTGATTCTCCTGGCCGACGTGCGGGAAGTAGACGTCGCGGATCTGATATTGGTGGTCGAAAGTGACGAGCAGGCGTCCATTGCCGACCGGAATGTCACGAGGCATGCGTGATTCGCTTTCGGATAAGACCGTTCCCAAACCTCCCGGCCGGGTCTGCCGGCGGAGGGGGCGCAGGGAAACTCTGGCATACCTTTGGTCGGACAAAGCGGGGTTGGCCTTGATGCCAAACCCGTTACAACCGTCAAAGGCGGGGTAGATTGTATCCTGACGCGGTTTTCTGGGGAGGGGGCGGGGGAATATGGGGCGAGGGCGGAGGAAGGCAGTAGGCAGTCGGCAGTCGGCAGTTGGCAGTCGGCAGTAGGCAGTAGGCAGTCGGCAGTAGGCGGAAGGATGAAGTAGGAAGGAGGATGTTAGGGAAACACGGTGGTTTTGGGGGGGAATCGGGTCATTTTTGAGGGTTTGGAATTGAGGGGAAGATGTGGTTTGGGGCTGGGGGGGAAAGGGGTTATGGCGCGGGGAGCGTGGGTTCTGGAGACGGTCATGGGAATAATTTTGTGGACTCAGGGGGATCGCGGGTGGCGCGGCGGAGGTGTGGCGGGCGCACGGAAGGCGCGGGGAGCTTGAACGTGCATCTCTCTCACCGCCCGCCTTGGATTTATTGCATCAGGCCAACGGCATCAGATAGAGACAGGCGGCGATTGGAAATCCGGCCGCTGAGGGTGCATAGGGTGGGCCGATGAGCCTCGGTTGTGATGCGGTTTTGCTGATGACATTCCGCCTCATCGGCCCACCCTTCGCGCGACCACGGTTTTCGCTGGGCAGATGAGCCGCGTGGCCCTCATGGATGCGTTGACCTTTCCTGCGGCTCGTCTACCCACCCTGCGATCTCCCGCCGCGCGAAAACTGCCGAAAGACGCGGAGATTCCGCATTTGGCCGCGAATCAACGTCCAGATAACGCATGGTTTTGCGACCGGGCACGGCAGCAACGTGACCGGGCAAGGCAGCCCGATGGTCCGGCACGGCAGCAATGTGACCGGGCAAGGCAGCAACGTGACCGAGCAAGGCAGCCCGATGGTCCGGCACGGCCGCAACGTGACCGGGCAAGGCAGCCCGATGGTCCGGCACGGCGGCAACGTGACCGGGCAGGCCCGCCCGATGGTCCGGCAGGCCCGCCCGAGGGTCCGGCGTCGACGCTCGAGGGTCCGGCAGGCCCGCCCGATGGTCCGGCAGGCCCGCCCGAGGGTCCGGCGTCGACGCCCGAGGGTTCGGCAGGCCGGCTCGAGGGTCCGGCGTCGACGCTCGAGGGTCCGGCAGGCCCGCCCGAGGGTCCGGCAGGCCCGCTGGGTGGTCTGTCGTGGCATCGCCATGGTGCGGCAGGGCGGCCCGATCATCCATCCGCGACGCCCGATAATCGGGCGCGGGCATTCACTGGATGAATCACCTTCCATTTCCCGCCAGCGCGCAGGGGTCGACTCTCGAAATCGACGCAAAGGCGCAGAGGCGCAAAGACACGGAGAAGACCAGCCCCAATTCTTCTCTGGTTCTCCGCGCCTCCGGGCCTCTGGGTTGAAAAACGAGCGATGACCCCGCGGAGACGATCCTGCAACCGGCCGCAGGCGCGGGGTGGGCGGGGAGCGGAAGCCGTCAAAACGGCGCGGCGGGAATCGGGCCTGTCGATATTCTTGAATGGGGGCTGGATCGGGTTAGGATTGCAGCGGTTACAGCATCATCCCCGGCACGCCTTGTGGCGCGCAGGGGGAAGAATGGGAGTTATCACGCTTATGGCATACGACAAAGCCAAGTTCCACTACGACGGTGACTTTCCCAAAGACCTCACTCCGGAGAACGGAGGCACGCATATCGGCATGTTCCTCGCGTGGGCGATTCAGCGCGGGCTGGCGAGCGACGAACTCGTCGAAGATGCTGGTGGCGAGATCGACGCTGTGCGTGAGCGGCGCAAGACTGGGCGGCAATTGCTCTTCACTTACCTCGACCAGGGAATTGGAGAGGACGACCTGAACGATGAGGGCAACGCGTTTGCCGAGAACGTCGGTCGGTTATTGTAGCAATGCCTGGGGGGACCGTTCTCGCGCGCGAGCGATTTTAGCCGCTCCGCTTGCGGAGCGCGTCGGCGGGCGGGGACGATTATCAGCGCATGGGGCATTCTAGGTGGCCGGCTCCTGACCCTGACGTGTGGATTCCAGCAGAGCAAACTGACAACTAACAACTAACAACATGCAACCCGCAACTCACCCTTCCCCAAACACCGCCCGATGCACCAGCTCCACCGGATGCACGATCTTCACTTTCCGCCCGTTGACGGCATCGGCCTGGGATTGCAGGTGCATGGCGCAGCCGACATTGCCGGTGGCGCAGATCGCAGCGCCGGTGCGGGCGATGTGGGAGAGTTTGCGAACGGCCAGCGCCGTTGCCATTTCGGGCTGGGTGAGGTTGTAGGTTCCGGCCGCTCCGCAGCACATATCGCACTCGGACAGCGGCAGAAGTTGCAGGCCGGGGATGGCCGATAGAAGCGCGCGCGGGGCGGCGGTGACTTTCTGGGCATGGGCGAGATGGCAGGCATCGTGATAGGTGACGACCTCATCGACGGGGTGGGTCATTTCAGGCAGGCCGACATGCACCAGCACCTCGGAAATATCGCGAATGCGCGCGGAGAACTCGGCGGCGCGGGCGGCGTAGAGAGGATCATCGCGGAGGAGGTGGCCGTAATCCTTGAGCATCGCGCCGCAGCCGGCGATGGTGGTGGTGATGAACTGGATGGGCGAATCGGCGGGGGAG
>JBBRTW010000135.1:0-15182 GCA_038244055.1 Tepidisphaerales bacterium | reverse complement strand
GAGCTCGAAACACGAATGCCATCCTTGGCCTCCTGGTGATCGCCGCACAACCTCCGTCGCGCAGCCCGACAGATTATCGGCATCATCAGTGTCACCCCATCACCAAGAATCTTCTGACAGTTGTTCATGCGCCGATCCTTACAACCCCTATCGGCTCCGATTTCAAATCGATCGCCCGCGGGCCACTATGCCAATCGCGGAGCGGGCGGTATCGTGATGGGCCGGCGTCATCGTTCTTTCACGATTCACCAGGAACTCCGTCATGACCCGATCCCATCTCCCCGCAAAAACTGTTTCGAGCCCATCCCGCCGGCAGATTCTCAAGCGCGCCGCGGCGGCGGCGGCCGGGGCGATGGCCGCGCCCATGTTCATTCCCTCTTCAGCGCTGGGCAAGGATGGGGCAACCGCGCCCAGCGAGCGCATCGTCATGGCGGGCATCGGCATCGGCGGGCGCGGCTCGCACGATCTCAACTGGGCTCTCTCGGAATCGGATACGCAGTTCGTCGCCATCTGCGATGTCAGCGCTCCGGCGCGCGAGAAGGCCAAGGGGACGATCGATAAAAAGAACGGCAACGCCGACTGCAAGACTTATCGCGACGTCCGCGAATTCCTGGCGCAGCGCACCGATATCGATGCGGTCATCTGCGCCACCAGCGAGCGCTGGCACTCGATGATGTCGATCATCGCGATGCGCGCGGGGCGGGATATTTACTGCGAAAAGCCGGGCTCGATGTTCATCACCGAAGGGCGGGCGATGATGGAAACGGCAAAGCGATATGGGCGGGTTTTTCAGACGGGCACGCAGCGGCGCAGCGAGGCGAATTTCATCTTCGCCAATGAACTGGCCAAGCGCGGCTACCTCGGCAAGCTGCACACTGTTTACGCGCACACGCTGGAGATTCCGCTCAACCACGACTGGGCGCCGGCCGAGCCCGAACCGGCCAAGGAGGTCTTCGACTGGAACCTCTGGCTGGGGCCGGTCCCGTGGCGGCCTTATAATAAGAAGTGGATTCACGGCTGGCATGGGGTTTACGATTTCCATACCGGCGGCATTGGCGAATGGGGCAGCCACACGATCAATCAATGCCAGATGGCCATCGGCGCGGATCACACGGCGGCGATCGAATACAAGTTCCCCGGCAACGACACGGGCAACGGCCTGGAAGCGCGCTTCGCCAATGGGATCAAGCTCGTTCTCAATGGCGAGGGGTGGTCCAAGCCGGGTCGAAAGCAGATGTGGCACGGCTCGTGCGGCGTGCGCTACGAAGGGAGCGAAGGATCAGTGAGCGTGGCCGATGGCTACTCGACGCCGGAGCTTTCCAACCCCGCGCTGCTCTCGGAATTCAAGAAGCTCGTCAACGAATACCTCGAGCGCGAGAACCGCCCGCTGGGGCACATGCGCGATTTCCTCAACTGCGTGAAATCGCGCCGGCTGACCGTTTCCAACGCATCGGTCTCCCATCACACGATGAGCACCAACCATGCGGCCAACATCTGCACCTGGCTCAAGCGCGATCTGAAGTACGATCCGATCAAGGAGGAATTCCTCAACGATCCCGAGGCGAATCGGCTGCGCACGCGGGCATGGCGCGATCCGTGGAGCGCGTGAGCGCTGGCCGCGAACTGGTCTGAATACTTCCCGCGTTGATCTTTGAACTCCGAAACTTCCAACCGCAGAAGACATCATGAAACCCGCCAGAATTATTCCGCTCGTCGCGCTGTTACTGGCCTTCACCGCCTCCACTTCCGCACAGGTGCAGTGGCCGGTCATTCCGCCCGCAGGCTCGAAAGAGCGGCAGGATGAAGTCAACAAGCGCATCGCCATCCTCAAGGCGGCGGATGCGGAGTTGCACGACAAGTTCGTCGCCTGCCGCGAGCTCTCGGTGCTCGGGGACAAGAGCGTGGTGCCGGTGCTGGCCGCGCTGCTGAGCGATGAGAAACTCTCCCACATGGCGCGGTACGGGTTGGAGCCGATCCAGGACCCATCGGTCGATGAGGCTTTTCGCGACGCCATCGGCAAGCTCAAGGGGCCGCAGCTCGTCGGGCTCCTCAGCTCGATCGGAAACCGGCGCGATGCCAAAGCGGTCGAGCCTGTCTCCGCGCTTTTGAAAGGGCCTGATGCGGATGTGGCATGCGCGGCCGCGTATGCGCTGGGCAAAATCGGCGGCGCGGGCGCGGCCAAGGCGCTGGAAGATTCTTTGGGCGCTGCGCCGGATACGGTCAAGGCTTCGATTCACGATGGGCTGATTTATGCGGGCGATAATTTTCTTCAGGCGGGGTCGCTGGATCAGGCGCGGGATCTGTACGATCGCCTGATCGCGACCAAGCCGGCCGGGCGGATTTACATGGCCGCCCAGCGCGGCGCGGTGCTGTCGCGCGGCGCGGCGGCGGGCGAACGGCTGGTTCAATTAATTAAGTCGGATGATGACCGGGATTTCGCGGTGGCCCTGCGACTGGTGAACGAACTGCAAGGCGAGGCCCTCACGCGGGCCAGCGCCGATCAGCTCGATAAAATTCTCGGGCCCAAGGCCGCGCTGCTGGCGCAGGCGCTGGGCAATCGCGGAGACAAGGCGGCCATCGACAAGTTAATCTCACTCGCCAAGGCGGGTGAGACACCGGCGCGCATCGCCGCGATCAAGGCGCTGGCGCAGCTCGGCGATGGCTCATCGGTCGCGCTGCTGGTGGGGCTGGCGCGCGGCGAGGGGGAAGTCGCCAAGGCGGCGCAGGTTGCCCTGGCCATCATCATCGCGCCCGAGGCGGATGCGGCATTGGGCGCGGCCCTGGCCGAAGGAGATGCAAAGCTCAAGGGCGCGATCATCGGCATTCTGGCGCAGCGGCGCGCGCCATCATCGGCCGCCCCGCTCCTCAAGGCAGCCGGCGATGCCAACGATGAAGTTCGTCTGGCGGCGATCAGCGCGTTTGGCGAGGTCGCGACGACGGATGATCTGGCGGGGATGATCAATCTGCTGGTGAATGCGAAATCCGATGCCGAACTGGCCGCCGCGGATAAAGGGCTGGCGTCGCTGGCCGCCCGCGCCGGTGGAAAAGAGGCCGCCACCGCGCCGCTGCTGGCGGCGCTCGCCTCGGCCAAGCCGGCCGTGAAGCCCGCGATCCTGCGCGGCCTGCGCGCCGCCGGCGGGCCCAAGGCGCTGGCCGCCATTCGAGCCGCCGCCGCCGACCCCGATGCCGCGCTGCGCGATGCGGGGATTCGCGCCCTCTGCGACTGGCCCGGCGTCGAGGCCGCGCCCGATCTGCTGAAGATCGCGCAAACCTCGACGGACGTAACACACAAGACACTCGCCCTGCGCGGCTATCTCCGGTTGGCTTCGGATGCTTCAGCGCCGCTTGCGGAGCGCATGGACATGCTCAAGCAGGCCAGCGCTCTTGCTGACCGGCCGGAGGACAAGCGGAAGATTCTTGGACTTCTCAGCGCCATCCCGACGCCGGAGGCGCTGGCGCTGGTGATGTCGCACCTGGCAACGCCGGCGGTGAAGGAAGAGGCCGCCAGCGCCGCGGTGAAGATCGCGGAGAAGCTGGATGAATCGGCCAACCGGGCGGTGGTGGAGGCGATGACGAAAGTCGTGGAAGTGACGAAGGCGGCGGATGTGAAGAAGAAGGCGCAGGCGGTGCTCGGTCGGGCGAAGAATGGGGGCAAGTGACACGGTTGCCGAGTACGCGCGGCAGATCCGTGCAACACGTTCCAACGGGTCGTTGACTCGCTTCTTGTGAACGGATGGAGCGCGGCTCGACGTTCGCCCTCACCCCCGCCCTCTCCCGAGTACAGGAGAGGGAGTTTGCGGGCTGAACTGGTGACGTCATGTGGCTTGGGAGAGCCTGAGCAGAGTCGGTGGACGGGGCATTATTCCGAATACTCGCACCACGTCTTGGGCGTCTCCCACACCGTCACACTCGCCAGCCTCACCCTTTCATCGCCCAATTCCGTCTTGAGCAACTTATAAATCACTCTCGCGATGTTCTCCACGCTGGGGATGAGGTCCTTGAACTCATCCACCTGGGCGTTGAGGTTTTTGTGGTCGAGTTTTTCGATGACGGTCTGGCTGACGATGCGCTCGAAGTCGGGGACGTGGATGAGCAGGCCTGAGGCATCGGGCTGGCCGGCGAGCGTGACCTGGACTTCGTAGTTGTGGCCGTGGCCGAAGGGGTTGTTGCATTTGCCGTAGGTGCGTTTGTTCTCCTCGTCGGAGAGGGCGGGGTTGTGGAGGCGATGGGAGGCGGCGAACTCGAACTTCTGCGAGAGGCGGGTCATGGGATGCTCCGAGGCGAGGCAGGAGATGATCAAAAATGGGCTGAGGGAGAGAGAGACTTCTTCCAGGGTGATGCCATTGGTCCAGTGGGGATTGAGGCGCTCGAAGATGGCGGCGATGAGAGAGCTGGTGCGGCGGGCGGCGGCGGGGTCGCCGTAGCAGGCGGATTCGAGCAAGGGGAGCGCGGCGGCGGCGACGGCGTCCATCTGCTTGATGTTGACGAGGTAGTTGCTGGCCGGATCGAGCTGGCCGGTGAGCGTCTGGCGGAGGGCGAAGTAGTGGCCGATGCCGATGAGGCTGGGGTGGCCGGCGTAGCCGTTGGAGCGTGTGGGCTGGCGCTGGTCGGCGGGTGAGGCGTTGATGGAGAGGCGGGTTTCTCGGGTGAGGGTGAGCATGTCGATCGTCAATGGTCCATTGTCAATTGTTCGTTGTCAGTGGTCCGTTGTCCGTTGTCAGTTCGCTCTGCTGAAATCCTCTTTGCCAGGAGGCAATTCTCCTTCGGAAGCGGCTTGCACGGGCGGGACGCCCGTGTCACGGGAGAGGTTTTCAGCAGAGCATTGTCAGTTGTTAGTTGTTGGTCGTCAGGCGTTGCAAATGGTCGGCGTCAGGTCAGGGATGGGACTTCTTGGCGGCCTGAAATTTTTTGAGTTGTTTTTCGATGAACTCATCGTTGGGTTTGAGCTTGAGAGCGCGCGTTTCTAGTTCTACGGATTTGCCGTAGTCGCCTTTTTGGAAATGGATTTCGGCGGCGGTGTCTAAATAGGCGTAGTTGTCGGGTTTGGCGGCGATGGCTTTGTTGATGTGTTGCAATGCTTCATCGAGATTCTGCGCGCCGCGGGCGCAGAGCCAGGCGAGGTTATTCAATTTTTCGGGGTCATCGGGTTTTTCGGCCAATCTGGCTTTGCTGGCGGCGTACGGTTTGATGAAAAGGCGCGCGGCTTCAGCTTTGCGGCCCTGCTCGATCAGCACCGGCATCACATCCAGCGCGATCTGCTCATCATCGGGTTCGTAGGTGAGGATCTCGGCGATGCGCTTCTCCATCTCGGGCTTGTCGTTCTTCTCTTTGGCGAAGCGGAAGTAATGCCAATGAACCTCGGCCCACATCAAATCCTCGGCCTCTTTGCCGTGGAATTTGCGCTCGGCCTTGACGCGGGTGACGATGCCGCCGATGGAGCGGAGGGCTTCGAGGGCGGTGCGCTGATGCTCGGCGGCCGCGAAATCATCGCCGGCGCGGGCGTGGATCAATCCCAGACGCAGGTGGGCGTTGCAGACACTGACGCTATCGGCGCGGGTCTCCATGGCGATGATGGCCTGGAGCTCGTTCATGGCCTGGGCATCCCAATGCTGGTTGGTGAGAAACTCACCCGAGGCGGTGCGGGTGTCGATCGAGCCCATGCCGACGGCCCAGGCAGCGCGGTAAAGGGCATCGGCCAGCATCGGCTCGGCGGCGCGGTTCTCGTAGAGGCGGCCCAGGGCGTAGAGGAGTTGCGGGCGGCCGAGATATCGGCCGGCGGTGACGACATCCGTGTTGAAACCTTTGAGCGGGCCGAAGCGACTGTGGAGGGCAAAGAGATCATCGAGCTTGTCGGTGACGCCTTCGAGCGAATCGACCGCCTCGGGCCGGCGCGCGTACTGGATGCGGTAGACGGTGGCCGCCTCATCGTACTGCTTATCCCAGAGGTAAATGTTGAAGAGGGTTTCGAAGACGAAATCGGCCTCGCCGTTGTCGGTGGTGGGGCGCTGGGCCTCGAGATCGAGGCAGCGGCGGTAGAGCTTCATCGCGGTGGGATAATCTTTTTTCTCCCAGGCCCAGGCATCGAGTGCGACGTTGGGGGCGCGATCGACCGAAGCGCCGGCGTCGAACTGCGCGAGCGGGGGCATGATCTTGCCCTTGAGGGAGTTGCGGAAGTGGCCGACGATGGCCCAGCGAACGGTCTCGGTGGGTTCGTCGAGCATCAGGCGGAGGAGGATGGCGGGGGCGGCATCGCCCGAGGCATCGACCACCGGCTTGAGATAGGAGACGCGCGTTTCGGGCGGGGCCTGGCCATAGCGCGCGAGCAAGGCGCGCACGCCGGGCGGATCGGAAGGATCATCGAAGGGAAGCTGGAGGATGAGCTGCGAGGCGGCCGCGCGGAGCTGGGGGAGCTCGCTCTCCATGGCCTCGACGAGCGCGGGACGGGCGGATCGGCCGGCGGCGAGGATTTGTTTCTCGGCGGTCTCGCGGGCGGCGGGATCATCGGCGGCCAGTTGATTCACCAGCCGGCGCATGGCGGGATCGACCGCGGGTGCGGAGGCGCTGGCGGAAGAGTCGGCCGGTCTGGCGGCGGGATCGGCGAGGGAGGCGGAGGCGATGGAGAAGAGAAGGATGAGGAAGGGAAGACGCATGGGCTGGCCATGATACGGGTGGGGTGCGGGGAGGGGCAATGATTTGTTTTGAATCTGGAATTGGGATTTGAAATTCTCAATTTGAAATTTAGGATTTGAAACTTGGGATGGTTCCGCATTCGGGGCAGCGGTTGGGGGTGGCGCGGAGGTCGTAGCCGCATTTTTGGCACATGCCGGGGAGGGGGTTACGGAGGCGGCGCTTTAGAAGTCGAGCGGCGGGGAGAAGGATTGTTGCGGTGACGAGGGACCAGTCGGGGATGGCGGTGGATTTGAAATAGGCGGCCTCGCGGTAGCCGAAGCCGCCGAAGTAGATATCCGACACCTGCACGCCCGGGCCGGCGGGGGCGAGTTTCATAAGGCCATCGGAATCGGCGCGCTGATAGGCGAATTTTTCACCATTGGGGCCAGGGCCGGTCTGAAGATGCCGGCCGGGGCCTTCGACGCAGGCACGTTTGACGATGGAGAAAGTGCAGCGGCCGCGTTCGTGGACGGCCAGAAGGAAACTGGCATCCTTGTAAGCGGGGTAACGGGGGTGGGGTCGGTAATCCCAGAAGCCGGCGACGATGGCATCGGCGGCCCACAGGCCCCGAATCCAGAGGGCGGCGGCGGCGAGGCAGAGGAGAAGCGAGAGGAGGGTGAGGGAGTTGAGAAGGATGTGAAGCGCGCGGAGCATGCTGGAGGGTTGGACGCGGGCGCGGGGGAAATGTTGCAGGGGGCAGTGCGTCGCCCATCGTCCGATGCATCCGGGTCGTCGCTTGAAGCTCCGAACCCGGCGTCGCAGCACACTTGGTTAACTGAGCAGTCAGTGGCATGTGGCGCGCCGGCATCACATGACCTATTCCGCGCGAATTAAGCGTGCATGACCCATGCCGAGGGCGCTTCGGGAAGCTGGGTCCGGGGGGCTTGTTTTAAGGAGTTGCTTCCAACAATCAAGATCGCCACGCCGGTGAGATTGATGCCGAAGAGTACTTTGGTCTCTTCGAAATTGCTGAGAATGAAGATGAGGGAATAAAAGGGCACGAACATGTACATCAATCCGTGGATCGCGCCTTTACTGAACGCGATGCCGAGGTTTCCCAGGCCGCCCCAGATCATGAGCATTAATCCAATGAAGATTCCAACGGTCGGCTGACCGACCACGAGTCCCACCGCGCCCACGACGGTCAGGATGAGATAGGCCACCATGACGGTGGAGGCGCTCGAACCGCAGATCTTGCGTTTTGCTTTGGTGGGCTTGAAATCGGGGATTGGTGGCTGGGCAGCGGCGGGGGCATCGTAGGCCGGGGAGGAACCTCGCCGGGGAACATAAGGCGGTGGCGCGGCGATGGGTGCGGCCGATGTTGTGCCGGCAGGCTCCAGAAACATTAGCGCGTCGAGATTGCGGAATGGATCGTCCACTTCAACGGGCTCGGGTGCGGGGCGGGTTGGGGAGGCGGAGCGCGATGCGGATGTTGGCCGGGCGGAGGGGCGGGCGGCGACGGTGGAGGCGGCGCGGGTGGCAGAGGAGGTGCGCGATGTGGCCACTGCCTGCGCGGCGATTCGGGGCACGGCGACCACGCCGCCGCAGGCTTTGCAGCGGACGCGTTTTCCGGCCAGCCCATCACCGAGTTTGTAGGCCTTTTGACACTCCCCGCATTTGGCGATGATGCTCATCTTCCTCTCCCAATAACTGGGCACGGGCGGGAACTCCCGCCGGCCCAGATGTAACGAATTATTGCCCGGGATGGTTGCCCCATCCGCCACTTTCCGGTGCGATTATCATGGATTCATCGATTGAATTCAATGCCGAAACATCGAACGATGATTCAGTGCATCGCCAGGATGGGAATTGGGCGGTGTTGGACGGGGTGATTGGAAAAACGCGTTTGCGAAAACCAGAAAAAACGCGCCATTGGGATAAAATCCGTTAAGATGCGGGCGATGCCTCGACAGGGTGCGGGCTTTGGTAGGCTTGGCCGGGCCTGTCTGTCGGGAAGGCGAATCGCATCTATTTGGCGCTTTTTGGCCCGCATGGCCGGTGCGCAGGTATCGTGTCACCACAGGCCGGTGGCGCGGCATCTGATGTACCGGCGGCTGCACGCTGGCGGCGATGGGCGGGCAGGAGAAACCACCTATGAAGGGCGGTCCATTGACCACATTCGGATCGTTCATCATCTGCGCATGCGCGGCGGCCATTCTGGCAACCGGGCCGTTGGCCAGCGCCGAACCCCTGAAGCTCGGGCCCGGCGGCAGCGCGGGCACCAAGCCTGCGCCGGTTGATCCCGCCACGGCGGCGGCGCGGGCCAAACTGATTTCGGGGGCGATTCAGGCGCTGAGCAAGGAATATCAGGCTTATCTCAAGGATCCCAAGACCGGGAAATTGCGCGATAAACCGACGTATTTCAAGGACAACGCTTCGCCTGAGGCCACGCCGGATGCGATCATCCGAGGACTAGAGCAGACGATTTCAGGCGGGCGGAGTCTGGAAGCGTACGTCAAGTGGCAGCTTCTCTCGGGGATTCCGGACAAGTTCCCCGATGACCTGGTTAAGCGGGCGGTGGCGGTTTACAAAAGAGCGCCTGCGCCCTTCGAGCATCCGGGTTTGGCGCGGCGCGAGCTGACTTCGGCGACGTCGCGGGTGAAGAAGGACGAACTGGCGGGGGCGAACAAGGATTTTGCGGCGGCGGTGGAAAACATTTCTGAAAGGAACCATCCCATCCTGGAATACCGCGACGAGTTGTACGCGCGGATTCCCAAGACGAGCGAGGCGCTGGTGGCGGGAATGTCGGATGTGGCGGACCGGGCGGGGTCGGGCTTGAATGCCAACAAGTTCTTCGATAACGTCTCGGCCGGCCTGCGGAGCTGGGCGATCACCGAGGGCAAGGCGTCGACCGTGCGCGGCATGGCCGATATGGTGGCCAATCTGAAGACGGCGGTCAACCGCGATGAAAACAAGCCTTACACCAAGCTGGAAGATGTCAAAGGCGTCATCAAGTGGAAGGCCGATGCAACGATCGATGTTAAGAAGCTCGATGAGCTGCTGAAGTTTCTGGATCAGACCGCCTCAAGCCCAACGGGCGGCGGTTTGAAGTTCAAGGATAAGTGAAAAAGATGATCAAGATTCGTATTCCCTCCCCCCTGCGCACGTTCACAGGCGGCGCGGATATCGTGGAAGTCAGCGGGGCCACCGTGGCCGAGGCGCTGGAGCAGCTCAAGGGCAAGGCGGCCGGGATCGAAACGCGGCTGTTCAAAGGGCCGGCGCAGTTGAACCGCTACGTCAACGTTTATGTGAACGA
This sequence comes from Tepidisphaerales bacterium, assembly GCA_038244055.1. Lineage (GTDB taxonomy): Bacteria > Planctomycetota > Phycisphaerae > Tepidisphaerales > Tepidisphaeraceae > DASPKW01. The sequence continues at coordinate 5,257 of JBBRTW010000135.1, read as the reverse complement.
GGAAGACATCCGCTTCCAGAAGAATCTGGAGACGCCGCTCAAGGATGGAGATGAACTGAGCATTATCCCGGCGATTGCAGGCGGGCGGTAGCGCGGGCCGCGCGCTGCCCGGTTGCTGCGACGAAGGCATTGCGCGCAATCGCTTCGTTCAAACCGATTATATTCCGGGTGATGGACTTGAGAACCTCAGGCCCAGGGGTTTCTGTTTCTATTTGGGTAAGGGCGCAGGAGCGGGCGTCACGGGGACGGAGTTTGCCGGCGCTGCGGGAACGACGGCCGGGGCGGCGGGAACTACGGCCGGGGCTGCGGGAACCACGGCCGGCGCGGGAACGATGACCGGCGCGGGGTCGGCCGGCTTTGGCGCGGAGGAGGCGGGAGAGACGACAGTCTTTTCGGGGGTAGTTGCGGCCGGAGCGGGCGTGGAGACAGGGCTGGTCGGCGCGGGTGCGGGGGCGGGCCGGGGGGTGATGGCGGGCGCGGCCGGCGGCGGTGCGGGCGGACGAGCGCCGTCTTTCAGCAGCTTGAACTGGTCGGCGGTGAGGGCGGATTTGACGGCGTCGACGCGGGAGATGGCATAGGCGCGGGTGTCATCGAGGCGCTTCTTGCCGATGTCATCAAGGGCGGTGACCAGCGATTTCTCAGCGGCGGCCTTTTCAGAACTCGGTTTATCGGGGGTGGATTTCCATTTGCGGAAGAGCTCGAGAAGCTGGGCCTTTTCATCGGCCGAGGCCTTCATTCCCTCGGGCGGGGGGACATTCTTGAGTTTCTGGATCTGCTCTTCGGTGAGTTTGAGGAACGTCTGCATCGATGAATCCTGCACCAGGCGATAGCGGATCATCAGGTATTCGGCCTGTTCGGCGGAAAGGAGCGTGCCGTACTTGAGATCGACCTCTTCGCGATTTTTGCTGTCGATATTGACTTCCATCTGGGCGTTGCCGGCGCGGGCGCGGTAGGCCGAGCCGGTGCCACCGCGGCGAAGTTCCTGCACGCCATCGCGGGTGACGGGCGCGGGAATTTGCCCGCGGGTATTGTTGCCGCCGCCATTCCATTGCCCGCCCCCAGTGCGACCGCCGCCGAAACCCATGCCGGGCATGCGCATAGCCGCGCCCTTGAGCTTTTCGGCGGCCTTATCGCCGGTGATGACGACGGGATCCGACTGCTTGTCGTTCAAGAACCATACGATGAGGTAGGTGCCGCCACCCAGGCAAAGGAGCACGGCCAGGGTGGTGAGCCAAATGGGGATGTCGCGTGTTTTGTGATCTACTTCAACCATGTTTCCTCCGCAACGCCGGCCCACCACTCAGGGGTGGAACTTCGGGACACGAGCCCACAGGGGGCTTTGGGTTCGAGTGGAAATTATCGTCCGATCAATCAGACGTGGATGAACCGGCGCATCCCACATTCGGGCGGGCGCGGACAGTTCCCGATTACATAACGTGCGAAAGGCGGGGTTGTTGCGGTGCGGGGTCAGTTCTTCTCTGAATCGGCGCGGACGACCTTTTTTGATACCCTTCGGGCAGGGGCGGGGGAAGTGGCGGAGGGTTTGACATCGCTGATGGCGGCCAGGACGGCGGAGGGCAGTGGAAGCGCCGGAACGGGGGTTTCCAATTGGTCGACCTTGGTGCGGAAATCGGCGACATCCTGGAGGGTGGTGTTCTGGAGTGCGCCCAAGTACTGGCCTGAGATGGCTTTCCAGGTGTGGTGGAGGGGGCAGGCGACTTCATCGTTGCAGAGGCGCTGGCCGAGAACGCAGCCGCGGAATTTATCGATCCGTTCGAGGGGATCGATGATGTCCATCAGGTTGATCTTGCTGAGCTTACGAGCGACGCGGAAGCCGCCGCCGAAGCCTTTCTGGCTGTCGAGAACGCGGGCGCGGGCGAGGATTTGGAGGATCTTCGCGAGGTAGTTGGAGGGAACATCGGTGGCGGCGGCGATTTCCTTGACGCCGCAATAGGCCTCTTCGCCTTTGCGGGCCATGTAAACCATGGCGCGGAGCGCGTATTCACCAGTTTGAGTCAGCATCTTGCGCTTTCCGACGGTTAAAATCTCTAACAGCCTGTTAGAGAACTGCCTAATAAAGCAATTCGGATCGTTTTATCTTATTTTGACCGACACTAAAAGGCAAGGTGGAAATCACCCTCATTCAGGATGGATTTAGCTATTCAAATGTTGCCCGTCGACGAGTACACGCAATTCCGTCATCAGGGAGGCGTGGTGGGGGGCGTCGGGATGCTGGTGGGCGCTTGTTCATCCCAGACACTCCACGGATCGATGCCACCGAGCATTTCGCTGGGGGGGACCAGGCTGACGTGGCTATCCAGATAAAGGTAGTTGGAGCCGAGCTTCAGACCATGGCGGTAGGGTTCGACAATGTCGAATTCGCTCTGGTCGGCTCCGCCTTTGTCTTCCTTAGCGCCCATGTAGTAGTCTTCGACCTCGGTGCGTTTTTCGCCCATCAGCACGATTTCGGAAGGGCTCTTGCCTTCAACGTGGCCACCGGCTTTGACGACGCGATCGCTGCGGTTGTGGAGATGTTTGTTGAGGATGAAGGTGTGCTGCTCGGCCGGCTGAACTTCGGCGGGGCAGGTGAGAATGGGGGGATTCCAGCACTTGGGATCGGTGCCCAAATCGACGTAGTTCGGCCAGCGGAGGTAGCGACCGCGATAAGTGGAGCCTTCCTTGTCATTGGGGGGGCTGGGATAGGCGGCATCCCACTGGGGCTCGACACCGAGGGTCTTGTAGTAGCCGGGGTTGCTGCCGCCCGGGGGAACGTATTCGCCGACGGGGTAGAACCAGCCGCGATACTGCTGGGAATAGAGGGTCAGGGCGATGCCGATGTCGCGCATCTGGGAACTGCACTTGATGCTGAGGGCCTGGGCCCGCATGCGATTGACCGCGGGCAAGAGCATGGCGATGAGAATGGAGATGATCCCAATCACCAGGAGAAGTTCCACGAGCGTGAAACCGCGGGTCTTACGAATTGAAGCATTCATGGCATACCTTTCCGTGACACCGGCTCAAACGTCCGCCGGTCGTTACTTATTACTCATTCGCGGGGGTTAATGTTGTTGAGGGGTAAACACTTACAGAACAATGGGAGTGCGAATTGCGGGAATTTCAGGGGGACACATTTGTTTTTTGCGGCGGGCATTGACAGGGCGCGCCTGGGAATATGACAATGCGGCCATAAAGGACTTCGGCAATCTGTGCGGAAAAAGCTAAGGTTGCGGGTTATTTGGTCCGACCATGCCGTGGGTGTCCGGCGGTTCGATGCCGGCGCAGGATGTAAAAAATGATTCGATTTGAATGCGATCAATGCGCGCGCCCTCTGCGCGCCCCGGAGGGTTTGGCCGGTAAAAAGGGGCGCTGCGCGCGTTGCGGGGCGATCAATACGGTTCCGATGTCATCGGGTCGGGGGATGCGGGTGGAGTCGGCCGAGCCGGCGCTGCCGGTGAGCGTGGAAGTGAAGCGGGCGGCCTCGACATCGCCCTTCAGAGACACGGCGGACATGACGGTTCAGAGCGCTGGGGCGCATTTTATCGGCGCTGGCGCGGCGACGGTGGCAATGGGGGAAAGCGCCATGTCGGCGGGCGGGGCGATTGAGGTGAGCCGGCCGCGCGATTTTGTAGATCGTCTGGCGGAGCAGATCGGGGAATTGGCGGAGCCGCTGACGGCGGATGGGCCGAGGAGGGATTCGTCGATGGGGGATTCGTCAATGGGGGATGCTTCGATGGAAGGCGGGTTGCCGGCGCTGGAGGCGTGTTCGTCGCGGGGCGGGGCGGGCGAGGCGGCGCTGGAACCTTTGCGGATGCGTCGGCGCTGGTCGATGTCGGGAGCGCAGCGAATGGAATTGCCGGGGATGTCGGCGGGGGCGGTCGAGCCGCTGGAGGGGGATCTGAAAGTGGCGCTGGTGCGGATGCTGGTGGTTGGGGTGGCGCTGGGATTTGTGCTGGGCGTGGCGGCGGCGAAGTGGTTGTTCTAACCCGAATAATTCAACATCAATCACGAAAAACACGAAGGGCACGAAGAAGACCGGAGAGAAGAGTAGAAATGTAATTCGCGCAACGTGCGTTCACCGCTTACCGACTTTTTGACTGCAAGTCCTTTGGTTCATTCCTCTTCGTGCATTTCGTGTTTTTCGTGGTGAATAATCTGGGATAACTGGAGCGTTTTCATCGGACGACGGCGATGATGCCCTTGCGGCGGGCGATGAGAATTCGGCCGGGGAAATGGCGGCGCGGGGGGGAGGCGGCATCGCGGGCCATGGTCAGGAGGGAGGCGATGACGGAAGGGGATAGCTCATCATGAGGGACGCCTTGAGCGGCGAGCCACTGGCGGGCGGCGCGGTCGGCGAGGATGTCGGGGAGGTTGGCGAGTTGGGAGATCGCGAACGCGGACGGGAGGACGGGCGCGGCATCGAGGGACCAGTCGGAGAGGCGCTGCATGGACAGGCGGAGCGTTAATAGTAAATACGACAGATCGGGGTGGGAATGAAGGAGGTGGCGGATGCGGTTGCGCTGATAGGCGGCGGAAGTATTGCTGGCATCCTCGCGCCAGGGCTGGTGGATGGAGGCGAGATAGGCGCGGAGGGCGGCGGAGGGGATCGAGAGGAGGGGGCGGAGGATGCGCAGGCGGTCGATGGTGTGGTCGGGCTGCATGCCGGAAAGGCCGGGCGGGCTCGAGCCGCGGAGGAGGCGCTGGAGGAGGGTTTCGGCCTGGTCGTCGGCGTGGTGGGCGAGGAGGACGCCGTGGAGATGATATTCGGCGCAGACGCGGCGGAAGAGGGTCTGGCGGAGAGCGCGAAAGCGGGCGGAGGGGTTGGGGGGAAGTGTGGCGGGACCGAGGGAGGATTCGATATCGGCGCGGGTGGAAATAGTGGAAGAGAGGTTCAGGCGCTGGGCGAGGTGGGCGACGAACTCGGCGTCGGCGGTACTGGATTGGCCGCGGGTTTGGTGGTTGAGGTGGACGATGTGGAGCTGGAGGTTGGGGTTTTGGGCGAGGAGGAAGAGGAGGGCGACGCTGTCAGCGCCGCCGCTGACGCCGATGGCGCAGGGGCCGGGGGGGATCGGGGTGAGATTGGGGAGTAAGGATTCAGAAGCGGGTCGCACGGGCGGGACGCCCGTGTCACGGGGGGCGCGTGGCGGGGCATCGGGCGCGGGTTGCACGGGCTGGACGCGCGCGTCGGGGGGGGCGCAGTGCGCGGGTGGGGGCGGGGACTGCACGGGCGGGACGCCCGTTTCACGGGGGGCGGGGTGCG
>JBBRTW010000134.1:0-15341 GCA_038244055.1 Tepidisphaerales bacterium | reverse complement strand
GGTCTGGCGATGCTCCGTGCGGAAGAGGGCGTAATCTTCCGGCGAGAGGAGGAAGCGCATCATCGCATCGAGATTGAGCAGCGGCACATCCGCCCGCGCCGTCGGGGCCGCGCCGCCGGCCTGCATTTCCAGGCGGATCAGTTCGGCCATCGCCTCGGTCGCGCCGGCCGGCCAGCCCTGCTGCGAATCGGGATCGATCGCCCGCAACTTGGCGCGGCAGGCCTCGACCACCGGCCGAAGCACGCTCGCCTCGTAGAGCCGCCGATAGGCCTGCTTGCGGCGGTCGTTGATATCGCCGCGAATCATTGAGGTGGCGCGGAAAACCCAGGGCACTTCGACGCGATTGCCGGCCCGCTGGGAGGCATCGGCGAAGAATTCTCCGAGCGCCGCGCGGCCTTCGCCGAGGCCGACCTCGAAACCGCCGTTGTAGGTGTAGGTATCGGGCGTCGGCGCAGGTTGGATGATGGCCCACTCCGGCGCGTGCTCGGCCCAGTTGGCATCGACCGCCATCCAATAGCGCGTCTGCTGGCCGAGCGATTCATCGAGTTTGTGCGCGCCGGTCCAGGTGGCGACGAGCAGGCCGACGACACCCGCGAGACAGGCGGTAATGGCGATGAAGCGGCGGCGGCGCTGCATGGCGCGGGTGTTGCCGGCGCGGGTGACCAGGCCGCGCTCGCGGAAGACCTTGGACATGAAGAGATCGCGCAGGAAGTACGCCCGCTCGCGATCCCAGTTCTTGCCATCATCCTGCAGCGTCTCCACGGGAACCGACAGCGCTCTGGCGAGCTCCGCATCCAGCGCCTGCCCCTCGCGCACGGAGGAAGTGAAGTAGAGCCCGCGCAGAAAGAGGGGTTTGGGCGACCACTCTCCCGGGACGAAGACCAATTCCAGATATTTTCGCAGGCGCGGGGCGATGTTGAAGAATGAATCGGGGAATGCGAAGAGGGCATCGACCTGGTCGATGCGGCGATTGGCGGAATCTTCGGTGTGGATGGGGTCCATGATCAGCGCCTGGCGGCGGCGGCAGAGGCGGTCGCGCACGCCGCGCAGATGCTGATCGATCTGGGCCGGATCGAACTGCTTATCGAGTGGCGCGGGGTTGGACCAGCCGAGAATCTGATGCTGCAGGGCGGGGTCGGTCAGGTCCTCGAAGAACTCGCGGAAACCGTTGATCAGATCGCACTTGGTCACCAGCACATAGACCGGGAAGCGCACGCCCAGGGCCCGCTGGATGCGATCGAGCTGCTCGGCGATCTTGGTGGCTTTGGCCTCGATGACCTGGGCGCTGTCGCGAATCAGGCTGTCGACCGGGATGACCAGCACCATGCCGTTGATCGGGCAGTTCCCGCGCGTCTTGGCCAGCAGTTTGAGAAACTGATCCCACTCGCCTGTGGTCCCCGGCGCGACTTCCTCGAACATCATCCGCCCGGCGGTATCGAGGATGATCGCGTGGTTGGTGAACCACCAATTCATATTGAGTGTGCCGCCCGCTCCCTGGGTGCAGTCCTGGAGGCCGGGCGGGAAGCCGACATTGGAGTGGCGAATCGCCTCGGTTTTTCCGCCGCCGGGTTCGCCGACCATGACGTACCAGGGGAGGGAGTAAATATCTTTCCCCGCGCTGCGCAGTTTGGAGACGCCGGATTCGAATTTCTGGCGCAGGTCATCCAAAGCGGCGCGGCGGGCGGGCTCGCTGATTCGGTAGGGCTGGCTGGCGGCGTTTGCGAGCAGGCCGCGCTCCAGGGGCGCGGAGCGACGCTGGCGGCGCTTGCGCAGCATCATCCCGTACACGATCAGCATGGCGGCCACGCCCGCGACGCCGCCGCCGAGGATGACCAGCGCGCCCGTATCGTGGCGATAGAAATACGCACCGGCCGCCAGCACGGTAATCGTGATGATGAGCAGCCCGGCCTTGACCGGTGCGGGGAGCGAGCTGGGCGCATCGTGGTCCATCTCAGGGCTCCCTTCCGGTGGAAACCGTTGCCGCCGGCTCAGTTGACGGGCCGATCGATGATGCGGGCGCGGGGGCGGGGGCGGTCGAAGGGGCGGTCGTTGGCGGGGCGGCCGGCGCGGGGTCGGGGCTTTGGATGATCCGCTGCACCGAATCGTTCAGGTTCCGCGAACTGGAGGTGAAGAGGTACATGTTGGCGGCGAATACCACCGCGAGGAGGCCGAAGACAGTGATGCCGATGCCGAGCAGGCTCGCGCCGGGGGGATCGATGAGGTTATTGGTGTTCACATGCTCGTAGGCTTCGGGAACGATGCGGGAGGCATGCACCGACTCAGTCACGCCGCGAATCTTCGCGGAAATCTCGAACATCCGCTTGCGGAGGAGATCGGGCTGGCCGGTATACCAGCCGGTAAAGCCCAGGCCGATGCAGTTGTAGAAGACGCGGAGCTGCTCGACGCCGGCGGGGGTTTGATCGCGCAGGGCATCATCGAGGAGATCGAAGAATTTCTCTTCGCCATCGACCTTGGCCGCGCCTTTGACCGCGCCGAGGTCCTCCCACTGTTTTGCAAAAGGCAGGCTGCTGTTGCGGATCATCGAATCGGCGAAATAGCCCAGGACGACTTCGGTCGGCCCAAATACCTTCGATAGCTGCGGGTCGGCGGCCGACTTTCTTCGAATATCGGCGAGGATGGCGAGAATCTCGGCCCGCACCTGATTGGGCGCGGAGGCGGAGCCTTTGCGCGCGGAGCGATTGAGTAAGCAGACATACTGGAACAGCGGTTCACACAGCTCGACGAGTTGCATGATTACTTCTTCTCGCTCTTGGCGAGTGTCTTGAGCAACTGCTCCGTATGATCGACGATCAACTGCCGCACCGATGATTCCACCACCAGCGGGCTAAGCGATTCTGACAGCTCCACATATTTTCGCCAGTAGAGCACTTCGCGCGGCTTGGAGCCCCACCAGCCGCCGGCCGGCTCGGAGTTTACCGCGCCTTCGATTTCGGCGACGGCGAATTTGGAAAGATGATTGGCCGCAAAATGGTGGCCGGCCTGGCTGATGGCCCAGATGAGCGAGGCGGTGAGAAGGCGGAGGCGCTCGAGTTCATGGGCGACGTTGTCGATGGCGCTGGATGAATCGCCGGCCACGAATTTCGCGAGGAGTTTTTCGAGGTTCACGTTGCGGCGGACGGCCGAGTGCGTCGCGATGGTGCGCCAGGTGGACCAGCTCAGTTGCGAGAGGGCGCAGACGAATTTGACCAGCGGGCCGACCATCTCCAGAGCGCGCGGGGCGCTGAGCACATCTGAATCGACGAGTCCAAGGGCCTCGCGCAATGACTTGGGATCGAACGAATCGAGCGCCGGATTTCCAGCGGCAGATTTCAACGCGGCTGATTTCGACACGGCTGATTTCGAATTGGGCGATTTCGACGCGGCAGATTTCGAATCGGGCGACACCGTGACGGCGGGCGAGGCGGCCGGGGTATGCGATGTCGTTCGCGCGGCCGGCGGCGCTTCATCGGCAGCGAAGGGATCTCCGTCGAGAGCAGCCCCCGAATCGGCCTCGCCGGTTGAGCCGCCGGGTGCGGCGAGAAGGGCGAAGGATTGCACGACATATTCCAGCCCCGGCACCTGGCCGGCGAGTTCATCCAGAAAGGCCATTCGCTGATCTTCGGGGACCAGCGCCATCCCGCGCTGCAATTCATCGATCTGATACTGCCGACGACTGTCGACCGGCTGTTCGGCGAAATCCGCCTCCACCTGCTGTAAACGCTGCGCCGTGATGGCGATGCGCCGGGCAATGGAGGTATCCGTTGGGGTCATGGCTGTATTTCCCGGCCGATCCGCGGGCGGCCGGGCGTCCATCGTAGAGGCGGGGTATCGGGCGATCAAGATGAATTCGCTGGGAGCGGGTCGCGGTGGGAGGGGCACGGCACGGTAAATCGGCGGCGCTAACAAAAGGCGAATTGAAAAATCCTAAAATACCCGTGCAACGACAGGCCGCCCTGCCACGATAACCCTGAAGAGGTCAGGTTCCATCCTGCTCTCAGGAAGCGGACGGGTTCGAGGGTCAAGAATGACCCCGCTCACCCGCCCGCCGCGAACAAGAATGTCTACGCCACCGAGGACATGCCATGAATCTTTCATCCATCATCCCCCAGGGCGCATCGACGACGAATTACGTCACCGATGCGGCCTCGGGCGTGGGGGCGGCCAAATCGGCGGTGAATCCCAGCATGGCGATTGAGTCGGCCGTATTATCGCGCGGCGGCGTCAATAGCGCGGATGGCGGGGTTCTGCGGGGCGGCCCGCGCTCGTGGACTTCATCGCTGCACTGGTCCTTCCCCGGCGCGGACAAGGGGGCGATTTTCGGCGCGGATAATTCGGCCAACCAGCGCGGGATCATCATCGTGGGCGGAAAATCGGCGGAGAAGAGCGGCATCATCATCGTCGGCGGCCGGTCGAGCGTGAATATGCCGGGGATGGATGCGCTGCAAACATCGCCATCGGATGCTTCGGAGGTCGATAACCTGCGGCTTCAGACTCAGATGAGTTCCCACAACAATGCGACGGCGATGGCCGCCAACCTCCTGAAGAAAAGCCAGGACGCGCAGAACGGCATCCTCCACAATATTTCCTGATCCCATCCGAGCGCATCATTTCCATGGCGTTGAAACATCCGCCGGTTAAGATCGTACATTGAGATGCCCCTGCGGCCGATTGTCCGGCCGGTGGAGGCACCCCGCGGCAAACCCGCGACGATCCAGACCCGAGGATGGACATGGCCAAGAGCGGATTCGATTCGGAAATCGTCGATCCCGATCAGGCGTTCGAGCGCGACATCCAGCCTCTGGCGCTGACGCCCGTTGAGAAGGATGCTTCCAGCCGCGCGGCCGGGCGCGTGGAGATCGAATCCGAATCCCCCGGCGCTCAGGACGCGGCCGATGCGCCGCCGGCGCGGCTGGTATCGCTGGATGCGCTGCGCGGGCTGGTGATGATCCTGATGGTGTCCGCGGGGCTGCAAATCGGGAAGGTCGTCAAATCCTTCGACGCCTCGCCGGAACTGAGCAAGCTGAAAACGCCGACGTGGGTGGAGCTGGCGCATCAGACCGATCACGGCGATTGGCGCGGCTTCACGCTGTGGGATTTCATCCAGCCGGGATTCATGTTCATGGTGGGGACGGCGCTGGCGTTTTCGCTGGCGAGCCGGCGGGCCAAGGGGCAATCGTTCGGGCGGATGCTTTTCCACGCGATCTTCCGGTCGATCCTGCTGATCTGGCTGGGGATTTTCCTGGGGAACAATTCGCCGCCGCGCACGGACTGGTCCTTCGTCAACGTGCTGACGCAGATCGGGCTGGGCTACACGTTTTTATTCCTGATCGCGTGGCTCAAGCCGCGCTGGCAGTTTGCGGTCGGGATGGTCATCGTGGCGGGATACTGGGGGGCGTTCGCGCTCTATCCCGCGCCGGCGAAGGATTTCGATCTGGCCATCCGCAATCTCCCGGCCGACTGGAAGCGCCTCGATGGATTCAATTCGCACTGGGAAAAGAATATGAATCTGGGCACGGCGGTCGACAAGTGGTTCTTGAACCTTTTCCCGCGCAACCCCGTCACCCCTCCGCCGCGCTTCGATGAACAGCAATTCGGCAAGACCGCGGCGCGGACTCTGGAGAGATGGGCCAGTTTCCTGGAGCCGCGCGGGCCGGTTACTTCGGCCGATTACAACGGCGGCGGGTACGTCACTTTGAATTTCGTGCCGTCGCTGGCCACGATGATCTTCGGGCTGCTGGCCGGGGAATGGGTGCGGCGGCGCGGGTCGGCGGGGGCCAAATTCGGCGTGCTGCTGCTGGCGGGGGCGGTCGGAATCGCCGCGGGATTGGCGCTGGATTACTTCGGCCTCTGCCCCATCATCAAGCGGATCTGGACGCCTTCATGGACGCTCTTCAGCGCCGGCGTGGTGCTGGCCTCGCTGGCGATTTTCTACCTGATCATCGATGTCGCCCGACTCAAGTTCTGGGCCTACCCGCTGATGGTGGTGGGGGCGAATTCGATCGTCATCTATGCCATGTCGATGTCACTCAAGGGGTGGTTTCATGGTTCCATGCGGCGGCACTTCGGCCAGGAAGTGTACGAGTTAGGCGGGCACCTCAAACTGTATGCCCCCATCGTAGAGGCGTCGTTCTTCCTGCTCTTCTGCTGGCTGGTCTGCTGGTGGATGTACCGGAGGAAGATTTACGTCAAAATCTAAACCGTGGCACGGGCATCCTGCCCGTGTTGGAAGCGTGGAACGCCGGCAATTCGTTTTCAATGAATGGAAGCCGCGGACACGGGCAGGATGCCCGTGCTACGATTTAGGCTTCTTCCATCAGGGTTTCGCGGACGACTTCCTCGATGGAGGTGATGCCGTCGTAGATGGCCATCAGGCCGGATTGGCGGAGGGTGCGCAGGCCGCGCTTTTTTGATTCGGCGCGGAGTACCTGCGTGCTGGCGTGCTGGATGATGTGGTCGCGCATCTCATCGTCGAGAAGCATGAACTCGTACAGACCCTGGCGGCCGCGGTAGCCGGTGTTGTTGCAGGCTTCGCATCCCTTGCCGTAGAAGAACTTGCGGCCCTTCACATCCTCCGGCCGAAGCTCCAGCTCCATGAGCTGCTCGAGGCTGGGGGTGAATTCGGTCTTGCAGCTCACGCAGAGTTTTCGCACCAGGCGCTGCGCCAACACGCCTTCCAAAGTCGCGGTGACGAGGAACGGCTCGAGGCCCAGATCGAGCAGACGGGCGATGGCGCTGGGGGCGTCATTCGTGTGCAGTGTGCTGAAGACCAGGTGGCCGGTTAGGGAGGCCTGCACGGCGATTTCGGCCGTTTCCTTGTCGCGAATTTCGCCGATCAGGATGATATCCGGGTCCTGACGCAGCATGGCGCGGAGAATTCTCGCGAAGGTCAACTCGATATCCGGTTTGATCTGGCACTGCACGATGCCATCGATGTCGTATTCAACCGGATCCTCGGCCGTGATCAGCTTTGTAGTGATGTCGTTGAGTTCGCGCAGCGCTGAGTAGAGCGTGGTCGTCTTACCCGAGCCGGTGGGGCCGGTGACGACCACGATGCCATTGGGCTTTCGGATGAGCTGGCGGAAGGTCAACAGGTCATCCTCGCGCATGCCGAGTTTATCGAGATCCAGGCTGACGTTGCCGCGGTCGAGCACGCGCATGACGACGCTCTCGCCGAACATGGTCGGCAAAACGCTGACGCGCAGATCGATCGGCTGGTTATTGACGTTCAGCTCGATGCGGCCGTCCTGCGGCATGCGCCGCTCGGCGATATCCAGGCCGGCCATAACCTTTACGCGCGATGAAAGCGCGGCCGCGATGTGGGCCGGCGGGGGCATCATTTCGTACAACACGCCATCGATGCGGTAGCGCATCTTGAATTCGGTTTCGAACGGCTCGAAGTGGATGTCCGAGGCCTTGTCCTTGATGGCCTGGAGGAGCACGAGATTGACGAGCTTGCGGACGGGGTTGGAATCGGCAGCGCCTTTGAGGGTATCGAGGTCAATCGATTCGCCGCGGCCCTTGAGGTCCTTGAGCGAATCATCCGAAGAGAGCTCGCCGAGAATGTCGTTGATCGATTCGCCGGCGGCGTTGTAATGCTTGGCGACGAGCTTTTCGATCAGTTCCGGGTCGCCGATCTTGGCGATGACCTTCAGACCCATGAGCTGCTGCAGGGCATCGAGCGCCTGGAAATTCTCGTAGCTGGCCATGGCCACGGTGACCAGCTTGGCCTCCTTGTTGTAGGAGAGCGGCAGCACTTTGTTGGTCGTGGCGATCTGCGCCGGGACGATGCCGATGGCGGCGGGATCAGCCTTGAAACCGTCGAGGCTCACCCATTCATAGCCGCGCTGGGCGGCCAGGGCCGTATTCAGATCGGCCTCGCTGACGTAGCCCAGATCGATGAGAATCCGGCCGACCGCGCCGCCCTTGGATTTCTGGAACTGAAGCGCCTCGACCACCTGCTCGCGCGTGACCTTGGCCATCTTCGTCAGGACGCGCCCGATGGGCCGGCCCTGAAGCTGATCGATCGGGGGCATTGCGGCAGACGATGAGGCCGACCCGCCCCCGCCGCCGCTGCGGCCCGCGCCATCCCCCGCCGATGGAGGCGCCTTGGGCGGATTCGCCGATCCACCGCCCGATCCCGCCGGCATGGCCGATCCGCCGCTGACATCCAATGGCTTGGCCGCGCCGGTCGCGGGAACGACAACATTGGACGCCGGGCGCAATCCCGCCGGGCGCGCCCCGGGCGCGGCCGACGATGCGGGCCGCAATCCGGCGGACGATGCTGGAGCCGCCGGCTTCTTGTTCGGATCGGGCGCGGCCGGGGTGGGGGTGCTCGAATCAGTTCGGGACATGGGGTGTTCCTTGCGGTTGTCTCTTCAGGCTTGAAAAATCGGGTTACTTCTTGTTCTGGGCGGCCATCCTGGCGCGGCGCGAGGCGATCTCGGCCTGCCGCTCAGCTTCGGCGGCCGCGGAATGTCCCGCGGCGGCGGTGGCACCCGCGGCGGGCGCTGCGGCTCCCCCGGCCGCCGGCGCGGCCGGGGTGGCCGCCGGCATATCCGCCAGGATCGCATCGTCCTTCACGTCCACCGAGTAGCCCGCCTTCTGCATCTTGTCGACCATGTATCCGGGGTTTCGGCTCTTATCGATCGCCTCTTCGGCGCTGATCCGCCCGGCCGTGAAGTGCATCCATAGATTGTCATCCAGCAACTGCATGCCGAAGCGTTTTCCCGTCTGGATTTCCGAGTCGATGCGGAAGACCTTGTTTTCGCGGATCAGGTTCTGAATGCCGGGGGTGACGTACATGAACTCGTAAGCGGCCAGACGCCCTTCCTGATCGACGCGCGGGCAAAGGGTCTGCGAGAGCACCGCGATCATGTTATTGGCGAGCTGGACGCGAATCTGCTCCTGCTGATCGGTGGGGAAGGCATCGATGATGCGGCTGATGGTCGAGGCGGCGCCGTTGGTGTGCAGGGTGCCGAACACCAGGTGGCCGGTTTCGGCGGCGGTCACGGCAGCGCCGATCGTCTTGGTATCGCGCATTTCGCCGACCAGGATGACATCGGGGTCCTGACGCAGGGCGCGGCGGATGGCTTCGTAGAAATCGGGCACGTCCACACCGATTTCGCGCTGCACGACGATCGACTTCTTGTGCTTGTGATAGAACTCGACCGGGTCTTCCATCGTGATGATGTGGCGGTCGAAGTTCTCGTTGATGAAGTTGATCATCGAGGCGAGCGTGGTCGATTTGCCCGAGCCGGTCGGCCCGGTGACCAGGAATAAACCGCGCGGGCGGCGGCAGATCTGCTCGGCCATCTTGGGTAGGCCAACCTGCTCGAAGGTCAGGAGCTTGTTGGGAATCTGGCGAAGCACCATCGAGCAGACGCCCTTCTGCTTGAAGATGGCGACGCGGAAACGGGCCGCTTCGCCGTAGGCGAAGGCGAAGTCGCCCGAGCCCTGCTCCTCATATTCCTGCTGGATGCGCTCGGGCGTGATGGACTTCATCAGCGCCATGGTGTCTTCGGCCTCCAGCACCTTGGTCTGAAGCTGCCGCAGCCCGCCATGGAGGCGGAGCGTCGGCGGCATGCCAACGGCCAGATGCAAGTCCGAAGCTCCGCGGCGAACCACGGTTTCGAGGAGACGATCGATTTGGATTGTTGATGCCATATTCTTGTCAATTGTTCATTGTCAATTGTCCATCGTCGGAACTGCCGCTCCAGCGATGCACGGCTTTTTGTCGACACGTCCTTTGTTCATCATCCATGGCTTCCAACTCATGCAATGGACCATGGACAATCGACAATGGACACTCATCCAGTGACGATGCCTTCCACCTGCGCTACCTTCACGATTTCCTCGGCCGTGGTCGTGCCGTTGAGGACCTTAAGCCGGCCATCCGCCAGGAGCGTTTTCATGCCGCCGCCGATGGCGGCTTTGCGGATGCGGTTGGAGGGGGCGCGGTTGAAGGCCAGTTCGCGGATTTCGTTGTTGAGTTCCATCATCTCGAAGATGCCGATGCGGCCGCGGAAGCCCGTCTGGGTGCAGTAGTCGCAGCCGCGCGGCTTGTACAACTGCTTATCGGCGATGTCCTCGGGCTTGAGGCCCAGGAGGCGGAGCCACATTTCCTCGGGCTCGTGATCCGGCTGCTTGCATTTGGGACAGAGCACGCGGATCAGGCGCTGGGCGAGGACGGCCTGGATGGATGAAGCGACGAGGAACGGCTTGACACCCATATCGATCAGGCGGGTGATCGCGCCCGGGGCATCGTTGGTGTGGAGCGTGCTGAAGACGAGGTGGCCGGTCAGAGCGGCCTGGATGGCCACATCCGCCACTTCCAGATCGCGAATTTCGCCGACCAGGATGATATTGGGCGCCTGACGCAACATGGCGCGGAGAATCTTCGAGAAGGTCAGCCCGATCGCATCGCGCACCTGGCACTGGTTGATTCCGATGAAATTGTATTCCACCGGGTCCTCGGCCGTAATGATCTTGCGATCGGGGCGGTTCAGCTCATTGAGCGCACCGTAGAGAGTCGTCGTTTTACCGGATCCCGTCGGCCCGGTGACCAGGAAGATTCCGTTGGGGCGCTTGATGATCTTCTGGAACCTCCGGTAATCCTCTTCTTCGAATCCCAGATTTTGAATGCCGATGCGCACGCTGTCGGGGCGCAGAATACGCAGCACCACCGATTCCCCGTAATAGGCGGGCAAAGTGCTGACGCGGAAGTCCACGTTGGATTTATCCACCGTCAATTTAATTCGGCCATCCTGCGGCAAACGCTTTTCGGCGATGTCGATGCCGGCCATGATCTTGATGCGGGAGATGAGCGGGCCTTTCATGCGCAGGGGGATGCGATCGCGCTCGACGCACTCGCCGTCGATGCGATAGCGGACGCGGATGCGGTCCTTCATCGGCTCGATGTGAATATCGCTGGCCCGGTTCCGCACCGCCTCGGCGATCATCGCCTGCACCAGCTTGATGATCGGGGCCTGGGTTGGATCGTTGGCGATATCCGAGCCCATGCCATCGATGTCGATCGACTTGTCGATCGAACGATCCACCGACTTGTCCAGCGACTTATCGAGCGAATCCTTGAACTTGTCGATGGTCTTGTCGAGGGTCTTGTCGATCGTGTTCTGGGCGGTCGTGTTGAACAGCTCATCCAGATAATTCTTGATCCGGCCCTTGGGGGCGAGGACGGTCTTCACATCTGTATTGAGACGGAAGCGCAGAATGTCCAGCAACTCCAGATCGAGCGGGTCGTGAATTGCGATGCGCAGTTTCCCATGCTCCTTGCCCAAGGGCAGGATCAAATGCTTGCGCATCAGGTCGTCCGGAATCAAGTTGACCGCGTTGGGGGGAATCGAGCTCTTGTCGAGATCGATGTATTCCATCCCATGCTGCTGGGCCAGGGCTTTATAGACGTGGTTGTCCGTGCAGAGTTTGAGATCCAGCAGCGCCTCGCCGATGCGCATGTTCTTCGCCTTGGCGTGTTCCAGCGCCTTCTGCACCTCTTTGGGCTGCACAAAGCCCCACTCAACCAGAATCTCGCCCAGCTTCTTGAGTTGTTTTGCCATAAGGTGTCGAATCGTGAGTGAAGGTCAACAGGGCATTTACATTCGCGGAAGCCGCCAGTGTACACCAAATCCCGAGCCACCCTCAAGGCTTTTCAACATCGGCCTTTCGATCCAGCCCTCGCGAGAACCGGTGCGCCTCCCCTCGCTACAGCCGCCACAGCAGTAATAGTCCCTCGCAACGCCTCAGGTTCGCGCGATTTTTCGGGTTCGGATCCTGGGCATTTTCCGGCGGTCGCCACCTCCACACCATAGACGGAAACATCATCCATCCATTCAATCGAGCCGGCATCGAACATCACGGAAATCACCGCAATCGGTTTGTATGGGCGATGCAACAGGAAAGAAGCCAGCGCCCTTCGACGCGATCCACCAGACGCTCCGCCACCCTCAAGTTTTTCCTTTTTCGTTTTCTACGCCCCATCACCACGGTCGGGTTTTGTTCGCATCTCGCCAAATCCCCGTTTCTTTGCGATCCCTTGCATCACTCTGTTACATTTCTCCCCTCATGGGCGGGCCTCCCCCCTCCAAACCGCTCCACCTCCTCACGCGCCGACCCGCGCTGTCGGCCGCGGTCATGCTTATCGCCGGCATTCTCCTGCATCCGATCCTCCCGCAGCTTCCCATTCTCTGGCTGATCCTCTCCGCCGCGGCCATTGCCGCCGCCCTGCTCACCCTTCGCTGGAGCATCACTTCCACACTTTCTCTCGCGTTCTCCATCCTCCTGCTCGGCACAGCTCTCGCCCAGACCGAGCGCTTCCATTTCCCCGCCAACCACATCGCCCTCTTCACGACCGACACCCCCTGCCTGGCCGAGATCGAACTGGAGATTTCCCAGCCCCCGCGCATCCTCGCGCCCCCTTTCGCACCCGGCGCGCGCGCGCTCTCCCCGCGGCAGATCACCACCGGCCAGGTCATCCGCATCAAAACCGCCGCCGGCTGGCAGCCGGCCACCGGCCAGTTCAACCTCCACATCGGCAGCCCCGACCTCCGCCTTGCCCACGGGCAGCGCATCGCCGCCCTGGGCCAGCTCTCGCGCCCGGCGCATCCGATGAACCCCGGCGAGTTCGACTGGTACTCCTACTACCGCGATCAGCGCATCCTCGCCTCCTTCAGCATCGAACGCCCCCAGTCGATCCAGATTCTCCGCCCGGCCACGTTCTCCACGCTCAACTGGCTCCGCCAATCGGCCCGCGATGCACTCGCTCGCGGCTTTTCGGAAGCTCGCGCCGTCGACCATGCCCTGCTCCGGGCGCTGCTGCTGGGCGATTCCGATCCCCAACTCCGCGATATCCAGGATGATTTCCAGAAAACCGGCACCTCCCACCACCTCTCCATCTCCGGGCTCCACGTCGCCGTCCTGGGCGGATTCGTCTACTTCCTCTGCCGGCTCTGCCGCCTGACGCCGCGCAAGGCCGCGATCTCCATGATGGTTTTCGTGCTGATTTACGGCCTGGCCGCGCTGCCCGCGCCGCCGGTGGTGCGCTCGATCATCCTCTGCGAGGTCTTCGGGATCGCCCTGCTGCTGCGGCGCTCAGTCGATGGCATCCAACTGCTTGCGTTCACTCTGTTCGCCATGCTGATCTATCAGCCGCTGGATCTCTACAACGCGGGTTTCCAGCTCTCCTTCGGCACGGTGCTGGGCCTGATGGTGATGGCCCGCCCGCTCTTCGCCTCCATGACCCGGCTGAGCGAAGACGATCGCGTGCTTCTCTCCTTCGGCATCCTCCCCTCGCCCGCCGGCCGATTCCGCCGCTGGATGCGCGAGAAATTCGCCGAGACCTTCGGCGCGGGCCTGATCGCCTGGCTCGTCTCGGCACCGCTGATCATCCAGCATTTCGATCAGATCAATCCATGGGCCATCCTCGCCAGCATCGCGCTGGCGCCGATCGTCTTCGCCTCGATGCTGGCCGGGCTTTTCAAGATCATCTTCACGCTCGTTCTCCCCTGGTTCGCCAACGGGTGGGCCGCCCTGGCGGCGATCCCAGTTGCATGGATGCGCCATTCGGTCGAATGGATGGCCACCTGGCCTGGCAGCGATCTGGCCCTGCCCGCGATCCCCGTCGCCTTCATCCTCATCTACTACATCCTGCTCAGCCTGCCGCTCATTCCTTCCGCGCGCCCGGCGCTGCGGTGGACCTTCCGCGGCGGCGCGGCCACGGCCTGTATCGCGATCATCCTGCTCCCCTTCCTCGCCGGCTTCGCTCCCCAGCGCGGGCCGGGCCTGAAACTCACGCTCCTCTCCATCGGCGCGGGCCAGTGCGCCGTCATCGAACTTCCCTCCGGCAGGACGATCCTCGTCGATGCCGGCTCCTCCACGATCAACGACCTGCATCGTCGCATCCTCCGCCCCTTCCTGCGCCACGAGGGGATCACCCGCATCGATGCCGCCTTCGTCAGCCACGCCAATTTCGACCACTTCAGCGCCATCTCCCCCGCGGCCGAGGCGCCCGGCATCAGTCGCATCTTCATCACCCCCTGGTTCGAATCCCACAGCGCCAAGAGCTACCCCGCGCGCATCCTGCTCGACCAACTCAAGGAACTCCACCGCCCCGTCGAAACACTTGCCGCGGGCCAAACCCTTCAGCTCGATGAATTCACCCAGCTCGAAGTGCTCTGGCCTCCGGCCCCCGACCCCGATTTGCCCGCCACCCTCTCTCCCAAACCGCTCGATATCAACAACTCCTGCCAGGTCCTCAAGATCACCTGTCGCGGCAAATCCATCCTCTTCACCGGCGACATCCAGGCTCCGGCGGAAACGGCGCTGCTGGCCGACCCCGCCTCCCTCAAGGCCGATATCCTGATCGCCCCGCATCACGGCAGCGCCGAGCGCATCACCGACAGGTTTCTCGATGCGATAACTCCCGAGTTCATTCTCGCTTCCAACGACAAAACACTCAGCGGAAAACAACGGGCATTCGATGACCTGATCCAATCCCGTCGATCCGCGGCGGACGTCTCATCCGCATTGGCAAGGAGTTCTCCCACCTTCCTCCGAACCCACAGCAGCGGCGCGATCACGCTCACCATCGCTCCGGATGGAGCAATCCAGACCAGGACGTTTCTACACCCCTGAACGAGACCATCGCGCCGGGTAAAGAAAGCCCCGCCGCGGGGAAGGCCCGGGCGGGGCGATGATTTGCTCGACAAAACTAAAACTAAAAACTTAAAGGCGGCGAAAGCTCTGCCGTAAGACTTAGGCCGCTTTGCGCTTCCCGCGATTCCGCCGCAGCAGCGCGGCCGCGGCCGCCAATGCCGCGAGGCCCAGGCCCGTCGGCTCGGGGACGCTGGTCACGCCTTGCCCGGCCAGTTCGAAGGCGAGCTGCATGTCAGCGGCGAATTGCGGGCTCGCGCCTGGGATGGCCGAGCTGGGCATGGCCTGGCCGTAATTGTTGGCGAGCTGCAGGAGGTCATTCAGGCCGACGTCGCCGCTGTAATCGAAGTCGCCATTGTACCAGCCCGTCGCCGGTAAAGTCGTCTGGCCGTAATGGTTGGCCAGGCGGAGCAGGTCGTTCAGGCCGACATCACCGGACAAATCCGCGTCGCCCGCAAGGGTCGTGCGCACCAGAAGTGCGGTGCCGTCGACGGTGGTGCTCACGCTCTGGCCGAGGTTCCAGGTTCCGCCGGTTGGGCCGAGCAGGTCGCTGGCTTCGACATAACCCACGGCCAATCGCTTGCTCGAGCCGACGCTGGCGGCTATCTCGGTCGAGCCGATGCCCTTGCCGAGCCAGTCGCCGCCGTTGTAGGCCGACTTGATCGAATCGAGCAGGC
>JBBRTW010000133.1:0-15359 GCA_038244055.1 Tepidisphaerales bacterium | reverse complement strand
GGGGCGTCTGACTCCCTCTCCCAAGCGGCGCAAGATGAGCCCACTCGCTGCGCTGCCCAATCGCCGCGTGGGAGAGGGCGGGGGGGCGGGGGCGAGGGGTGAGGGCTATGCGCTGATGTTACGTGCAATTCACAATCGCCGACTCGGCATCGAGCGAGCGCGGCAGACGCTTCGGATGAAACCATCAGAACGGCTTATCATCCACCGGCGGCTGATTTTTGGGCTGCGAATTGCTTCGCTTGCCGCGCTTATCGTCGAACTTGAAATTCGTCCGCTTCACGACGTTGTCGTAGTCGGCCCACAGCCGGAGCAGGCCCAGCCCCGTCTCCTGCTGCTCGCGCTCCACCACATAGGCATCGAACGTCGACTGCCGGTCCTTGGTCCAGATCGGCTTGACCTGATCGATCTCGGCCACGACGACCTTGCGCTCCAGCGGCAGTTCGATCATCCCGACGGGGTGATCCTTGAACGCCGAGGAGATCGGGGCGGTGGTGGGCTGCGTGGTGATAGACGCGACGGTCGTGGGCTGCGTGGCGGCCGGCTTGGTCGCGGCGGCCGTTTGCGTGGCAGGTTTGGTCGTGGACTGAGTGGTCGGCTGGGTCGTCGACTTGGCGACCGGCCGGCTGGTCGGCGCGGGCTTGGTGGCCGCGCCGGAGCGTTGCGGGAGCGTGAGCAGGTTCAGCGCCCCGTCGAAGAACGCCCGCTTCGAGCGATCGCTCACTTCGTATTCCGTGATGCTCCCGCCCGCCAGGCTGATCGGCTTGGTGCTGATCATCAGGCGGTTCTCCGCGTTGGCCACGCCCTGGAGCCACTGCCCGGAGTTGGCCGATTCAACCGCTTTGCCGGCCGCGAGCTTGGCGACTTCATAAGCGGCGGCGATCTTCACATCGTCGATGACCGCCTGGCGGACTTCATCCACCGAAGCCGGAACGTGCGCCGGATCGGCCGCGGTGACCCGGGCGATGATCGTCTTGGCCCGCGCGTCGCCGACGAAAATCGGCGTCGGCTGCCAGAGCTCGGGTCGCACCTCGGGCGGAATCTTCTTCTTCGCCTCATCGCTCAGGAAAGGCCCGGCGTATTCGGTGACAAAGCGCGAAAAGGGCAGCGCCCCCGCCTCGGTGGCGGCCGTCGTCTTGCCGATCTCCGTGGCCGCCAGCGCCTCGGCGGTGGTCCATCCGTCGAACTGCTCGCGGCCGAGGATGACGTTGAACTTCTTGCGGATGTCATCGCGCAGCGAGGCGAGGTAGTCGTAGGAATTATAGGGCGCGCCCACGGAAGACGCCGGGATGGGCTTCTTGGCATCGGCCGCCAGTTTGTAAGCCTCGTAATCCGCGCGCATCGTCGTGCGAATGGCATCGCGCATCTTCGTCGAAAGCTCGGCGATCCGCTGGGTGGTGACCTTCTTGATCACTTCTTCCTTCGCCTCGGCGAAACTCTTCTGGCGCGTCAGGTCGGTGGAAAGTGAAAACGTGTCGCTCGGCTTGGTCGAAGGCTGCGTCACCGCGGCCGTGAACTCGGATTTATTGCGAATGTAGTATTCATTGAGATCGACCAGGTCGATCGTGCCCACGGCGCTGCGCAGCTCCGACTCGGTGATGGAGATCGCATCGAGCTTCACGCGGTTGGGGAACTTGTACCCAAAGCCGTCCTTGTTGGTCGTCGGGTCCTGATCCTTGTACTTGTCGAACTGATCGGCGATCTGCTTGTCGGTGGGCGCGGGCACCTTGTCGAGATAATCCCTGGCGTTGTACTCCACCAGGTTCAGGCCGACCGTCTGGAAACTGGTGATGCGGGCGAACTCCCGGCGCGGCAGGCTCACCTTGCTGATCGAGGACGCCCGCCGGGCCGAGTTGAGCACCAGCAGCAGGTCGTGCAGCGGCGCTCGAAGCAGGCCGTACGCCACCGCGTCGGTGTCGGGGCCCTGCCCGCGCGTCGCCAGGATCGATTCCAGCGTTTCATCGCTCACGCCGATGCCGTTGGCCTCCGCCTCGCGCACCAGGAGCATGAACATCTCTTCATTTTCGTTGAACTGGCCCAGCAGGTTCGCGCCCGATTCCATGGCGGCCGCGACGCTCTCGATCTGCTGGCCGAAGCGCATCGGCGCCATGAAGCGGAAGTAGCGCGGATTCTGCAGGTACATGGTGAACAGCTCGGTCAGCGGCTGCTGCAGCCGCGGATCGCCCAGCGCGGCGATGGAGAGCTGCTCGCCGGTCAGCCCGCGCTCGCCGCTGGCGGCGCTGCCCAGCGCGGTCGCCAGGCGCGCCTCGCCGATCTTGGCGCGCAGGGTCGTCCATTCATCGCGGAAGCGCTCCAAGTCCTTCTCGCTGACTTTCACGCCGCCCATCGTGGCCGAAGGCGATTCGCACCCCTTCATCTGCGAGGCGGTCGGCAGCGCGAAAGCGATCATCAAAAAGACGGAAAAGATGGCCAGGGCCTTCTTCTGGTTCTTGCGGAAATACTTAATCATGGGTTTGGTAGTAGGCGGTATGCAGTAAGCGGTATGCGGTGGGGACAATAGTCGGTAGGCGGTACGCAGTAGGCAGTAGGCAGTGGGAAGAAAAAAAGGACGGTCAGCCACCGGCGGCGGCGGCTTTGGCCAGGCGGTCGACGTTCTTCTGGGCGGCTACGCCGGCCGGCGTATTGGCATGTTCGCGGGCGACTTGCTGGTAGATCTTCAAAGCGGTCTCGGGCTCCTTCAGCCCCGTCTCATGAATCTCGGCGACCTTGAGCAGCGCGGTGCCGGCGTTCTGGCTCGAAGGATGATTGGCGACGATCCGCATGTACTCCAGCGCCAGATCCTTCCACGCATCTGGCGTCCCCGCGCCGGCCATCTTCGCGGATTTGATCTCCGCCAGCATAAAGGCCGCATCCGCGCGAGTCGGCTCGGTGAGGAGATTCAGATCGATCTTCGCCAGCCGGGCCAGCGCGGCATCGTAGCTCTTCTCAGAGAAATCGAGGAACGCGAGTTTGACCGCCAACTCGGCGATCTCCTGGGGCGAGCCGCCGATGGAGACCCGCTCCTCCTGCGTCTTCGCAGCGGCGCGCAAATCGCCGATATACGTCTGAATGTCCCCGATGAGCTCCAGGTACGCCCGTTTTTCCTCGGCCTTGGCGGTGCCGTTCTTCGCGATCGTCAGGCTCTTGATGGCCTCTTCGAGGTATTTGCTCTTGGGGTCAACGCCACCAAGGTCCGGCTTGCCTTTGAGCGCGCCCGAGGGATCGCCGGGGACCATGGCGATCCAGCCCGCAATGGCCAGATCGAATCGGCCGGACTTGGGCGCTGCGATGTTCAGGCGGGCGGTCGCAAAATCCCTCAACCATGCCTTGGGAGACTTGACCGCGACCTGGTACCCCGCAACGGCATCCGCATACTTTTTCTTGGCCTCGGCGGGGTCCTTGGCGGTTTCGGCTTCTTTGAAAGCCTTCTCGGCGGCACTGAAACCCGCTTCGTTGGCGACATCGAGGTTCCTGACATCGGCCAAGCGCTTGTTGGTTTCGCGCGTGCCGCCGGCAACGATGAAGTAGATTTCACCATCCTTGATTTTGGTGACAGTAACGTCTTTGTAGACAATTTCGGCGGTAGGGCCGCTCCTGACGGTGATCGTATCCGCGAAGGCGGCCGGGCCGATGAGTGTCGCGACCGCTAAAGCGGCCAGACCCATCCAGAATGATCGAATCCACATATCTCGTATCCTTTCCGCGCCAGCAGTGCAGGAGAGGGGGGTCGAACCCCTACACCTTGCGGTACAGGATCCTAAGTCCTGCGCGTCTGCCAATTCCGCCACTCCTGCGAGTCGTGTCACCGTCGATTGTTCTATTGTACGCCTGAGGTTGGGTGCGTAAAGGGGGGCGAGAATCGGGCGAGGGGAGAAGATAGAGGGTGGAGGATAGAGGATGGAGAAGAGAGGATAGCGGCATTTTTGCACTCCATTAATGAATAGCACCCTCGCGATCATCCAGTTCCCACCCTCCTAACGTATACGATGGGTTCGGGCGTTTCGGATTCGGCAACGCCGATTTCCCCTTCCCCAATCTCCCTATTCCATCGCACAATCGCCTCCATGGCGACTCTCCAGCATTTCACCCACATCGTCCGCCAGGTCGGCATAATCCCGCTCCTTAAAGCCGTCTGGGCCAAAACCCTGAAGGACGACCTCTTCACCTGGGGCTCAGCGCTTTCCTATGCCTGGGTCTTCGCGATCTTTCCCTTCATCATCTTCCTCCTCACCCTCGCCCCCTATCTCCCCGGTGATATCAAAGACCGCGTGATCGATGAAATCGCCAATGCCGCCAATCGCGGCCTCGGCCCCGACGCCGCCGACCCGATCGTCGCCAGCGTCAAGCAAATCATGGCTTATCAGCAGGGAGGTCTTCTCAGCCTCGGCCTGGTGCTGGCCCTCTGGGGCGCCAGCGGCGGCATGTCCATGACCATGAACGCGCTCGACCGCGCCTACTACGTCACCTGCACCCGCTCGTTCCTCAAGCAGCGCCTCACGGCCATCGCGCTTACGCTCGCCGCCGCCACAATGATCCTCATGGTCATGCTCCTTCTTCCCATCGGCGCGGCCATCATCGAATACTTCTTCAAAACCGGCGCGCTGGGCGAATTGGGCGTCATCCTGGTCAATCTCGTCCGCTACACGCTGGCCCTCGCCCTGTCGTTCACCACGGTCGCCATCATCTACTATTTCGGCCCGTGCATCCGCCAGAAATGGCAGACCGTCACTCCCGGCGTGATCTTTACCGTCGCCATCTCCATTCTGCTGGGTTTTGGCTTCGGGTTCTTCGTCTCCCGCTTCGGCAACTTCAACAAGACCTATGGCGCTCTCGGCGGCGCGATCATCCTCCTGCTCTATTTCTACCTCACCGCCGTCGTCCTCCTCATCGGCGCTGAAATCAACAGCGTCATTGACTTCCATGTCCTCCACCTCCCTCAAGGCGCACGCGATTTCACGGTTGAAGCGGCCGAAGCCGGAGATGCGGACGAAGCGGGCAATGCTTTGGCGGCCCTCTCTCCCGGCGCATCGGATGATCCGGCCAAGATGGTCTGCCCGATCACTCCATCACTGCCGCACCAAAAACCCTCACTCGCCCCGGCCATTTTCAAAGTTGTCGGCCTCGCCCTCACCGCGCGATGGCTCTGGAAACGAGTCCATCATGCCCCGCCGCGCCCGCTGATCACCGCCCGCCAACCCCCACACACCGCCTGAGACTGGAATCGCCTCGCGCTGCTGAAACCCAACTATCGCCCCCATCCGCTCCGCTTTCTCTTCGACTCGGCCTCTCCTCGACAACGAATCCCCCTCCCTCGTGTATTCCCAGATGACCCGCCACTTCGCGGGTTTTGTGAGGTAATACACGTTGACTGCCGCTCGTAAATTTACCGCCGCCTTTCTCGCCCTGGTGATGATCCTCGGCGCTGTAAGCTGGGTTGGCTATCTGCTTTACGATCAGATCAGCCCCACCGCCACCGGTGCGCCCACCTGGTCCAGCGACGATGAAAAAGTCGTCCGCGCCGTCCGCATCCGCCGCCAGGTCCATCTCGCCCAGGTCCCCTGGACCCTCGATATCGCCAACCCTGAAGACGCCCTCGTCGCCGGCGCTGCCCTCCCCTGGAAAAATCTCCCCCTCCCCGGCCCCGATGGCGCGGGCGGCGTTACGCTCGCCTCATTGAATCTCCCCACCTTCCCGCGTCGTTTGGCGGCAGATGAGCCGATCGAGCTCAAGCTCGCCTCCGCCAATCTCCCCGAATTTCCCCGCCGCATCGCCGCTGATGAGCCCGTTGCCCTCTCCGCTCCTGCCGCCGAAATCCCCTGGAGCAATCGCACCCTCGGCGATCAGCCCGCCCACGTTTCCCTCGCCCTCCTCCCCCATCTCAAGCGCATCCCCGATCCGGCCCATCCCGACTCGATTCTCATCGCCGAATCACGCATCCCCTGGCTCCGCTCGGCCGATGACCTCGCCCCCGTCTCCCTCAAATCCGCCGAAGTTCCCTCCATCAAGCCTCTCGCCCCCGATCCCAAGCCCGACCAAGTCGAAGTCTCCCCCGTCAAATCCCCGCTCGGCCTGCGCCCATCCGACCAGCGCCAGTCCAGCACCCAGTCCGAAGAACGCGAACCCTAGAAAACAAGACAAGTCCTCAACCGGAACCGCATGACCGCAACCAACTATCGCCTGTCGTTTATCGGCGCTGCCGCCATCCTCCTCGCCTGCGCCGGCCTTGCTTCGGCGCAGCCCAAGCCTGCGGCCGCGCCCGAAATCCCCGTCAAGCCCACCAAGGTGCGCAGCCCCGAATCGACGGTCGGCACCAGCGAACTCCTCCAGCGCCTTTCCAGTGATGATGCCACGATCCGACATGGCGCGATCGAGCTGATCAAAGACCGCTTCGCCACCCAGCCCGGCCGGGTCCTCGATCTCCGCACCCAGATCTTCAAGACCCTCATGGCCGCCCGCCATTTCGATGAAGCCGTCGATATCGCCTGGGCCGGCATCGCTTCCAATTCGCACGATACAAAAACCGTTGAATCCTTCCAGCAGGCCCGCGTCAAGGCCCTTCTCGCGGCCGGCAAAACCGAAGAAGCCCTGCAATCCGCCAAGAGCCTCTTCAACGTCTCCACCATGACCGGCACCAGCGATGCCATCCTGCTCATCGCCGAATCCCTCAATGCCGCCCGCCCCAAGGATAAGGAGAGCTTCAACAAATTCCGCGAAGAGCAGATGGCCGGCGCTGCCACGCAGCCCGCCAATACCCCCGTCTCCATCTCCGCCGGCAAAGGCCCGCGCTCCACCGTTCTCGATTCGATCAAGGTCGATCCCAAGGCCTACGAAGAACTCCTCGCCAAGCTCACCGGAGAGGATTACCAGAGCCTCATGGCCCGCGGCAATCTTCTCCTCATGGCCGACAACCCCAAAGCCGCGCGTGAAATCTTCGAACGCATGTACTCCCTTTCCGGCTCATCCGAACTCGTTGAAGCCAGCGAAGCGCTCGCCCGCTCCATTCGCGCTGAAGACGGCACCATCGGCCGGGCTAATTCGTGGGTCCTGGCGATCAAGCCCAAGCCGCAGGCGATTCCCACCCCGCCGGTCGCACCGGTCGCACCCGCACCCGCGAAAAAAGAATAGATTCCTGCGCTGCCCCCGTTTCCGATGTCGACCCTCGTGTCCAGAAGGGTGCCAATCTCCCTTTGTTGGCAAGGCATCGACCGCCCCGTTCATAATCGCAGCCAGTACATCTTCTGCTTTCCTCCCAATCCCACTTTCGCTCAAGTCCCGCGCCCGCCTATCTCGCCATTCCACTAATCGCCACAATCATCTTGTGCGCCGATAGTTACAGTCGCGCTCCCGCGATCGCGCCTGCCCCTCCTGTTGTCCCCCGGACAATGCGCTTCTGATTCCCCACCCCGCGTATCCAAGTTCAGTTAGGATAAGCGCTTGAACTGCCTCCACGGGGTCGCGTTCGCTCTATAGTCCACGCAACGGAGTAGAGCCCATGCGATCTGATCGAAGAGAGTTCCTTAAATCCCTCACACGCTGTGCCGCCGCCGGCACCGCAGTGGCCGCCGCTACTGGCGCATCGTCCATCGCTTCCGAGCATGCTTCGGAGCATTCCACCGGCCACTCCTCGGGGCCCGCCGACCCCATGGCGGTCCTCGTCGACATGACCCAGTGCATCGGATGCCGGCTTTGCGAATACGCCTGCCGAAAATCCAACGATATCGAGCCCGGCCTCCTCGCCTCCTACGACGATCAGTCCGTCTTCAAGGAAAACCGCCGTCCCGCCAACGACTACTTCACGGTCATCAACGCCTTCGATGCCCCCGATCGCTCCGCCGTGGCCGCGCTGGATGATCCCGCGCCCAAGCCCGTCTATGCCAAGGTCAACTGCATGCACTGCAATCATGCCGCATGCGTCTCGGCCTGCATCGTCGGCGCGCTGACCAAGCAGGAAAACGGCGCGGTCGTCTACGACGCGTGGAAGTGCATCGGCTGCCGCTACTGCATGGTCGCCTGCCCCTTCCAGATCCCCACTTACACCTACGACAATGTCCTCACCCCGCGCGTCCGCAAGTGCGAGTTCTGCTCCACTCGCCTCGAGAAAGGCCAGCAACCCGCCTGCGTCGAGGCCTGCCCGCGCCAGGTTCTCACCTTCGCCAAGCGCAACGAACTGATTCCCCTCGCCCACGAAAAAATTCTCCAGCATCCCGGCCGATACGTCGACCACCTCTACGGCGAGCACGAAGTCGGCGGCACGAGCTGGCTCTACCTCTCCCCAATCCCTTTCAAGCAGGCCGGCTTCCTCACGCTCGGCGATGAAGCGCCTCCCAAGCTCACCGAGCAGATTCAGCACGGTGTCTTCAAATACTGGATCGCGCCGCTCGGCTGGTACGCCTTCCTCGCCACCGCCATGTGGTACACCGGCCGCCGCGCCAAAATCGAATCCCACGCCGGCATTCACCCCCACGATGACGATCGCGCGCAAACTCACAATCGCGGCCCCCACACCCCATCCGATCCCACCAGATCGGATCCCAACAGCGCCCCTTCCCCGCGCCACACCACCGCTCACGCTCCGTCCAATCCCTCCACCGCTGCCTTCGAAAACCTGACCGCCGCCTTCTCCCCCTCCGAATCGCCCCGCGACCCCTTCACTCCCTCCCGCCCCTCCAACCCCTCGAAACATTCCACCCCCACGACCCCACCCACCGCCGAAACCGAAGAATCCCCCCAGGGCGTCCTCGACACGGCCGTCGCCCTCCTCGACCACCCCGAAACCGCTTCCACTCCCAAATTCAATCCCAAATCGGCATCTTCCATTCATCCTTCATCCTTCATCCTTCATCCTTCGCCCCATCCCCATCCCCACCCCGCCCCCGTCCGCCGCAAACTCCTCACACCTGGCGTGTGGGCCCTCATCGCCATCTGCCTCACCGGCGCGGGCTTCATGTTGTATCGCTTCATCTTCGGCCTGGCCGCATCGACCAATCTCGATCAGCAGCATCCCTGGGGGCTCTGGATCGCCATGGATGTCGGCAGCGGCATCGCCCTGGCAGGCGGGGGATTCGTGACGGCCGCGGTCGTCCATATTTTCCATCGCGAGCATTACCACGCCATCGCCCGCTCGGCGCTGCTCACCGCGCTTCTGGGCTACACCTTCTACGTCCCCGGCCTGCTGGCCGATATTGGCCGCTGGTACAACATCTGGCATCCCACCATCCCCACCATGTGGCAGGGCAATTCCGTCCTCTTCGAGGTCGGCCTCTGCGTGATGATCTATCTCAACGTCCAGTACGCCGAGATGGTCCCTATCATCTGCGAGCGCCTCATGGGCGAATCCAAACGCTTCCCGCGCCTGGCCCGCTGGGCAAGGCCCATCCGCAATCTCTTTGAGAAAATGCTCCCCGCGCTGCTCGTCTTGGGCGTGGCCCTCTCCACGTTCCACCAATCCTCCCTCGGCAATTTGATGGTCATCGCCCCCTACAAACTCCACGCCCTCTGGTGGACGCCCTGGTCGCCGCTGCTCTTTCTACTGTCGGCCATGATGGTCGGCTTCCCCATGGTCATCTTCACGATGCTCTTCGCCTCCTGGTGCCTCAAACGCAGACCCGAGATGCACGTCCTGGCACCGCTCGCCCGCTACATCCCCGTCTTCATCTTCTTCTATCTCGCCGTCAAAGTGGCCGACATGATCGCCCGCCATACCCAGGTCTACCTGCTCGATGGCTCGATCGAAGGCATCTCCTACATCGCCGAAATGGTCATCGGCGTCATCCTCCCCATCCTCCTGCTCATGATCCCCGCGGTTCGCCGCTCGCCGCGCTGGCTCGGCGCTTCCTGCCTGATGGTCATCCTTGGCGTCGTTCTCAACCGCCTCAACGTCTTCGTCATCGGCTACCACCCACCCTTCGCCACCAAGTCCTACTTCCCCTCGATCACCGAATTCGCCGTCTCCATCGGCCTGGTCGCGGCCCTCCTTCTGGTCTACCGAATCGCCGTCACCTACCTCCCCATCCTCGAACCCCGCCAGATGACGGAGGCGGCATGAACTCCATTCCGCCATCTTCCATTCATCATTCATCATTCATCATTCATCCTTCCCTGCGCCTCATCTCGCTGTTTACCGGCCTCGCCTTCTTCCTCACCCTCGCCTCCCTCTTTGGCGCGCCGCCGGCCTCCGCGCCCGCCATCCGTCCCTCAACCGCGCCGACCTCAATCCCCGCAACCTCTCCCACCAATTTCGGCCCCGACACCGTCATTCTCAAGGAACTGGTCAACCTCTACGATCCCGTCCCCTTCGACCATAAAACCCACGCGAAAATGGCCGAGATGTGGGATGGCTGCACCACCTGCCACCACCGCACGCCCCAGGCCGCCACCCAACCCTCCACCACCTCCACCAGCACCCGCACCACCACCGGCGCGGCCACGAGCCTCGCCACCTCCAATCCACAAACCAGAATCCCCAATCCGCAATCCGTCCCCATTCAGAATTCATCATTCATCATTCAACAGTCTTCCACCACGCAACGGTCCCAGAACGAATCCGCCGCCGTCCCCGCCTGCATCCACTGCCATCCCGCCGCCGAAGCCAAGGCCGAGATCCATCTGCCCAGCCTCAAAGGCGCGTACCACCGCCAATGCCTCAACTGCCATCGCGAATGGTCCGGCGCGAACGACTGCGTCATCTGCCATCGCCCGCGCGACGCCGCCACGGCCGCCGCCGCAGGCGTTAAAGTTCAATCCCCAACCACCACTCCCACCCGCGATGACATCGTCGGCCGAATGCACCCGCCCCTGACCGCCCCCGATGAAAAGCCCTACAAAACCCGCTTCACACCCGCCGATGGCAACAACGTTCTCTTCCGCCACGCCGAGCACGTCAAGAGTTACGGCCTGAAATGCGTCTCCTGCCATCGCCACGACAATTGCTCCCACTGCCACGATCCCAAGGCCAAGGAGCCCGCCACCCGCATGACTCCCAAGCTCATGCTCCACCCGGCCGAGACCTGGAAGGAATCCCACGGTCCCTGCATCGCCTGCCACACCCAGACCCGCTGCAAAAGCTGCCATTACAAGGATGACCAGTCCGCGCCCCCGCGCTTCGATCATCAATCCACCGGCCAGGCTTTCGACACCGACCATTCCAAACTCTCCTGCACCCAGTGCCACACCACGCTCCGCTCCCGCGACAAACTCGATTGCGGCGGCGCGCCCTGCCACCCGAAAAATCCCTCCATCGCCTTCCCCCTCAAGCGCCCCGGCCCGGTCGTCGCCACGCAGCCCACTTCGCAGCCCTCCGACATTCCCCACGGCCCGTTGAAAGGAGTGGTGCGATGACACTTCACTTCGCATCCCGCCGCTGCTTCACGCTCCTTCTGGTCGCATCGTATATTGCGATCGCATGGAACAGCCGTATGGCATCGGCCGCTCCGCTCGCGCCCGTCACACTTCCGATTCAGCCCGCAACTCGCCCGGCCATCGCGCCGGCTCCTCGTCCAACCGTGCCCATTGATGCCCAATCCTGTGTCACCCCCGAGTGCCACGTCGCCGTCAAAGCTTATAAAACCATTCATGCCCCCATCACCATGAATGCCTGCGATTCATGCCATAAAGTCGCCGACATCAAGCGCCACACCTTTGAGATCAAGCGCAAGAACGCCGACCTCTGCACCTACTGCCATGACTTCAATGTCGAGAACATTCCCGTGGTCCATGCCCCGGTGGCCAAGGGTGAATGCCTCGGCTGCCACAACCCCCACGGCGGCGTCGACAAGCGATTCATCCGCGAGAACTCCATGCAGGAAATGTGCGCCCGCTGCCACGATGCGGTCACCCAGAACAAGAAGAACGTCCACGATCCCGTCGCCAAAGGTGCCTGCGATTCCTGCCACACTTCCCACGCCTCGCGCTTTCCCAAGCTGCTTTTCAATGAAGGCGAAGCGCTCTGCTACACCTGCCATAAGGACACCCAGGCCCAGCTTGCCAATGTCCGCTTCCCCCACCAGGCCATGAAGGATGGCTGCGGAAAATGCCACGAGGCGCACGCCTCAAATAACGCCAAACAGCTCAAGCAGCCGGTGGTGACCCTCTGCACCACCACCTGTCACGATCACGACAAGATCGCCACGCAGATCACCCAGTCCAAATACAAGCACACGGTGGTGACGAAAGATGCCGCCTGCATGACCTGCCATCTCCCCCACGGCAGCAACTTCACTTCCCTCATGATCGATACGCCTCTCACGCTCTGCATGAAGTGCCACAACGACAAAACCAAAACCGATCGCGGATATGTCGTGCCGGCCATGCCCGAGTTGTCCGATGAAACCGCCTCGCGCCATGGCCCGGTCAACGATGGCGAATGCGGCGCATGCCATCAGTCCCACGGCTCGGACCAGAAGCTTCTTCTCGTCCGCGCCAACAACAACACTTTCTATCAATCCCTGGCGGCCGACAATTACCAGCTTTGCTTCAGTTGCCACGACCTTCGCCTGGCCAAGGATGAGAAGACCGCCAGCGCCACTCAGTTCCGCAATGGCGCGGAAAATCTCCACGCCCTCCACGTCAATCGCGGCGAGCGCGGCCGAAATTGCCGCGTCTGCCACGCCACCCACGCCAGCCACAATCCCCGCCACGTCAACCAGGCCGTGCGGTTCGGGCAGTGGGAAATGCCCATCCGCTTCAAGATGACCGAGACCGGTGGCTCCTGCGACACCGGCTGCCATCCCGACTACCCCTACGACCGCGTCCGCCCCGCCACGCGCCCGACAACCCGTGCCAGCACCCGCCCGACGACCTGGCCATCCGGCGATCCGGCCATTCCCATCGCCTCCCACTCCACCACACCGGTTCCGGAAACACTCAAGCTCACGCTCAAGACCGTCGCGGGCCAGGAAATCGGCATCCCTAATGCACTGCGCCCGACGGTCCTCCTTTTCACCCGCGCCGATCACAGCCAGCAGCCCGAACTCATCCGGCTGGTCTCCAGCGCCATTCCCCAGCCCAATCTCGCTCAGGTGATCCTCATCATCGGCGGGCAGAATGCCGATCGCGAAGCCGCGCGGCTCAATCAGTCGCGCCGGCTCCCCTGGCCGATCGTCCTCGACCCCTCCGAGGAACTCTTCACCCAACTCCAGGTCCACGTCTGGCCGACCACGCTCATCCTCCGCAGCGATGGCTCGCAGGTCGCGCGGCTTTCGGGCGTCCCCGAATCCCTCAGCCTGGCCATCGCCGCCCAGACTGAATTCGCCTCCGGCAAGATCGACCGCGCCACGCTCACCCAGCGCCTGACCGCCAAAGCCGTCGCCGGCGACACCCCCGCCCGCAAGCTGGCCCGCGAACTCCAGGCCGCCCAGAAACTCGCCGCCTCCGACAAACCCGAGCAGGCCCGCAAGCTCCTGACCGATCTGCTCGCCAACGACCCCGCCAACAGCGCCATCAAGCTCGAACTTTTGAAGGTGCTCACCCAACTCGGCCTCCCCGACCGCGCCTTGAACCTCCTCGATCAAATTCCCGCCGGCATCCTCCCGCCCGGCCAGCGCGAAATTCTCCGCGCCCGGCTGTACATCGAGACCGCCGAATGGAACCCCGCCGCCAAGGCGGTGGCCGCCGCATTGGCCCAGAATCCTCAGTCCTCCGAAGCCCATTATCTCAGAGGCCGCCTGCACGAGCAAAACGGCGACTGGAAATCCGCCGCCAGCGAATATCGGATGGCGCAGGAGTTGGGTGCTCGGTAGGTTGTCAATCGTCCGTTGGCCGTGGTCAGTTATTCGATGACTCGGTGGCGGGTCGATCCAAGACCGCAGTCGTTGACATGGAAACCGGCGCGGCCGGGGCCATCGGCTGGCTGCGGTCGGCGAACATCGGCTCGGGGCAGATCGTGAAATCGGTGCATCCGCGCGGCAGGCCCATGAGTTCGTAATCGATCTCGCTGTTGATCTCCGCGCCGATCATGAGGACCAGGGCATCGAGATAGAAGAACAGCAAAAGCACGGCCACGCCGCCGACGGTGCCGTAGGTGCGGTTGTAGCTGTCCTTGCCGAAAACATCCACGTACCAGCGGAAGACCACGCTCAGCAGCAGCCAGACGCCGATCGTAAAAACCGCGCCGGGGGAGAGAATGCGCCAGCGCTGTTTCACGGCGATGCCGAAGCGGTACATGATGCCGATCACCGAGAACATCAGCACCAGCGCCAATCCATATCGCGCGATGTTCCAGGCCCAGACGATCCACATGGAATAGGGCCAGTGGTTCTCGTTGTAGTATTCGAGAAAGAGTTTGGTGGCGAGGTTGCCGATGGGCACCAGCAGGAGCACGGCCAGGATCATGGTGGCGACGACGACGGTCATGACGATGGCGATCAAGCGGCGCTTGATGAAGGAGCGGATCTTCTCGACCTCGTAGCAGCGGTCCAGGGCGGTCATGGTCATGTTGATGCCGCCGCTGGCGGCCCAGAGCGTGACGACGATGCCGATGGAAAGCAGGCCGCCCTGGGGCTTGTCGATGACCCAGCGGATGTTGTCCCATATGGCGGCCGCGGCGTTGTCGGTGAGGTATTTGTTGAGGATCAGCGGAATCTGCTCGCGCGAGGCTTCGATGGCTTTGGCCGGCAGATAGGGGACGAGCGTGAGGAGGAAGATCAGGAAGGGGAAGATGGAAAAGAGCCACGAATAGGCCAGGGCCGCCCCCCAGGTGAGGAGATGATCGTCGCTGACCTCGCGCCAGACCCTGCGCGAGAAGGAGATCAGCCCGACCCGGCGGATGATCCTGGGGATGTCGGAGAGCTGGGCCATGGGGATATTGTGGGGAAATCGTGGGCGGGGACAAGCGGGAGGGCTTAAACGTAGCACGGGCATCTTGCCCGTGTTGAATGGGTAGCGCCCGGCAGAAAGAAGTTTTCGAGATTTGAATGTCGCCAACACGGGCATCTTGCCCGTGTTGAATGGGTAGCGCTCGGCAGAAAGACGTTTTCGAGATTTACATGTCGCCAGCACGGGCATCTTGCCCGCGTTGAATGCGTAACGCCCGGAAAAAAAGAAGTTTTCGAGATTTGAATGTCGCCAACACGGGCATCTTGCCCGTGTTGAATGGGTATCGCTCGGCAGAAAGAAGTTGTCGAGATTTGAATGTCGCCAACACGGGCAGGATGCCCGTGTTGAATGGGTAGCGCTCGGCAGAAAGAAGTTTTCGAGATTTGCATGTCGCCAACACGGGCAGGATGCCCGTGCTACGATTTGCTTCACAGTTCGGCGCTGACCCACTTGAACACTTCATCGGCCGAGAGATGCGCGAGGTTCGTTGCCTGTTTCAAATGCACATGCGGCCACAGCGGCTTCCACCACGCCGCGTTCGAGTGCGGGCC
>JBBRTW010000132.1:0-15381 GCA_038244055.1 Tepidisphaerales bacterium | reverse complement strand
GGGCTGTTCACGAAATCCCACCCGAATTTCCCTTTCACGCAGGTTGAGATTCCGTTGGCCGGCCCGTTCTCCGGCGCGATTTTCAGGATATGTCGGCCCTTGGTCCAGACGTCGAAACTGCAGCCGACCCCGCAATAGGTGCAGACCGTCTTGGTGCGGCGAATCCGCGCTTCGCGCATGGCGGCTTCGGCCTCCGATACCTTCAGAATCGTTGCAAATCCCGCCTCGGGCTCGATCTCCTTGACGACATCGATCATCCCCCTGAGCGCCGATTTCGGCAGCCCCGTGAAAAACCCGGCCTGCCCGAGCATCGATTTCTCCATCAGCGCGTTGCATGGGCAGACCGTCACGCAATGCCCGCAGGAGACGCAGCTCGATTCGTTGATGGTCGAGCCTCCATCCCAGAGCACGCGCGGATGCGCATCTTCCCAGTCGATCGACAGCGTCTCGTTGACCTGCACATCCTGGCACGCCTCCACGCAGCGCCCGCAGAGAACGCATTGGCCAGGGTCGTAGCGGTAGAACGGATTGGTCTCATCCACCGCGTACGGCTTGGGTTTGAATGGGATCTCCTGATGCCGCACTTGCAGCATTTTCGTGGTGTTGTGGACGGTGCAGTTGCCGTTGTTGTTGTCGCAGACGGTGCAGTAGAGCAGGTGGTTTTCGAGAAGGCGGTCGAACGCCTGGCGCTGGGCGGCCGACGCGGCGGCCGAATCGGTCGATACTTTCATCCCGGCGACAACATCGGTCGCGCAGGCTCTGGCAAGCTTTCCATCCACCTCGGCCAGGCAGGTGTCGCATGTTTGCACCGGACCGAGTTGCGGATGGTAGCAAACCTGGGCAAGCTCGATCCCGGCCTGATTGATGACATCAATCAGGCGCTGGCCGGCGCGTACCTCGCGCTCTGACCCGTTCAGCATCATCGCACATTTGTCCGCGGGCGCAACTTGGGACTTCATTCAGCCTCGCCTAAGCGACCATCCCATGGGGATCGATGACGAATTTCTTGGCCGCGCCCTTGTCGAAATCGCGATAGCCCTTGGGCGCATCGGTCAGGCTGATGGTTTGAACGTTGACGGCTTTGGCGATCTTGATCTTGTCGTTGAGGATGCACATCATCAACGCGCGATTGTAGCGCTTGACCGGACATTGGCCGGTGGCGAAGCAATGGCTCTTGGCCCAGCCCAGCCCGATGCGAATGCCCAGCATGCCGATCTTGGCGTTGTCGTCGACGCCGCCCGGGTCGCCGGTAACGTACAGCCCCGGAATGCCCAGCGCGCCGCCGGCGCGGGTCACTTCCATGATGGAATTCAGAACCGTCGCGGGGCGCTCGACCTTGGCATCTTTCCCCTGGCCGTGCGCTTCGAAGCCGACGCAATCCACCGAGGAATCGACCTCGGGAACGCCCACGATCTGCTCGATCTGCTCGGCCAGCGTGGCGTTCTGCGTCAGATCGATCGTTTCGCAGCCGAAGGACTTGGCCTGCTTGAGGCGGTCCTTGATCATATCGCCGACGATCACGATGGCCGCCCCCAGCAGATGGCACGATGCCGCGCAGGCCAGACCCACCGGCCCGGCGCCGGCGACGTAGACGACCGACCCGGGCCCGACACCCGCGGTGACCGCGCCGTGATAGCCCGTCGGGAAAATGTCGCTGAGCAGTGTCAGGTCCTTGATCTTGGCCATCGCCTTGTCTTTGTCGGGGAATTTCAGCAGGTTGAAATCGGCGTAGGGCACCAGCACATATTCGGCCTGCCCGCCCACCCATCCGCCCATATCGACATAGCCGTAGGCCGCGCCCGGCCGCGAGGGGTTCACGTTCAGACAGATGCCGGTCTTCCCCTCGTTGCAGTTGCGGCAGCGTCCGCAGGCGATGTTGAAGGGAACCGAAACGATGTCCCCCTTCTTGATGAAGATCACATCCCGGCCCGTCTCGATGACCTCGCCCGTAATCTCATGCCCCAGCACCAGCCCCGCCGGCGCGGTCGTGCGCCCGCGGACCATGTGCTGATCCGAGCCGCAAATGTTGGTGGAGATGATCTTGAGCAGAACGCCATGCTCGATCTTCCGCTTCTGGGCCGGATCGTACAGCTTGGGAAAATCGATGGATTCCACCCGCACTTCGCCGGGCTTGACGTAGGCGACGCCGCGATTGCTGGCCATGAGATTTCTCCTTCGATGTGGGGCCGCCCGGGGAATGGCGGCCAAACCGGAATTGACTGTGAAATGAATCTCCGCGCCGTTACGCTAGTAAGACTCGGCTGCTTGTGCAAGCATTAAATGTTTTGCCAACATCCATCCCACTTTCGATGCGCCCGCCGGGCAACGGGCCATGGCTCGCCATGGAGTCCTGCCGCGCCGCCCCCACTTACGGATCCTTTTGCGCCGCGGGGTCCTTCTGGGCCTTCAGATCCGCCGGCAGCGTCGTCAGATCGTCCTTGCGCAGCGCCTCGAGAATCGCCTCCAGTTCCTTGACCTTTTCGGGCTGCGTCGCCGCCAGATTCTTCTCCTCGAACGGGTCCTCCACGATCTTGAACAACTCGCGCTTCGGACCCGCCTTGGCGGCGATCAATTTCCAATCCCCACTGAGAATGGCCGCCGCGTTGGGCATCGGAACGTAAATCGTCCGCGGCGCGGGCTTCTCCACCGCGCCAGTCAACAGCGGCCAGATGTCCATCCCATCCCACTTCAGGTCGGTCGTCGGCGCGTAACCCACCAGCTTGGTCAGCGTCGGCATCCAGTCGGCCGCGTGCATCGGGGCCGTGACTTTGCGCTGGGTCAGATGCCCGGGCCAGCTCACCGCCGCGCACACGCGGATGCCCCCTTCGTACAACTGCGCCTTCTGTCCGCGCAGGGGCAGGTTGCTCCCCAGCACCGGCGACCCGGCCACCTTGCTGATGTAGGCATTGCCGCCTTGTAGCAGCCCCCCGTTGTCGGAATGGAACACGACCAGCGTATTGCCGCGCTGGCCGGTTTCATCCAGCGCCGCCAGCAACTGACCCACTTTCGCATCCAGTTGCGATACATACGCTGCATAGCGCAGCGCCGCGTCATTCTTGGCCGGATCATCGTAAAACTTGTGGCCGGCGTAGAGTTTCTTGAACTCATCGGGCGCATCGACGGGGATGTGAACGGCTGTGAAAGGCACATAAATGAACCACGGCGTATGCTTCTCGCGAATCCAGTTCTCCGCCTGCTTGGCGACCAGTTCGGTGGCGTTGCCCTCCTCATCGATCAACTGCCCATCGCGCTGCCAGGTCTTGGCGAACTGGCCGGGGCGATATTGGTGCGTCCATGGATCGCATGCGCCGGCCAGCGAGCCATAGGTGTGATCGAACCCATAATGATTCGGCCCCCATTCGGTTTTCGAGCCCAGGTGCCACTTGCCGGAAAGGAACGTGGAATAGCCCGCCGATTTCATGGCCGTCGCCAGGGTGACCGTGCCCAGTGGAAACGCCCGCAAATTGGTGGGCGACAACACATGCGGACCAAACCGGCTGGTCCATCGGCCGCTCAGCAGCGCCGTTCGCGTCGGCGAACAGACGGGCTGAACGTAATGCCGATCCAGCTCGACCCCCTCGTGAACCAGCTTGTCGAGCACGGGCGTCTTGTGGATCGACCCATGCCACCCCACATCCGCCCACCCCAAATCGTCTGCCACGATGAAAAGAATATTCGGCTTTGCCCCGGCCTCCTCCGCGCCGACGACACACGATGGGAGTACCAGCACCGCCGCAATGAACATCCGTGCAATGATGAATTTCATGAGCTCCTCTTACTCCCTCGCATGAGGGCGACGACACTCCCCCTCCTGTACTCAGGAAAGGGCGGGGGACATACTCCCTCTCCTGTACTCGGGAGAGGGCGGGGGTGAGGGCGAACACTGAATCGCGCTCCATTATTCTCATCGTGAACGCCGAGGACATCAGCAGCGCAATCTTACACCCGAACCCCCTTTCCGTTTTCACCGGTCAAGGAAGCGCCAGTTGCTCAATATACGTTTCCTCAAACCCATCCTCCCGATTCAACTCAATAATCTCGATGCGCCGGCAAAGCTGCTCCATCTCCTGAAGCGCCGTTCGATCCAAAAGCGCCAGATACGCTCCACCCAGCGCCGAATTTCCAACGGCTTCGATCTGCTCGCCTTCGAACCCCGGCAGAAGTCCGCAGGCGATCGCGTTTCCGGCGCTCAGATGCGTGCCAAACCCCCCGGCCAGATAAACC
This sequence comes from Tepidisphaerales bacterium, assembly GCA_038244055.1. Classification (GTDB taxonomy): domain Bacteria; phylum Planctomycetota; class Phycisphaerae; order Tepidisphaerales; family Tepidisphaeraceae; genus DASPKW01. The sequence continues at coordinate 11,157 of JBBRTW010000132.1, read as the reverse complement.
TTCTTCACCTCGGCCGGCCGGACTCCGCAGCGGCGCAGAAGGATGAGCACACCCGCCGCGATCGCGGCCTTGGCGGTCAGCAGCCGGGCGATGTCCCCTTCGGATATCACGATGGCGCGGGGGCCTTCCCCCGCAAGCCTCAGCGCCTTCCCGCTGCCCGGCCTAGCGCTCACCCGCTCATCCTTCAATTCAAATCGCCCCATCGCGTTGATCCAGCCGGCGCGGCGCGCCTCGGCTAGAAAATCCACATAACCCGAACCGCACAGGCCAATCGGCGCGGCATTGCCGATGACCTCGATGTCGACTTGGCCCTCCGGGGAAATCCGCAGGTGGCCGATAGCCCCATCCCCGGCGCGCACGCCGCTGCTGAGTCCAGCGCCTTCGAAGGCCGGGCCCGCCGCCGTGGCGCATCCCCAATAGCGCCCCTCTTTCGCGAGAACAATCTCGCCGTTAGTCCCCACATCGACCAGCAGTGAAGGCCCCGCATCGTACAGCAGTCCGCTGGCGAGAATGCCCGCGGTCAGATCAGCGCCGACATAGGCCGCCGCGCCCGGCAGTAGATGAATCGCGCAGGCGGGCGCGAATTCATCCCTCCATCCCCGCACCTGCCCGGCCGCAAGCAGTCGATGCTCGAGAAACACCGGCGTGAAAGGCGCGGTTCCCATCGGCGCTGGGTTCACACCCGCGAAAAGGTGCAGCATGGTCGTGTTGCCCGCGACCACGCACGCGCTCAGTCGATGAGGATCGCGCTCGCCCAGCGCCTCCCGCAAAAGCGGCAGGATCGTCTCCTCAACCACCGCCCTCTGCAATCGCCCAACCGCCTCTTCATCGTGGCAGCACAACCCGATTCGAGTCACCACATCCTCCCCCATCTCCATCTGGCGATTGAACGCCGCCGCCCGGCCAACCACTTTCCCCGTGGCAAGTTCCACGATGAGGACGGCCACGGTCGTCGTGCCAATGTCGATGGCCGCCCCGAGTCCCTCCGCAGCGCCCAAAGGATCATGCGCCCGGGAAACGTTCAAGCGAAAGTCGGTGACAATCTGTGGCTGCTGCGCGAGCAGCGAGCGCGCCGGCAGTCGAATGGGTCCGACCTCATCGCCAATCACATGCTGGCAGCCCCGCACCATTTGCCCCGCAACCTCGACACCGCACCCCTCGCACAAACCCCTTCCCCCGCAGCGCATGTTCAAGAAAATCCCGGCCGCGCTCAGCCCCTGCGCGATCGTCCGCCCCGATGCCACGGACACGCTCCGCAGCCCGGCATCGGTCACCACCTGGATGATTCGCTCACCGGCCATTTGCCGCCACCGCCTCCACAATCCGCTGGTCCGCCGTCATCCTCAAAGTCTGCCCCGGCTCCAGCACCAGAAATCGCTCATCGTCCCATGGCCCGCTCAGCAGATCGCGCAGCAGCGACACATCGCCCCGCTGCCGATCGAATGCCCAGCCCAGCCAGGCCGCGCATTGCCTTGTGAATTCGACATCCTCCGCCGTCCGGCCGATCCCCAGATCCACCCACGCGGCCTGCGTGTACTCCTTGAACCATCCCTGCTCGGTCTCCATCAAATAGTCGGCGTTGTCTTCACCATAGCGCTCGACATACTGGTTGCGCAGGAGATCGAAGCGCCGTTTGCCCGGCGGCTCGTGATGCTTGTTCCATCCGGGCGAATACCAGTAAGTCCCCGGATGCTCGCTCACATATTTGGCATAGCGCTCCCTGTCGCCCAGCAGAAGCGTGATGCAGTCATGGGCGCGCGGAATCACCAGCCGACAGCGCTGAGTGAAGACCCCCTCGGTGCCGCGACTGCATAGCCCGTACCCCAGGACAATCACCTCCACCTCCGCCCGCCCCTCCACGCGCTCGATCGCCATCTGCAACTGCCGGCGCAGCTCGCTGGGTGTGTTGTGCAGACCCTGCGGGAGCAACTCAACATGGACGATATTGGCCGCCTGACGCGCCAGATGTTCGATCTCCATCTCCAGCACCGCGCAGGTAATCACCGCCACGCCGGGCGGCGAATTCCCATCCACGGGATGCTTTTGTCCATCTTCCACGTTGGCTCGGCCTCCATCGACTGTTATCTTAGAGGACAAGATTATCCGATTTGTTCGCTTCATTACAAGGAGAATCCATGGCGGATCTGGATGCTCTGACGCAGGCCGTGCAAAAAGGGGATCGAGCCACCGCGGTGAAGATCGCCCAGGAAGCGCTGGCGGAGAATCTCTCGCCGCGCTCCATCCTCGACGCCACCGTCGCCGCCATGGATGAAGTCGGCCGCAAGTTCCAGTGCAGCGAAGTCTTCATCCCCGACATGCTGATCGCCTCCCGCGCCATGAAAGAAGTCATGGCCCAACTCGAACCTCACCTGGTCAAGGCGGGCATCCATCCGGAACTCACGGCCGTCATCGGCACCGTCAAGGGAGACCAGCACGATATCGGCAAGAACCTCGTCGCCATGATGTGGCGCGGCGCGAACTTCGCCGTCGTCGATCTGGGGTCGTGCGTTCCGGCCGAGAAGTTCGTCAGCGCCGCCCGCGAACATCATGCTTCCGTGATTGGCCTCTCGGCCCTGCTGACCACGACCATGCCCGCCATGAAAGAGACCGTTGCCTTGATCAAAGCCGCCAACCTGCCTGGCCTGCGCATCGTCGTCGGCGGCGCGCCCGTGACCGAAGACTTCGCCCGCCAGATCGGCGCGGATGGTTTCTCGGCCGATGCCGCCGGCGCGGTCGATCTGGTGCGCCGCCTCGTTCATGCCTGACCCGAGGAACCCCATGCCACGCCAACCCCTGCTCACCGCCCTGGCCGCCCGCCCCCTGCTCTGTGATGGCGCGATGGGCACCCAGCTCATCGCCTCCGGCCTGGAGCCGGGTGAATGCGGCGAGCGCTGGAACGTGGATCGCCCCCAGGCCGTCCAGGCCATCCATCAGCGGTACCGCGATGCCGGCTGCGATCTACTGACGACCAATTCCTTCGGCGGAACAACCCACACCCTGGCCGGATACGGCCTCGAAGCGCGGGCCGCGGAACTCAACACAGCCGCCGCCCAGGTCGCCCGTCGCGCTGCCTGTGAAGAAGCCTGGGTGCTCGGCGACATCGGACCCTTCGGCAATTTCCTCGTCCCCGTCGGCGAGTTCCAACCCGAACAGGTGCGCGAGTTCTTCACCGCCCAGGCCGCCGCCCTCGCCGCCGGCGGGGCCGATGCGATCATCATCGAGACCATGTCCGACCCCGTCGAGACATCCCTCGCCATCGCCGCCGCCCGGGCCGCGACCCCCCTGCCGATCATCGCCACGTTTTCCTTCAGCCAGGCCGGCAGCCAATTCCGCACCTTGATGGGCACGACCGTGGAGCAGGCCATTTCCGCCGCCCGCGATGCCGGCGCGGATGTCGTCGGCTCCAACTGCGGCACCTCCCTCTCCCTCGAGCAGTACCTCCGCCTCGCCGAGCAGATCGTTAAGGCCGCCGGCCAAACACCAGTCATCCTGCAGCCCAACGCCGGCTCGCCCCACGATGAGGGTGGCAGGCTCACCTACTCCGCCACTCCCGCCCAGATGGCCCGCATCATCCCCGCGCTTCTCTCGGCCGGCATCCGCATCATCGGCGGCTGCTGCGGCACCACGCCCGATCATCTTCGCGCCATGAGTCAATCCCTCAAGACTTCCTGAAGGCCCCCCATGTCCATGGAACAACTCTACCAGCAACGCCTGAAGCGCTACACAACGGCCTTAAAGCGCGGCAAGCCCGATCGCGTTCCCATCCGACCCTTCGTCGCCGAGTTCACCGCCAAGGTCGCCGGCTACACCTGCCAGCAGGTCACCCAGGATTTCAACCTGGCCTTCGAGGCGGTCATCCAATCCTGCCGGCGGTTCGACTGGGATGCCGCCGTCGCCAATATGGTCTACGTCTGGGCCGGCATTCCCCAGGCCGCCAACCTCCGCTACTACGCCATTCCCGGCGTCGGCCTGGAGCCCGATGTGGGATTCAACTATCTCGAACCACCCGAAGACGCCGCCTTCATGCGCGCCGATGAGTACGATGCTCTGATCAAAGACCCCACCGGATTTCTCCTCAACGTATGGCTGCCGCGCGTTTCCCGCGATGTCGTCACACCCGGCCAGCCCAATACCCAGCGCAACAACCTGGCCATGCTCAAGGGCGGCATGGCGGTGATGAGCTACTTCAGCGCCTTCCCGCGCCAAATCCAGCGCATGCGTGAGGAGGCCGGCACCGTCTCCGCCATCGCCGGCATCCTCAAGGCCCCGCTCGATATTCTCGCCGACAAGATGCGCGGCTACCTCGGGCTCTGCGAAGATGTCATCGAACGCCCGCAGAAAGTGCGCCAGGCCTGCGAAGCCCTCATGCCCCATCTCTTCCACACCGCCCTCAGCAGCGCCGACCCAACCAAGACCGTGCCCATCGGCCTCTGGCTCCATCGCGGATGCGTCCCCTTTATCTCCCACGATCATTTCAACGCGCTCTTCTGGCCGACCCTCAAGCCGATCATCGAAGAACTCTGGAAGCGCGGCCACCAGACCATGTTCTATGCCGAGGGCAAATGGCTTCCCCACCTCAAGGCCTTCGGCACGCTCCCCGAGGGAAGCATCCTCTTCCACTGCGACCGCGATGACATCTTCGAAGTCCATCGCATCCTCGGCGGCCGCTTCCCCCTCAGCGGCGGAATCTCCAATCAACTGCTCGCTTTCGGCACGCCCGCGGAAGTGCGCGAGCACGTCAAAAAGGTCATCCAGGGCGTCGCCCGCGAAGGCGGCTACATCGCCGATGCCTCGGCCATCGTTCAGAACGATGCCACCCTCGAAAACATGCAAGCCATGACCCAGGCCGTCCGCGATTTCGGAGAGTATTGAGGTGTCATGCTGAGCGCAGCGAAGCATCTTGCCCGTGGGTTGAGGAACACGGGCGAATATTGATTCATAGGAGAAACCCATGCCCCAAGACTACCCCCTCGCCCCCGCCTGGCCTCTGCAAACAGCCCCGGGCGAAACCATCCCCTGGCAGGAAAAGCTCAAAGAACTCCCGCCGATCCTCGGCGATGAAGCCATCGTCAAGAAAGTCTGGCAGGACGTCGACGGCCTGGCCTACATGTACATCTGGCAACTGCTGCTGTCGTTCTAACCCAGATTATTCACCACGAAAAACACGAAATGCACGAAGAGGAATGAACCAATGGTCTTACAGTCAAAAAGTCGGTAACCGGTGAATTGCACGTTGCGCGAATTACAGTTCTACTCTTCTCCGGTCTTCTTCGTGCCCTTCGTGTATTTCGTGGTTCATCTGAATTATTCGTTTTAAAACGGGGATCGCGCCGTCCGCCCGTCCAATTTTGGCAGCCACGAATGCGCCAGGCACTGCATGTGAGAGGCTTGAAGTCCGACAATTTGACTTCCACATCCCCCTCGTCCACTTCGGGAAATAATGCGGGAATATCGCGGCGATATCCTTGACGCCGGCGGCGCGGGGCGTTGCAATGGACTCGTTGAAATTGGAGCACACAGGGTGGTCAGACAAGCCACGGCCGACGCCAACGCAGGCGGTTCCGGACGGCGGCCTGCGGGAACTCCCCTCATAATGGGCCAACTGAAAATCGCATGGGAAGTTCAACCGAAAAGCAGATAGTGGGATATCCGATATTCGCCATGATGATGCGGTTTTACTCGCGGCTGGAGCTGCCGGGGTGGGGCAAACTGCTGTCCATGTCGGGTGTATATGACGACGAGCGGTGGGCCGATGCGCCCGAGCGCATCATCCGCGGCAAATATCATGGGTTCAAAATGCGCCTGGGGCTTTCGGAATGGGGCGAACGTCAGACGTATTTCCTTGGCCGGTATTTCGATCTGCAGACGCAACTGTTTCTGCGGCACCTGGTCCAACCTGGAGAAACGTTGATTGATGTCGGCGGCAATATTGGGATGATTTCGCTGCTGGGATCCAGTCTGGTGGGAGATGCCGGGCGGGTCATTACCTTCGAGCCCAACCCCGATGCGCAAGCGCGCATCCAGGAGTTGATCGATGACAATGGCATTAAGAATATGACGCTGCACCGGGTGGGCCTGGGGGATGCGGCGGGCCAGTTCACCCTGAGCGTCATCACGGATCACCTCGGCATGGGCACCCTGGCCGAGGTGGAGCCGGAGCACAAGAAGTTTGTCAGCAAGACGCACAGGGTGGAAGTCCGCCGCGGCGATGAATTGATCGGCGCGGATGTGCCGGGCCCGGCGACGATGAAGCTGGATATCGAAGGGTTCGAATGCCGCGCGATTCGCGGGCTGATGGGGACGATTCGGCGCTTGAGGCCGGCGATCGTGACTGAAATGTCGGAGCATCACCTTCGCCGCGCGGGTGCCTCCTGCGCGGAGATGTTCGATCTGCTGCGGGGCGAGGGATACAAGGGATATCTGCTGGACCTGCGCACGCGAGCGCTGGGTTTTGGCAACCGGTTGTCGCTGGTGCCTCTGACCCAGCCCAGGATTGATGAGGACCACGACATGGCGTGGCTACTGCCGGGCAGCGTGCAGGAACAGCGCCTGGCGCGGTTCATGTGATCCGCCGCGAATCAGCCCACACCCGGGGCGGACCGCCAGTAGCGGGCCGGCCCGCCCGCTACCCGATCATCCGTCCAAGCAAATTCCGCGTCACCTTCACCACCCGCTCATCCACGCCCCTGGGCGTCGTATACACCTTCGGCCTGACATACCCCGGCGGGGCGCTCAGGCCATCGCCCCACCAGCAGCTCGAGGCGCTGAAAACAATATTCGATTTCGGGCCGGGGTAGATCGTCGCGGCGTAAGTGCCGTGGAGTTTGCCGGTGGTGTCGTTGCCGACCGGGCCGGTGGAGATGATCTCCAGGCCGTGGATTCCGGTGGCGGGGTCGCCGTGCCATTCCCAGCCGACCAGGCCGGGGATGCCATCGCCCTCTTTCATTCCGGTCCCTTCGAAGAGCCAGTGATCGGGTTTGGAGCAGACCCACGGGCCGCCGCCGGTGATCTGGCCGGTGGAGCGGGCACCGATGAGCGTGGATTCGTTGGGGCTGGTAGGGGGGAGCTGGTCCATGGCGACGAACTTTTTTCGCTCTGTGTTGTCGGGTGGGCCGTAGTGATCGATCCGGCCGAAGATGCGGTGAACGATGCCGCCTGAGCTCGGGCGCGGATCGATCCGCCCGCAGCAGGTGTTGCCGGAGAGGAAGGCGATGTTCAGCCCCTGGCCGATGGCGAGCTTGAGGTGGTTGAACATTTCGATGGAGTAGTATTCATCGTGGCCGATGCTGAGGAGGGCTTTGGCCCGGAGCAGTGGGCTGAGCGCCGCGGCGGGTGTCGGCGCGGCCGGCGCGGAATTGGGAGCGCCGGCGGAGTTGGCTGGCGCGCCGGCCGGCGCTGCGGGGAAAGGATATCCGGCATGCACATCGAGATTGGAGATGTAAGTCACATCGTACCCCTGCTGCTCCAGCCAGTAGGACACGGGGAATTCCCACAGGAAGAACTCGCCCGAGCCGATCGACAGCGGCTGATCGAGAATCTGGCAGTATTTTCCGTAAGGCCGGTCGAAAGAAACATCCACGCCCGGCCCCCAGTACCACTGGGCTTTGCCATCATCGTAGAGCGCGAACTGGTCCGGCCAGCGGTTGTAGGCCTGCCAGGTGTTATCCGAGCATTGAAAAAGCAGATCGGCCTTGCGCTGATCTTTGACGATGAAAATGATGTACGACTGCAATCCCTCGCGCGCCTCGGTCAGCTTGCCGACGTACACGCCGCTGGGCCAGTCGGCGGGGATCTTCAATTCGGCCGATGCTTCCCATTTGCACTCGCGCAGGCGGCTCGGGCCGATGGGCGGATCGGGCTGAACCTTCCCATCGACGGGGCCGATCGTGGTCATCAATCGCCCGCCCAGACCCGCGTAGTAGCCGGTGCGGTAAATGTCGATGGTAAAGCGCGAGGCGGGGTTGGTGGAGATGAAAATTTTCAATGTATCGCCGGCCGCGATGGAAGTGTGGGAGCAGTAGCCTTCGATCCAGGGGCAGCGGTACTTGGTCCTGGGATCGATGCGGGTTTTGGACAGCATCCACTCGCGCGTGCCGGGGAGGGAATTCTCCCGGGAGATGGGGTTGGGAGCGCGAGCGGGGGATGGGGAAGATGCCTCGGCGGCCGGGGCGGTGGATGGGATGGCAATCGCGGCCGAGGCGGCCAGTGTGGATTTGAGGAGGTGGCGGCGCGAGGGGTTGGGGTTGGGCATGGTGATGGAAGTGTAATGCCGCGTGGGTCGGATGTGCCAGCAAATTGCGAAAACCGAATCGACCGTCCATGGACAATTGACCATGGGCCATCGACAATCACCGCATGTCCAAGCCCGCGAAAAAGCGTACGGAGTTTGATGTCATCGAGCCCATCGGCAAGCGCGTGGTGGTGCGCAAGGATGAGAACAAGCGGGAAACGCGCTCGGGGATCGTGCTGCCGGATTCGCATGAGATTCCCGTGATCACCGGCCGGGTGATCGCGATCTCGCGGCAGATCGAGAACGATGAGGATCACACGATCCGCAATTACGACAAGGTGCTGTTCGATCCGCGCGAGGCGATCCCGGTGGAGCTGGAGCACGACAACAAGCTCTTCGTCGTGCATCTCGACCGCGTACTGGCGATTTTCCGGCGCTCGGATCAGACCACGCCATCCGCGCCTAGGCGGACCGACTCCACCGATGAGGACGCCGCCGAATAGGCCTTGGTCGCGCCAACTTACTTCCCGCCCATCAAAACCATGTTTTCCATCAGCCCCGCCGCCGTGGCCGGGGCGTAACCGACCACCCCTTCGACGCTCTGCCCCACCATCCCCGTCGACAGATCCTCGTGGGAGATGATGATCGCCAGCCGGTCGTTCACCTGCGCGCCCATCAGCCGGCCGGTGCGGATATTGCCGACGATGCGCTGCGCGGCCGCGCGGTAGGCGATGGGCACGGGCTTGCCCTCGCGCAGATAGGCCGGGTGATTCTCCGGCAGAGGACTGGGAGTAACCGATGGAAACAGCGTCTTGATCAGCCCATCGGCCGACTCGGAAAACTCCGAAGCCCCGCCGGTGGAATCGATGATCAACAGCCCGCCCCCGGCCGTGAACTTGCGGAGCTCATCGAGCATCGCATCGGTGAACTTGTATTTCGCGGTTCCCGTAAGATGGGCGATCTTGAACGATTCAACCTTGAGCGCGCCTTCGCCGAGTTTGATGGACTTCACTTCCAGATCGACCTTGTCGCGGTTGTGCATGATGGCGGATAGTCGCCGCCAGCCGCCCGGTTCGGGATCCCAGTTGCCCGGATACTCGAGCCGCGCCACCGCCACCTTCCGGCCGCCGGTGATCTTGGGGTCGGGCGTCACCCAGTAGCTGTCCCCCTTGTACTTGGTGACCGTGCGATCGGTGACGTAGAAGTAGAAGTTGGCGGGCAGTTGCCACGCCTCTTCGCGGCCCTTGGAGGCGCGCACCTGCCAGAGGCGGGCCGGGTCGCCGGCGTGGATGAGCAGCATCATCTCGCGCGAGCCGTTGCTCAGCCCCTGCACGGCCGGCTTGTTGCGCCATGTGGCGTATTTGTAGTTGGCGTTGTAGGCCGGGTGCGTGGGCGGCAGTTCGCGAAACTCGTAGGCCGGGAACAGCTTCTCGCCCAGCTTGCGGAAGGTGTTGGCGAAGCCCACGCCGTTGCAATCGGCGTTGCCGACGACCAGGCCGCCCATCTCGATGTAGGCCTTGATTTTGGCCGCCTGCTCATCGGTCAGCGCCAGCGGCTGCGTGCCGGCCATGTATATGATCGGCGCATCGAGCAGCTCGACCGGATCGACCTTGAGATTCACCACCTGCCAGTTGAGATCGTGCTCCATGGAGCGGCCGATCCAGCGGACCACGTTGGCGATATCGCGCGGGCGCTGGTTCCAGGGCGCGGGCTTGTTGTCGGCCGAGTAATCGAGCTTGGCGAAGGCCACCGGCGCACGTCCCCGCGCCATGAAGAGCAGCGCGAAGGAGGTATCGACCGTCGGCGTGAACAGCGCCGGCACTTCGCCCGCGCCGCCAAAACCGCCATCGGCCTTCTGCTTCTTGAGGAGCCAGTTCATGCCCTTGTCGAACCAGTCGTGAGCGCCGAAATACTTGAGCCCTCCGGCGACGCCCACCCGCTCGACGGAATAGAGCGTCGCATAGGGAAACGCGCGGGAGTAGGCCTTGTCGGAGGCGATCATGTCGAAGTGCTTGGTGAGCCATTCAACCCCCTTGTCGATCGCGGCGGCCGTCGGGTTGCCGAGGGTGCCCTTGCAATCGACCGCCTTGGCGGCGTGCAGATAGTCCTGCGTGATGAAGAGCGTCGCCACGCCCGGCGCGGTCATGCCGGGAGTCAGGTCCACCTCGGTTTCGTTCTTCTTCTTGTAAGTCCACCCGCCGCTGATGTCCTGGTGATCGAGCCACCCGGCCTCCGACATCTCCCAGTACTTGGTCGGCACCTCGATCCCCATCTGCTCGGCCGCCCACAGCCCCAATACGGCGTACTGCGAGCGCGAATGCGAATAGGTCTTGCCCGCGGCCGAGTAATCGTGCATGCCGGCCGCCGAGCCGACCGTCTGCGTGGCATCGAGAAGCATCTGGGCATCGTGCTTGGCCATCGCCAGGGTCTTCTTCGACTCGGGCAGCAGCAGCCACACCTGCATGCGCACGGCCAGGGCGTAGGTGCCACGGATGTCGGCCTTCTCGAGAAACTCGATCGCCTTGACCAGCCGCGGATCCTGCGGGCTCTCACCCGATGCGATCAGGGCATAAGTCGCCAGCGCCGTGACCCCGCCCCATTGCCCGCCGGCCAAGACATTGTCGTTGGGATAGGTGGAAGTCGCGGCCTTCTCCCAGTGTCCATCCTTCTGCTGCGCGTAAAGATACGCCTGCGCCTTCTTGATCGCCGCCGAGGTGGCGGCCGAGTCGATCGCGGCGCCGGCCGGTGTCGCGATGAAACCAAAAAACATCGCGGCGACGGCGATCCATGTCGGGGCAATCCTCATATGGAGAAGCTTAGCTTGGCGGGAGGGGAAAGGGTAGGTGGAAAAGGAGCGATCGGGAATCTAAAAAGGGACGGGAGCTAATGTCATCAACTTAAGCCACTTTCCGCTTGTTTTTCAGTAG
>JBBRTW010000131.1:0-15444 GCA_038244055.1 Tepidisphaerales bacterium | reverse complement strand
GGCGGCGCGGTAGCGGCCGTACATTCGCATGGGCATGCCGTGGTAAAGGTTGGCGAGTTTCTGCGGCTCGATATCGTAGGCATCCACGCCATTGACCTCGATTTTGATATCCGTTGCGACCGGCTTGGTCAGCTTGCGGCGGAACGCCTGGGCCTGGCGGTCGAAGTTGTCCTCGCGGGAAAGGAACGAGGCCAGCCCGCCCGAATCCTGGGCCATCTGCTCGAGGAGCCCGCGGTTGACATCGTTGCCGACGCCGATGCAGAAAACGCGCGAGCCCGCCGGCCGGCCGCGAATGGCGGCGATGAGCGGGGCGCGCTCCTGCTGCTCGGTCAATCCATCGCTCAGGACGATGACGTTCAGCGGCCGCTGCGCGTCGGCGTAGCGATAGGCCGCCTCGATCGCGGGCTTGAGAACGGTCCCGCCGCGGGCCTTTTGGTCGGCCAAAAACGCAACGGCCTGCTTGCGCGTCTCATCGTTCACCGGCGCGATCTGCTTGAAGAGCGCCTGCGCCTGCACGTTAAAGGTCATCACCTCGAAGCGGTCTTCGGGCGACAGCGCCTTGATGAAGGCCGCCAGCGAACCGCGCGAGAGATCGAGCTTGGCGTCATCGTTCATGCTGCCGGAAATGTCGAGGAGAAAGACGTAATCCATGCCTTGCGCGACTTTCCCCACCAGTTCTTCGCCGGCGGTGAGCGTCAGGCTGAAATAGCCATCCTCACCCGACTGTCTGGAGGTGAGCACATCGATGCCCGTCTTCGGCCGCGACAGGTGATACGCCAGCACCAGATCGCGCCCGAGGTCCGCGCCGCGGGTTTCCAGGCTGGCCTGGAAGTAGGAATCGCTGTGCTTGGCGACCGCGAAATCGTTGGGATGGCTCGGGCTTTCCATGGCCAGGATGGGAATGTCTGATTTGGCTTCGAGCGTCAGCGTGAACTTGCCGGTGGTCTTCTGATTGAGGTCTTTGCGGGTCGTGCTGGCCAGCGGGTAGACGTAGGTGGCCCAATCGTGGTCGAAATCGAGCTCCTGGTAGTAACTGATCTGCACGCGCTGCTCGGCCTTGGGGCCGATCGGGAAGATGCGCATTTCGAAGGTGCGGTAGTCCACCTGCTCGAGCAGGCCGGGGTCGCGGCGGACCTGCTTGTAGCTGTTGTAGATTTCGCGGGCCTTCTGCTTTTCCAGCACCTCGCCGACCATCTCCTTGCCGTTGATCCACATGCTGAAGCTGGCGACCGATGCCCCTTTGGGCACGGGGAAGGTGTAAAGCGCCTCGACCTGCCGGCTCTCGGTGTTCTGGAAAATCTGGTTGACCGTGGTCACGGCGATGCCGCCATTGATGGTGACCGAGACGGTCTGCTCCTTGATCTCCAGAACGCCTCCCAGCCCGCCATCGGCGATGAGCAGACCGGCCGCGCGGGCGGGCGGCGCTGCCGATGCGGCCATCAGCGCCAGCAGGGCGATGGCGAATGCGATTGGACGCCGTTCAATCGGCGGCCGCTGACCCGGTTTGTCGTTCATGATGCGTTCTCCTTCGGTATGAATGTTCGGAACGGTTGTCATGGCCGGGCAGGAGCGAACGGCGTGCTAGACAGGTGAAGAATGTAAGTATATACTAACTAATATCTTCCGCCGCGCGACTCGTTTCGTTTAACGGTGCGGTGGGCAGAAAATGTACGGAGGCCCGAGCATTCCATGTACACCACGACGACCAGTGATGGCCAAACGATGAGCGTTTTCGACCCGGCCGAGCGGGCCTTCGCCGAGGCCATCTCGCGCATCATTTACTGCAATCCCTTCATGCCCGAGCGGATCTCCTGCGAGCGGGCCGGGCTTGGCGCGGAGTTTGTCGAGGCCGCTTGCGATTGGAACCGCCGCGCCGATTCCTACGGGCAGCATCCCAACATCGTGCGTTTGAACGACCGCGCCGCCGCACTGGCGGAATCCGCCCGCGCGCGCCTCGCTGGCCGGGCAGGAGGCGGGGCGGAGGGCGGGGCCGGGCCTGGCGAGCGCGATCTGGGCTTGTACGAAAACCTGGTGCATTTCATTCTTCACCACCGCTATTCCGAGCGACTGACCGGATTGATCGCGCCCGCCCCGGAGCAGCCGGCCGGCCGGCAGCGCATCGATTTCTGGCCAGCGTTTTTGCAGGAGGCATCCCGTTTCCTGGAGATTCCCGGCGTGCGCCTGCCGGGGCAGGAGTCACCCGCGCACCTGCTGGCCTGCCTGTTCCAGATTCGCCGCGCCTTCCATCACATTTTCAATTACATCGTCGGCGGCTCCCCGGCCGCATGCCGTTTGCGGGCCGCCGCGTGGGAGTCGATCTTCACGCACGACCTCGCCCGCTACCGCCGCGCGCTCTACCAGCGGATGGGCGACATCACCACCCTGATCACCGGCCCATCGGGCACGGGCAAGGAACTCGTCGCCCGCGCTATCGGCCTCTCCCGGTACATTCCCTTCGATCCCAAGTCGCAGAGTTTCTGCGCGGAGTCGGCCGGTTCATTTTATCCGCTCAGCCTGGCGGCCCTGTCGCCGACACTCATCGAGTCCGAACTTTTCGGCCACCGCCGCGGCTCCTTCACCGGCGCGTTGGAAGATCGCGCCGGTTGGCTGGAAATCTGCCCGCCGACGGGCGCGGTCTTTCTCGATGAGGTTGGCGAGGTCGAAGCGCATATCCAGGTGAAACTGCTTCGCGTCCTCCAAACCCGCACCTTCCAGCGACTGGGGGATACGCAGACCCGGCCGTTTCTCGGAAAGATCATCGCCGCCACCAACCGCGACCTCGCCAGGGAAATGAGCGATGGCCGCTTTCGCGAGGACTTCTATTATCGCCTCTGCTCGGACTGGGTGACGACGCCTTCATTGCACGAGCTGCTGGATGGTTCGGAAGAGGAACTGCACGGCCTGGTCCTCTTCATCGCCATGCGCGTGGCCGGCGACGAGGCCGAGGCGCTGGCCCGCGAGGTCGAAGCCTGGATCGAGAAACATCTTGGCCGGGATTACCGTTGGCCCGGCAATTTCCGCGAACTCGAGCAATGCGTCCGCAACGTGCTGGTGCGCGGCGCTTACCATCCCGCCGCCGCCCCGGCCGGCCACGACGCCTGCGGCTTCGACGCCCTCTCTGAATCTGTTCGGGCGGGACAATTGACGGCCGATGAACTGCTCGATCGCTACTGCACGCTCATCTACGCCCGCTCCGGGAGCTACGAGGAAGCCGCCCGCCGCCTGGCGATGGATCGGCGCACCGTCAAAAGCAAGGTGGATCAGGCCAAGCGCATACGATCTGCCTGATCGCTCCGAGCCGGCTGAGGCTGGCCGCAATTCCGTGCCTCCGAACAAGCCGGGACAGAGCGCCTGGAGCGACAGCGACCAGAGCGCCGTCCCCGGTGGCGTCGACTACCGACACCTCCAACTCGCGCACGGCAATCGATAATACCTCCGCCTATTTTCCGCCCTCGGGCCCTTTGAGTGTGAGCGTGACAAGTCTGACCTCCATGACTTCCTTGCCCGCCACGCGCAATGCCTTGAGCGCCAGCAATCCCCGCCCGCTCTCCAGGCGCATCTCGCCCAGCTTCATCGCCCGGAAATCCTTCATGTACGATTCCGACCGCCTCGGCACGCGATCTTCATTGTCGATCAGCGGCGGATCCCAGGCCGGGGCGACTTGGCCCTGCACCTTGCTCTCTTTGAAGCTCAGTTCGATCGTCGAGCCGGCATCGGCCTGCGGGCAGGTGTAGTAAATGGTCACGTCATATTTGCCGGCGGTATGGACATCGATGTCCCAGGTCATGCTGTCCTCTGAACTGGTCCAGTGTACGAAGTAGGAACTGTTGGGCGCGCCGGCGCTGCGGCGGACCTTGCCGTGGGGGCTGCCATCGCGCGCCGGCAGGGGGGTCATGGGAAACTCGACATACCCCACCGGGAAGGGCCGCTCATCCAGCTTGGTCTTCGGCTGAACCTCCTTGTGAAAGTCGGCCACGGCCTTCGACAACCGCTCGGCGATCTCCGGATGCTTTCGGGCGATGTCCATCGTCTGGCCCCCATCGACATTCATATCGAACAGCGCCCCGCGATCGTCCAGCCGATATTGCTGGGTGCGGACGCTCACCTTGTTGTTTTGTTGAGTAAAGATCATGCGGTCCGGCCAATTGGCGTCTTTGCCCAGGATCAGCGGCGAGACATCCTTCCCATCCAGCGGCTTGTCACCGATCAGCGGCACGCCCGCGAGGCTGGCCAGGGTCGGCAATAGATCGATCGCCCCGGCAATCGGCTTGATCGACATCCCCGCCTTGATCTTCCCCGGCCAGCGGATGAAGAATGGCTCGCGCACGCCCCCCTCATCCGTCGTTGCTTTCTTCCCCTTCATCCCTCCATTCCAGCGAAAGTCGGCCGGGCCATTATCCGAAAAATACACGACGATCGTGTTGTCGGCGATGCGCGCCTCATCCAGCTTGGCCAGCACCCGTCCGACATTGGCATCGAGGTTCTCGCACATCGCCAGGGCGCAGCGGGTGATCGCGATATTCTCCGCCTCCCCCTGCGGCCCGCGCATCGCTATCGGCTTGTCCTTGAAGCGGCTCCAGTATTCATCGGGCACGCAAAACGGCGAATGCGGCGTATTGAAAGGCAGGTAGCAGAAAAAGGGCCGATCCTTGTGCTTCTCGATGAAGTCGATGGCATGGTTCGTCAGATCATCGGCGATGTATCCCTTGCCGCGCACGAACTGGCCGTTGTGCTCCAGCGGCGGGTCGAAGTAGTAGCCCCAGTGGCCGGAGGTGAAGCCGTAATACTCTTCGAAGCCCCGGGCATTGGGGTGATAGGGCCACTGGCTGCCGTTGTGCCATTTGCCGAACGCGCCGGTGGAATAGCCGGCCGCCTTGAACGTATCGGCGATCGTCGTGACGCCCGGATCGAGCCGCTCCTGCCCCGTGCTGACGCCGCGCACCCCGCCGCGCGCGTGATACCGGCCGGTGAGAAACTCCGCCCGCGTCGGCGCGCACACCGGGCATGCGAAGAAACGATCGAAGGTCGCGCCGGCCTTGGCCAGTGAATCGAGATGCGGCGTGTTCAGGTTGGTGTTGCCGTTGCTGCTGACATCGCCCCAGCCCTGATCGTCGGCGAGGATGATCAGGATATTGGGCCGCGCGCCGGCCGGCGGCGCGGGTTGCGCCGCCGAGCAGACGCCGAACAGGACGAGAATCGCGGCGATCGCGGCGAGAGCTGTGAATTTCATCGCTGGCTCCTGACCGCGCGCGGCGCGGCTGTTGGACTTGCAGGCCGATGGACCCTCGATCGCGCCATCAGCGAATCTTCTGGTCGGGCAACTCTTTCTTGATTCCCTCATCGAGGGGCATCTTGTCGGTTTCGGCGGTGAGGCCGGTTTCATTCATCAGGCGGGTGAGCTCGGATTTCAGCTCCGCAACTTTTCCCGCCTGCTTCGGGTCGCCAATCAGATTGTGCCGCTCCTCCGGGTCGTTCTTCACATCGTAAAGCTCGGCCATGTGCTTGTCGGGCGAGCCGTCGCCATGGGGATAGCGGATGTATTTCCATTCATCGGTGCGAACCGCGCGCACATTCGGCGTGTACGGGAACTGCTTTTCATAGTTGTATTCGTAGAACCACGATTTGCGCCAGGTGGGATCGCCTTCGCGGGCGAGTTTTACCCACGATTTGCCATCGATCTTCTGCAGCGGCCTGGCGACGCACAGTTCGAGCAGGCTTGGGGCCACGTCGATGGTCAGCGCCTGCTGCTCGATCACCTTGCCCCGCGCCAGTCCCGGATAGCGCACCAGCAGCGGAATGCGCAGGCTCGCCTCGTGCGCGGTGCGCTTGTCGACCATGCCATGTTCGCCTTCGAGCAGGCCGTTGTCCCCCATGAAGACGATGATCGTATTGTCGAGCTGCTTGGTCTGCTCGAGCCATCCGTAGAGTCGTCCGACGCTGTCATCCACGCTGAGAATGGTGCCCCAGTAGGCATGCACCATGTTCTCGAAATCCTTCACCGCCTCGGGGCGGTCATTCGGGAATTTCTTCCGCCACTCGAACAGCGGGCCGTAGATGCCGTGCCAGGTATAGAGCCGCTCCTTGATCCAGGCCGGCTTGTCCTCCAGATGAAACGCCGACTCGGGGTAAGGCACGCGCACGCCGTCGAAGCCGTGCGCGTATTTCTCTTCGGGAAGATAGAAGCTGTGCGGCGCTTTGTGGCCGATGCATAAGGACCACGGTTTTCCGCCATGATCGCCCTTGAGCCAGTCCAGCGCCATATCGGTGACGACCGTCGTGTAATACCCCTTGATGATGCCGACCCGGTTGCCGTTCAAATTCCACTCGGTGTCGAAATACTTCCCCTGCCCCTTGTGCGTGGCGAAGTAGTCGAAGCCGGGGCGGGGCGAGTCGTTGTCCTCGCCCATGTGCCACTTGCCCATGTAGGCGGTGTTGTAGCCCTCTTCGTGAAGCCGCTGCGCCCAGTGCGTCCGCGCCGCCGGCAGTTCGGTGAAGTTGTCGCGAACGCCATGGCTGTGGGCGTACAGCCCCGTCAAAATCGATGCCCGGCTCGGCGAGCAGAGCGATGTCGTGCAGAACATGTTCGAGAACCGCACCCCTTCCCGGGCAATGCGATCGATGTTCGGCGTCTTCAGCGCTGGATGACCCGCGCAGCTCAATGCGTTCCAGCGGATGTCATCGCACAGAATGAACAATACATTCGGCCGCGCCAGCGCATCGGCCGCATAAACCGGCGTCAGCGGAGCCATGAGCAGACCGATGAGGCAAAAACAGGTGCGGAGATTCATCGTCACATTCTCCAGGTTCTTCAATGCTTCCAACGCTTAATCGTTCCATCGCCATCGTCACTTCGGATTTGCGGCCTTCTGGCCACTTTCGACGAACTCCTCCCGGCTGAGAAACCCATCTTTATCCACATCCCACAGATCGAACCGGGGTTTGGCCGCCTCGGGATCGGGCTGATTGGCCATGAACTCCTCGCGGCTGAGTTTCCCATCATTATTCTTGTCCTTCTTCGCGAAAAGGGCATTGCGATCCAGAGCGGGTTTGGCGGGCGCACCCGGCTTCGGACCGGCCGCGACCGCGGGGGCCGGCAACGGAGGGAGATACTTCGACAGGCCTTCGATAACCGCCTTGTTCTCGGGCTTGGCCGCGAGGTTCGCGGATTCGGCCGGATCGTTCTGCTCATCGTAGAGCTCCGTCGCCGCGATCGCGCCGTCGCGCCGGTCCCGCCAGAGCGTCAGCCGCCAGCGCGAGTCGCGGATGCTGTAACCCATGAGCGGCCGATTGCCCGTCTGCGCCCCGCCGCGCGGGTATTGGCTGATGGCGACTTTGTTCGTTGCCGCAGCCGGGTTCTCAGTCAGCGGCTTGAGGCTCACACCATCCAGGCCCGCCGGAATCGGCAGCCCGCAGAGATCGGCCAGCGTCGGATAGATATCCACGAACTCCACCGGCGCCTCGCACTTCTGCCCGGCCGACTTCTGCCCGGGCGCGCTGATGATCAGCGGCGCGCGGGCGGCGAGTTCGAAGTTCGTGTGCTTCTGCCACAGCCCGTGATCCCCCAGTTGCCAGCCGTGATCGCCCCAGAACACGATCACCGTGTTGTCGGCCAGGCCTTCCTTCTCCAGCGCATCCAGCAATCGGCCGACCTGCGCATCGGTGTAACTGATGCACGCGTAGTAGCCGTGGCGGAGCGTTTTGGCCATCTCGGCCGGGATCGGGTTGCCCGCGGGAATATTCGCGTAGGAATGCAACTCGCCGTTGTTGTGCCCGGCGAACGCGGGCGCGCCCTCGGGAAGGCGATCGATGGCCGGCGTCGGAATCTTCTCCGGATCGTAGAGGTCCCAGTATTTTTTGGGCGCGACAAATGGTAGGTGCGGCTTGAGGAATCCCACCGCCAGAAAGAACGGCTGGCCTTTGCCCTTCAGCTCGTGCAGCCGTTTGACCGCCTCGGCGGCCGTAGCGCCATCGGGCAGATCGTCATCGTTCTTGGTGCTCACCTCGAAAGCCGCGCCCTTCGGAGCTTTGGCGTTTTTGCCCGCGTTGGGCCTTTCATTGGGCTTGTCGTTGTCGGCCGGCAGCGGCGCTTTGAGATACTCGCGAACGCCGGGCCCGATCTTCTTGATGATCCGCTTCGTCCAGTCGACCGGGTCGGTGTCGATGGTCTGCCCGCTCGGATACCAGTGCGGCTCGCTCCAGGAACGCCCATCTTCAAAACCATGATGGTAGATCTTGCTCACGGCGGCGCAGTAGTAGCCGCTCGCCTTGAAATACTGCGGGATCGTGACCGCATCCGGCAGCGCCACCCGAAAATGAGTCTCCAGGTCATAAACGCGCGTCGCATCCGGCCGCCGCCCGGTCATCAGCGCGCTGCGCGATGGGCTGCACACCGCCTGCGCGCAGTACGCGCGATTGAAAACAACGCCGCGCCCCGCCAGGCGATCGATGTTCGGCGTCTTGACGATCGCATTGCCATAGCAGCCGATCTCCGGCCGCAGATCATCCACCGCGATGAAAAGCACGTTCGGCTTCTGCGCTCCATCGGCGGCCAGGCAGGATGCGCCGGGCAGTGCGATGGCACAAACGATCCAGAGACGGAGTACGGAGTTCATAGCGGTTACCTTCGCGGTCAGGGTCAACCATTGCTCTCGACGTTGCGACAATAATAGCGACGTGGCGCGAAATCTGGTGCGCAAATCGTGCGTAAATCGATCGCCGTGACTCGATTCACTTTGGCGCGGCCGGTGTGGATGTATCGATCTTGAGATTCCGGATCGTCCCTTTGAACGGTGTTTTGCCGTCGTAGGTATCGACTGTCTTGCCGCTGTCGTGGCCGATGCAGAACTCCTCCTGCGGCTGGCGGCTGATCGGCCCATCGGATTTTCCACTGGCGACGGTCTTTCCATCGATCGCAAGGGTCATCGCGCCATCGGCCGCGAGCCGCGCCTCCACCGTCAGCTTCTCCGCCACCGCCGCGGGCGAGGTGATGCGGATGATGTCGTGTCCCACCGGATGAATCGCGAAGACCACATGCCCATCCTTCAAATAGAGCGCGTAGCCTACTGCCACGCCGCCGTGGGCGACTATGACGCCATCGCGCGCGGTCGTCGCCACATCGCAGGTGATCGCGATCGGCCTGCCCGCGATCTGCGGCGCTTCCCCGCCGCTGAGCGTGTCTCCGATCTTCATCTCCGCCAGATTCACGGCCTTTCCCGCGGCACTCGGGTTCTTCGCCGCGCCCGCGCCCCCGCCGCCCGCTTCGGTCGGATACAGCGTGATCGCATTCTCAACGTAACCCGCCGGCCGAACTTCGGGCCCGGGCTTGCCATCGCCGAGTTCGGCCGCCATTTTCCCCGCCAGCGCCTTCCGGCGATCGACGACATCGGGGTGATCCGCCGCCACATCCATCTTCTCGTCGATATCCGTATCGAGGTTGTACAGGCGCGGCTTGTCGAGCGATGCTGCGATGGCCGGCCCGGCCTTGCCCATCCCATCGTTCTGCGGCGCGATGGCCAGCTTCCACGGACCCACTCTGACCGCCTGTAGCTTGTACCCGTTGTAGTAGTAGCGCGCCTCGTGCGGCGAGTCTTTCGTCTGGCCCAGCAGCAGGGGGGTGATATCTTTGCCGTCGATCTTCCGGTCCGACGGCGCTGCGCCGCCCGCCAGTTTCACGAACGTGGGCAGAAAATCGATGTTCCCCGCCACCGCATCGCAAGCACTCCCGGCCGCGACTTTCCCCGGCCACCACGCGATCGTCGGCTCGCGCACCCCGCCCTCCCAGGTGCTTCCCTTGCCCCCGCGCAACGGCCCGGCCTCGCCGCCATCTTTTCCCCGGATCAGCCATGGCCCGTTATCGCTGGAGAAGATGACCAGCGTGTTCTCCGCCAGCTTGAGCTCCCGCAGCGTTTCCAGCACCCGCCCCACGCTCCAGTCCACCTCCTCCACCCAGTCCCCGTAGCGGCCGTTCTTCGATTTGTCCTGAAACTTCGCGCCGGGATGGATCGGCGTATGCACCGCGGTATGCGGCAGGTAGAGGAAGAACGGATGCTCCTTGTTTTCCGCGATGAATTTCACCGCTTCATCCGTGTAGCGCTCCGTCAGCAAATCCTGCTGCTCCCCGGCCAGCAGTTCGATCACCTTGTCATCGCGCACCAGCGGCACCACCAGCCGGCCATCGACCTTCGCCTTCTTCATCATGTCGTTCGAGTAGGGCAGGCCGAAATAGCGGTCGAACCCGTGCTTCGTCGGCAGAAACTCCGGCTGATCGCCCAGATGCCACTTGCCGATGCACATTGTCGCGTACCCCTGCGCCTTCATCAGTTCCGCAACCGTGTGCTCCTCCTTGCTGATGCCGTTATGAGCGCCGGGGAATAACACGCCCGGTATCGACACCCGCTGCCCGTAGCACCCGGTCATGACCTGGGCGCGCGACACGGAACAGACCGGCGCTGCGTAAAACGAAGTGAGCCTCATCCCCTCCCGCGCCATCCGGTCGAGATTCGGCGTGCGATTCTTCGTCGATCCAAACGGGCCGATGTCGCCGTAGCCCATGTCGTCGATAAAAATCAGGACGATATTGGGTCGGGCGTCGGCGGCACGGCTTGAACCGGCAAGCGCCGCAATCGACAGAAGAACAAATAATGCAATTCGTGCGTTCATGGAGTCGGTTCCTTTATTAGCAGTATTCAAACCAGAGCAACAAGCCAGATCACGCGATAAAGCGCAGGCTTTAATCTCACTCCGCAATCTCGCGCTTTGCATTGAGACCGGCGGCCCGGCGAATCGGGACATCATTCTTCTGAGCCTCGCCGGGCGTGCTGCGGCCATCGCTCTTGTACTTCTCGAGCAGATCCTTCAACTCGCGCACGATCTCGGGATGTTCGGCAAACTGGTTCCGCCGCTCGGATAGATCATCGCGCACATTGAATAATTCACCCGCCAGATTGTGCGGGGCATATCCGCGCTCATCCTTGAGCCACTTCGGTTCACCCTTGGCGCCATTGTCATCGCCGGTGGGCGCGTCGATCAATACCCAGTCCCCTCTGCGGATCGCAAACTTGCCCGATGCCGCGTGATGAACCGTGGCCGGGCGCGCGGAGTGGTCGGACTTTTCTCCCAGCAGCACCGGCAGCAGGCTGAAGCTGTCTTCGCCCGCGCCTGGCGGGAGCGCCGCTCCGGTCAGTGCGGCAACCGTCGCCATGAAGTCGACGTGGCAGATCGTCTCGCGGCTCTCCGCGCCCGCCTTGATCTTCCCCGGCCAGCGGGCGATGAAGGGCACCCGATGCCCGCCCTCCCATGCATCGCGTTTGGCGCCGCGCAACTCGCCCATGCTGTAATGTTTGTACTCTTTCGCGCGGTCGTACGCGCCGGGCTTCACTTCGCCGGTGATCTCCGGACCGTTGTCGCTGGTGAAAATGACCAGCGTGTTGTCCGCCACGCCGGCGCGCTGGAGCGCCTCGAGAATCTGGCCTACCGTCCAATCCGTCTGCATCACGAAATCCCCATAATCGCCCGCCTTCGATTTTCCTTTGAACTCCGGCGCGGGCACCACCGGATAGTGCGGTGAGGTCAGCGCCATATACAGAAAAAACGGTTTGCCCGCCTTCGCGGATTCCTCGACTTTTGACACCGCGCGCCGAGTCAACTCGGGAAGGATGTCCACCAGCTTCCACCCCGCCACCATCGGCCCCGGCCGGTTGAAACCTTCAGCGCGGCCCGTATCGGGCTGCGACGGAACGCCGACGACTCGGTCATTCTCAATGAAGCAATAAGGCGGATAATTCGGCACATCTACGCCGAAGTAGGAATCGAAGCCGTGCGCCGTCGGCCCATCGGTAATGGGCTTCGAAAAGTCCACATTGCTCAGCCGATCGTTCCCCGTCCTCGGCGCTGCGCCATCCTTCGTTTGCCACGACATTCCCAGATGCCACTTGCCGATGCACGCGGTCGAGTATCCCTGCTGCCTGAGCATTGAAGCAACCGTCAGCCGTTCGGCCGCGATCAGCGGCTTATCCCACGGCCCCAGCACCCCGCGCTGCAACCGCGACCGCCACGCATACCGTCCCGTGAGAATCGCATACCGAGTGGGGGTGCAGACCGATGTGGGCGCGTGGGAATCGGTGAAGCGCATTCCCTCACCCGACAATCGATCGAGGTTCGGCGTGGGGATCTTCGAGTCTTTATTGTAACAACCGAGATCGCCATACCCCAGGTCATCCGCCAGGATGAAAACGATGTTCGGCTTCTCGGCCGTGCCCGCTGACGCAGCCACGGCGATCGACAACAGCGTAGCCGCCACTCGACCGACGAGCGCCATGAATTGTTGGCTCTTCATCATTGCATTCATCGCCGCACACTCTCCTATTCGCCGGTTTTACCCTGTTTAGCGCCGCCGCCCGCGCCGGGATAGGGCTTGACGTTGGTCCGAACGGACCACTCTTCCCACTTGGCGGCCAGATTCGCGACCCGCTCGGTCTGCGCTGATGCGAGATCGTGCAGTTCAGTGCGGTCGGCCTTCATGTCGTACAGTTCCCACGCTCCCTCGCGCCCGACCCGCACCAGCTTCCAATCCCCCTCGCGCACCGCCGCATTGCCCTCGTGCTCCCAGTACAGCAGGCGATGCGATTCAGGATTGCCCGCCGGCGATGCCCCGCGCAGAAGCGGCAAAAAACTCAATCCTTCCGCCGGCGCGATCGCCCGCCCCTCGAACGTTTTCGGATAAGCAGCCCCGCCAATCTCCGCGCAAGTGGCCATGATGTCGATCAGGTGCGATGGCTCGGTCACCCATTTGCCGCCCGTTCCATTTTCCTTCGCCGCCGCGCCCGTCATGGCCGGCCAATGCGCGATAAACGGCGCTGCGATGCCGCCCTCGTGGCCGAAATGCTTATACAGCCGCCACGGTGTGTTGCAGGCGTTGGCCCAGCCCGAACCGTAACTCGGAAACGATCCCGGCCCGCCCATCCGCGCCAGTTCATCGCCCAGATACAGCTTGTTTGCCAGCCCCTGCGTGCCCTGGTTGATTCCCCGGCCGGCCTGCGGCGCGGCAAACGCCGCCATCTCAAAGCCATACGGCTCCCACTCGGCGCACGCCCCATTGTCGCTCAAAAACAGGATGAGCGTGTTATCGAGTTGGCCGCTGCCGCGCAGATCATCCACCAGCCGGCCGATGTTGCGATCCATCCCCGTGATCATCCCCGCGTAGACCGCCATGCGCTGGGCGAGGTCCGCCCGCCGCTCCGCCGGCAGCGACTCCCACGCCGGGTTCTTCCCATCGGCCGTCATCGAGCCCATGCGCTTGGCGGCGCCGGCCAGCGGAATCTTACTGCGCGGCGTGAGCGCGGTGTCTGGCGGGACCAGCCCCATCTTCTTCTGCCGCTCCAGGCGCTGCGCGCGGATATTGTCCCACCCCTGGGCATAGATCTCCGCGTATCCCGCCATGTCCTCGCGCTTCGACTGCACCGGAAAATGCGCCGCCTGATACGCGACATAGAGCATCCACGGCGCCCCGGATTTGCGCATGTCGCCCAGAAAATCCAGCGCGTGATCCGTGATCGCATCGGTCGCGAAATATTCGCCCGGCTTGTACGCCCGCTGCGGCCTGCCCTCGGGGAGCCGAATCATCATCCGCGGTTCCCACGAGTCCACCGCATACCCGCTCACATAGCCGTAGAAATCATCGAACCCGTGTTCAGTCGGAATGATGCGATCCCCCACATGCCACTTCCCGGCCGCCGCCGTGCGATACCCCGCCGACTTCAGCACCTGTCCAATGGTCACGCATTTTGAATTGAGCGCCCCGCGATAACCGGGCGCTTTCTCCCCGGCGTCCCCCGCGCCGGGAAACTTCGCCTCCTTGTCCGAGGCCATCAACCCAACCCCGGCCTGATGCGGGTAGAGCCCCGTCAGCAGCGATGCGCGCGATGGACAGCACCGCGAGCAATTGTAGAACTGCGTGAACCGAACCCCTTTGGCCGCCAGCGCATCGATATGCGGCGTGCGAATCTCCCCGCCATAACAGCCGACATCGGAGAATCCCACATCGTCCGCCAGGATGATCAGGATGTTGGGCTTGCCGGCCGGACGCGGATCATCCGCCGCCCGCGAGCTCCCCTGCCGGCCCAGAAGAAGTGCCGCCACGATGATGCTGAGAAATCGCATGTTCATGAGGATCATCCTGAATGGCCATGATACCAACCCCTACTCCGCCTTTTCCAGTTTCCCATCCTTCAGCACCAGCACCCGATCCGCCTCCCGCGCCAGCGCCCGGTCGTGCGTGACCATCACGATCGTCTGCCCCTGCTCGCGGTGTAGCTTTTCCAGCACATCCATGATCTGCCGCCCGGTCTCCGCGTCGAGGTTGCCGGTCGGCTCATCCGCAAAAAGCACCTTGGGGTTGTTCATGAGGGCGCGAGCGATCGCCACCCGCTGCCGCTCCCCGCCGGAAAGCTGGTTGGGGCGGTGCTTGAGGCGGTGAGAGAGGCCCAGGGTCGCCAGAAGCTTCTCACCCTGCGCCCGGATCACTTTGCGCCCCGAAAAAAACTTGAGCCATGAATGCTCGATCATCGGTCCCAGCAGCGTGTTCTCCAGGACATTCAGTTCCGGGAGCAGGTGATAGAACTGAAAGATGAAACCGAAATGCCGGTTGCGCAGCCGGCTTCGCTCGGAGGATTTCATCACCGCCAGATCCTGCCCTTCGAACTCGACCGAGCCATCATCCGATTCATCCAGCGCGCCCATGATGTGCATCAGCGTGGATTTGCCCGATCCCGAGCGCCCTTCGATCGCCACGAACTCGCCGCGCCGCAATGTCAGGTCAACCCCCTTGAGCACCTGAACCGCCGAATCGCCCATCCGAAAAACGCGGTGGATGTTCTTGGCGCGGAGAATCGCCTCGGCCTTGGTCGCCATTTTGGCCGGGGTCGCGTCTGTTGGGGTTACTCCCATCGCAGCGCCTCCACCGGATTCAGCCGCGCCGCCCGCAATGCCGGAATCAGCGCCCCGAGAATGCTCGCCACAATGGCCGCCCCCACGATCCGCACCACATGCACCGGGTCCATCGTGTTGGGAATCGTATCGAACGCGTACACCTCGGGGTCCCAGATTTTCACGCCCATCGCCGTCCCCAGCCAGGTGTGAATCTCGTTGATGTTATGCACGATCAGATACCCCGTCAGCAGCCCCAGCCCCGCGCCCACGATCCCGATGGCCGCGCCGTACCCCAGGAAAATGCCCGCCACGCCCGAACTGGTCGCCCCCACCGATTTGATGATCCCGATATCGCGCGTCTTCTCCACCACGATCATGTAGAAGATGCAGAAGATCAAAAAGATCGCCACCACCGAGATCAGCCCGAACAGCCCCGTCACCAGCACCATCTCCTTCTCGATCGCCCCCAGCCACTTGGATTGCGACTGCTCCCAAGTCCGCGCCGTCGGCTGCCGGCCG
>JBBRTW010000130.1:0-15705 GCA_038244055.1 Tepidisphaerales bacterium | reverse complement strand
GATCGATGTGGTGCTGGCCGGCAAGGCGACGGCTGAGGATATTCAGACCGCGCGCGAGACGGGGCGGTTATGGCGCTTCACGCCGCAGGCGCGGCTGACGTGCTTCGGCCGGCCGGTGGGGGTGTTGCAGGCGTCGGCGCTGGTCCTGTGCGGGCTGGCGACGATGGTGCTGAATCTGCATGCGTATCATGTGCCGCTGCGCTGGTGGTAATTACGGGTGATGACAAATCGTGAATAGAAAAAAGGCCCGGTGAGTGGGAACCACGCCGGGCCTTCGCGGGTAAAAAGGAGGGATCGTTGCGCGGGAGACTTCCAGTTGCTTGACATCTCATGTAGCTCAACATTCCAATGTTGAGGGGAAGCTTCCGCAGTTATTTTTGGTTCATACGTTTCAGGACAAGAATCGACATCGGAATGTCGAGCTACATCAGCCTACAACCGCGAGATCAATAGCTCGCGCTGAAACACCATTTCTTTAGGCAGATCGCCCGCCAGCTTGAGGAACAATTCCTCCTGGCTCATGATCTCGGCCTTGAATTCTTCGTTGTTGATCGTCTCCAGGGCCTTGAAATCTTCCTTGGAGATGCTCAGCCCATCGAGGCTGATATCCTCGGGGCGGGGCATCCAGCCCAGGGGGGTTTCGATCGCGTAAGACCGGCCATGGGCGCGGTTCACGATCCATTCGAGAACGCGCATGTTCTCGCCGAAGCCCGGCCACATGAATCGGCCCTGATCGTTCTTGCGGAACCAGTTCACATGGAAAATGCGCGGGCAATCCTTCATCGATTTGCGCATCCGGAACCAGTGAACCAGGTAGTCGCGAATGTTGTAGCCAATGAACGGAAGCATGGCCATCGGATCGCGGCGCACCACGCCGACCTGTCCGGTCGCGGCGGCGGTGGTTTCCGAGCCGAGCGTCGCGCCCAGGTAAACACCGTGCATCCAGTTGAAGGCCTGGAAGACCAGCGGGATGGTCTTGGAGCGGCGTCCGCCGAACACAATCGCGCTGACGGGCACGCCATTGGGATCGTTCGCGGCCGGGTCCAGCACCGGATTGTTGATCATCGGCGCGGTAAAGCGGCTGTTCGGATGCGCGGCCTTGGTGCCGGACTGCGGCGTCCATTCCTTGCCCTGCCAGTCGATCGCCTTCGCCGGCGCGGGGGAATCGTGATCTTCCCACCACACGTCGAACGTGCCATCGGCCAGCGGCACCAGCGCCACATTCGTGAAAATCGTATCCTTGGCCATGCACCCCATGGCGTTGGGATTGGTCTTGCTGTTGGTCCCGGGAACCACGCCGAAATAGCCGGCCTCGGGGTTGATCGCGCGGAGCCGGCCGCTCTCTTCATCCACCCACATCCAGGCAATGTCATCGCCCAGCGTGCTGATCTTCCAGCCGGCCTTGCGATACTGCTCGGGCGGAACCAGCATCGCGAAATTCGTCTTTCCACAGGCCGAGGGGAAGGCGGCCGCGATGTACGTGTTCTCGCCATTGGGCGATTTGACGTTCATCAGGAGCATGTGCTCGGCCATCCAGCCCTGCTGCTGGCCGAGGAAACTGGCGATTCGCAGCGCCAGGCATTTCTTGCCCAGCAGCGCGTTTCCGCCGTAGCCCGATCCGAAGGACCAGACCGTATTATCGAAGGGGAAATGGCAGATGTAGCGGCGTTCGGGATTGACATCGCCGACGCTGTGCAGGCAGCGGGTCCACTCCTCGGAATCGCCGAGCTGCTTCCAGGCGACATCGCCCATGCGGGTCATGAGCTGCATGTTGACCGCGACGTAAAGCGAATCGGTCAGCTCGACGCCGACCTTGGCCAGCGGCGATCCAATCGGGCCCATGACGAAGGGCACGACGTACATCGTGCGGCCCTTCATGCTGGCATGGTACAGCCCGCGCATCTTGACGTAGGCGTCCTTGTCCTTCATCCAGTTGTTGGTCGGGCCGGCCGTGTCGGGGCTGGTCGTGCAGATGAAAGTCAGGTGCTCGGTTCGGGCGACATCATTGGAATTGGAGCGGTGAAAATAACAGTTGGGCCATTTCTGGGCGTTGAGCTTGACGAAAGTCCCATCGGCCACGCCCTTGGCGTACATCGCCTCGCGCTCGGCCAGCGAGCCGTTGCAGACATAAACGCGATCGGGCTGGCACATTGCGATGCATTCTTCAACCCATTTGCGGACGCTGGCGCTGGCGATCGAAAGCGGCTGACCCGCCGGCTGCCCGGTGACGGCGGGAAGTGCGGCCAACCCCGGTTCACCGGTGCGGCTTTTGGTTTCTGCGATTGTGGCTGACATCTCTTCTTTCTCCTTCGGTTGCTCGAATTGCGGCATGGTGGTTTCCTTCCTGGTAAAATCGGAAGGACGCAATTCTCTTTACAAACCCGGCATTCACAACCGCGCTGACCTACATCCGATCATTCATGCCGGTGGACTCACGATAGGGGGTTAATCGGACATGTCAATGCTATTGTCTTGTTCGAAAAACCCCCATTCGCTTTTCCCCAGACTTGCGAAGGGATGTATCATGCTCTCGCGGAAGCAGTCACAAGCAGGAAATCGACTTGGACGGAGGCATGTAACATGCGGTGGTCACATCTCTTATCGATTATCGCAGCGATGGTCTGCTGGCTGGGGTCAGGCTGCACGAACGTCAATGTCCCCCTGAACGATTCTGATTCGCCAATGGATAAGCGGCGGACAAATCACACGTCATCAATGCTGATTCAAACCGCCGAGGCCGCGCCTCGCCCGGTCGCCTCCGATGGATGGTTCGTCGGATTGGCCATCAGCGGAGGCGGATCGCGGTCGGCCAATTTCTCGGCCGCCGTCATGTTCGAACTCCAGCGCCTGGGCCTGCTGGAGCGCGTGGATGCCGTTTCGTCCGTCTCGGGCGGCTCGATCACGGCCGCCTATTACTGCCTGGCCGATGATAAAGAGTGGAACCCCGGCAACCTGCAGCGGAAGATGACCCATGCTTTCGCCAGCGACATGCTCTTCGACCTGATGATGCCCTGGACCAGCACCGCCCTGATGTTCTCGGATTACGACCGCTCCGATCTGCTGGCCAAGACCTTCGATAACAACGTCTTCTCGCGCTCGGGCCACAGCCTGAACTACGCCGATCTCCGCCCGGACCGCCCGCGACTGCTGGTTAACGCCACCGACCTGCAATCCGGCCGGAAATTCGTCTTCTGCAACGAATCATTCGATGATATCAACAGCGATCTCTCCAAATACCCGATCTCGTATGCCGTCGCCGCCAGTTCATCGGTGCCGGTGCTGCTGCATCATGTAACCCTGCGCGATTTTTCCACGACTTTCGAGCAATACCGGCATTTCGTCGATGGCGGCATCGTCGACAACCTGGGCGTGCAGACGCTTCTGGAGACCTACAAAAAGAGCAACGATTCGGCCGCCGGGAGCAAACTGCCGGCCCCCTACCCCAAAGGCGCGGTGCTGATCATTGTCGATGCCGGCACCCAGTACAACGCGCGCCTGAGCGACAAAGGCGATACCGGCCTGATCGAGAGCCTCGGCAACGGCGCACGCATGTCCACCGCCAAGCTCCTCCAGCGCGCCAGCACCGCCAACCTCGCCGATGTGATCGTCCAGTATGCCCCGCCGACACACACGGCCGATGAAATCCGCGATTCCCTCAAGCAGCTTCAGGACACGGGTTATCTCGAGACGAGGGATCGCGATGGCCGGCCGCTGACGATCCTTCACATCGCCCTTTCCCGCGCCGCCACGCTCAAGGAAGCCCCCTACGCGGCATTTTCACAAACACTGGACGCAATCGACACCTATTTCAATATCAGCCCCGCCGACGCGGCCAATCTCTACCAGGCGGCCCATCTGATCGTGCGGGAAAAGTTCGAAGATAAGCTCAATGCCGTGAAAGCGACTCTGGGCAAATAGGCCATGTAGCTCGGCATTCCCCCGTGGCTCGACATTCCCCCGTAGCCCGACATTCCGATGTCGAGGCATTGGTGGAAGGCGAAGGGTTGGCGGGAATGGGCGTTGGTTAATTGTACGTTCGGGCGGTCCTTGAGGAGGGTGGCGTCGGGACTCGACATCGAAATGTCGAGCTACGTTGTCATATGAAGTTCAAGCGCAACAGACTCATCTCGCCTGTCGGGTCGTGGCGGTGGTTCCTGGTTTTGGCGGAGATCGATATGACCAAGGTGAAATGGCTTGGAATTCTGGCGGCGGGTGTTGTGGGATTGTTCGTTTTGGCAGCGTATCTGCCGGCCGAGGACAAGCCCGATGCGCCGATCGACTGGGAGAAGGCGCGAGCCCTGCATCAGCGGGAGGTGCGCGGGGAGAACCTGTCGGCCGATGAAAAGACGTATCTGGAACGGGCCAAGGCGGAGCGGCAGAAGAATGCGGGGCAGGCCAGGCCGGCACCGAATCAACCGAATCAACCACGGGGCGGGTTCGCAGCGCCGGGGGAGCCCAAGGCATCGACCGGTTTCGTGCCGCTGAGCGATCCATCGGATGCGAAATACAAGGAGCAGACACTGGGGCTATATGGCAATGGAAAGAGCGAGCCGCCGGCCGAGCATCTGGCCAAGGCGATGGCGGCAGCCAGGCAGATCGCGCCATTGAATGCGGAGGGCAAGCCCGACCCGGCGGGGAAGATCGTCATGATGTCGATCGGGATGTCGAACACGACCCAGGAGTTTTCCAAGTTCGTGGAGATCGCCAACAAGGATGCGGCCAAGAATCCGAATCTGGTGATCGTCGATGGAGCGCAGGGCGGGATGGATGCGGCCGATTGGGCCGATCCGCAGCGCGGGCAGCAGGTATGGCTGGCGGCGCAGCGTCGCGCGGAGGCGCTGAAAGTCAATCCGCTGCAGGTGCAGGTGGTGTGGGTGAAGCAGGCGCTGAAGGGGCCGCAGCGATTCGGGGATTTCCCGGAGCACGCCAAGGTTCTGGAGAAACACATGGAGACGATCGTGATGCTGGCAAAGCACAATTACCCGAACCTGAAGCTGATATATTTATCGAGCCGGACTTACGCGGGATGGGCGATGAGCGGTTTGAACCCGGAGCCATATTCGTATGAATCGGGGTTTTCGGTGCGCTGGCTGATCGATGCACAGATCAAGGGGGAGGAGAAGGCATTGACGTACGATGCCGCGCCGGTGCTGCTGTGGGGGCCGTATCTGTGGACCGATGGGACCAAGGGGCGGGCGCTGGATAAGCTGGTGTGGAACAAGGACGATACGCGGCAGGATGGGACGCACCCGAGCGAGACGGGGCGGGAGAAAGTGGCCGAGCAGTTGTTGGCGTTTTTCAAGGGGGACGGGACGGCGAAGGGGTGGTTTGGGAAGTAGGGTATGGGGTGCGGGGCATAGGTGGGGGATGGACGATGTGCGTGAATCGGCGCTGTTGGCAATCGACGCCACCCGGAACGGCGCTCGGGTTGCTGTCGCACGCGCCGCTCAGTCCCGGCTTTTCCGTGGGAGGCAGCCATCCTCCGCTTCTCGGTGTCTCAGTGGCGAATGGTTGTCTCTGGAGCGACTTTGGCGAATTCCGCTCTCCCCGCTAGATTAGCTCCATGCTCCAAGTCAAATCCATCGACATTCGGCTCTTCAACATGCAGACGCGGATTCCGTTTCGGTATGGGATCTCTACTTTGCTGGCGTGTCCGCATTTGTTTTTGAAGCTGACGGTGGAGGTGGATGGGAAGATCGCTTCGGGGGTGTCGGCCGACCATCTGCCGCCGAAGTGGTTCACGAAGAATCCGGATTCACCTTTTGCGAGCGATGTGGATGACATGCTGGCGGTGATTCGGCATGCGGCGGATCATTCGATATTGGCGGGAGCGGCGGCGACGGTTTATGACTTGATCAGCCGGGTGTACTTCGAGCAGAAGATCTGGGCGAAGGAGAAGGGTTATCCCCCCCTGCTGGCGAGTTTTGGAACGAGTCTGGTGGAGCGGGCGATCATCGAGGCCGTCTGCCGGGCCAAGGGGATTAATTTCTCAACCGCCGTTCGGAAGAATGTATTGGGAGTGCGGTTTTCGGGATTCGCGGATGAGCATTTGATGCTGGATTATCAGGAGCTGGGCGATACGCGGCCGGGCGGGTGGCTGCCGGCCGAGCCGCTGCAGCAGACTTTCGCGCGGCATACGGTGGGGATGGTGGATTATCTGACCGATGCGGAAATCCCGGCCGGCGAGCGGGTGAATGATGGATTGCCGCAATCGCTGGAGTCGGCGATCCAGTATTACGGGCTGACGCATTTCAAGCTGAAGGCGGCGGGGGATGTGGCGAAGGATCTGGACCGGCTGGGGCGGATCTTCGCGCTGATCCGTAAACACGTGCGCGGGGAGTGGGCCTTTACGCTGGATTTCAACGAGAATTTCAAGCAGATCGGGCCGTTCCGGGAGCTGTGGGAGAAACTGTCGGCCGACCCGCTCATCAAGGAGCAGCTCACGCACCTGGTGTTCATCGAGCAGCCGCTGCATCGGGATGTGGCGCTGTCGGCCGAGGTGGGCAAGGGGCTGCACGCGTGGGCGGATCGGCCGCCGATCATCATCGATGAATCGGATGGATACGCCGGCGCGGTGCTGGATGCGCTGGCGCTGGGATACGCGGGGACGAGCCACAAGAACTGCAAGGGGATCATCAAGAGCATCGCAGCGGCGTGCATCATCGCCAAACGGGGGCAGGAGAATCCGGAGAAGAAATTCGTCATCAGCGCGGAGGATTTATGCAATGTCGGGCCGGTGGCCCTGCTGCAGGACCTGGCGGTGGCGGCGGCGCTGGGGATCGAGAATGTGGAGCGGAACGGGCACCATTATTTCAAGGGATTGTCGATGCATTCTAAGAAGGTGCAGGAGCAGATCATGCGGCATCATGGGGATTTGTATCGGTGGCAGGGAGGCGAGTCGGTGACGGGTGGGTCAGGGGAGAGGTATCCGACGATGGCGGTGAAGGGTGGAAGGATCGATGTGGGGTCGGTGGTGGCTGCGCCGTTTGGGGTGGGGTTTGAGCTGGATGTGGAGGAGTTTACGAGGTTGGGGGATTGGAAGTTTGAGGGGGTGGAGCTGAGGGGATGATGTCAAATGTTCAATGTCAAATGTCAAATGTTGAAGAGGCAATCATGGGTGGGGGTTTAGGCAATGGGGCAATGGGATGGCGGGATGGCGGGATGGTGGGAGAAGGGTATAGGGTATCGGGTGTAGGGTATGGGCAGACGACATTCGGCGCTGCGATGACTTGGGGATGTCGGGGAATCGGAGTGACATCCGACCCTTTATCTTCGCCCCTTCATCATCTCCCGCTGGGGTTTGGGAACGACATCTGACCTTTTATTTTCGCGCGGGCATCAGGTCGAGCATGGCTTTGCCCATGGCATCGCCGATGAGGTAGTAGGTTTCGGCGTTGGTGTTCCAGTGGTAGCCCTGGCCGGAGGGGGATTGTTCCTGCGCTCGCCAGAAGGCGCGGGTGGGGACGAAGGCGACATTGCCTTTGAACTCCGCATGTTCGGCGACGGCAGCCTGGGCTTTCATCAGCGAGAGGGCGCGAGGGTGCTTCTCCTCCGGGCCGTTCATGCCGGTTTCAGCGATCACAAAGGGGAGTTTCTCGACGCCGAGGTCCTTACGGATATCGGCGATGAAGTGGACCATATTGGCTTCGTATTCGGCGTTGAACTTGTCGTTGATGCGGTCGTTCCATCCCTGGTGCCAGCCGAAGCCGGCGAGCACGTAACCGCGATTTGCGGAATTGGGGACGAGCTCTTTGATGTTGGCCAGAGCGGCTTTGGTGAGGGTCAGCGTTTCGCGGTAGTACTTGCCGACGATCGTGGGATCCTGGATGATTGCGGCGTCGGTTTTTTCGCCGAGCGAGTAAGGGATTTTGCCGGCGCTGGGCGGGCGGAAATCGACGGCCAGGCTCTTGCCGCCCCAGGCGCACTTAATGAGGAGGATGGGTTCGTCGATTGCATCTCCGACGATGATTCCAAAACCCAGTTCCGGGCCGATCTGAGTGGGCTTGGCGCCAAATCCGACGGTGAGCGGCCCTTTGCGATCGAGGTAGGCCACCCAGACATCGTCGCGCACGATCCACTTGCCGGCGCTGTCCATGAGATGCTTAAAGCGCGGCGCGGTGGCGGGGTTTTTCACGAGGAATTCGAGACTGCCCTGGCCGCCATTGCGCTTGGGATCGGCGGCAATTATGCCCTGACCCTCCATGTTGGATTGGCCGGCGAGGATGAATACGCGAATGGGTTTGGGGGCATCGGCAGCGTGGAGGATCGGCGATGCGAGGAGGGTGGCGGCGAAGAGAAGGCGGATGAGCATGCGTGAATCCTTTGAACGGGGGAGCGATCGATCATTCTACAAGTGCGCCAAGCTTCATGTTGAGGAAGAGTGTTGTTAAATCGGGTTTTGCGGATCGATCTCGGATTTCGCGATTCGGGTTTCGAGCTTCCCTCTTCATGTTTCGCGTTTCACGTTTCATCCCCCCTACTCGATCCTCAACCCCTTCGGCAGCACTTCTCCGAAGGCGGCCTTTTGTTCTTCTTCGGCGAGGTTGCCGCCGGCGCGGACGAGTTCGACGTAATGCGGCGGGGCGGCGTGGGCGGCCAGCCATTGCAATGTCGCGGCGCGGGTGGGTTCGGATAGGTCGCGATAGCGGTCTCCGGTTTTTCGGGCTAACTGGACGGCCGCGAACTGGGCGGTCGGGTGGTTGTGTTTCAATTCCATTAGTCGCAATAAACACGACTCGACGGCCTCGGCGGGCATGAGGGCGTTGAGGGGGCCGTAGATGGGGACGCGGGCGCCGATCCGGCCAATGGCCCAGAGGGCGGCTTCGTGGATCTGGCCCGGGCGGTCGCGGGAAAGGAGATCGAGGAGGAGGGTGGCGAGTTCGGCTTTAACCTCCTGCGATAACAGTTCCATCGCGCCGAGGCAGCGCCAGACCTCGGCGGTTTCGTGGGGGAGGAACTGGTAGGCGGGTTCGCGATTGCGACCGCCTGAGCCGGGCATGCGGATGCGGTCGCGGAGTGCGCCGAGGATTGGCTGGGCGAGGGTCTGCTGCTGGCCGGCCGCCAGGCCGCCGGCGAGCCTGCGCCAGAGAATCCACCACTCAGCGCGGA
Organism: Tepidisphaerales bacterium; assembly: GCA_038244055.1. GTDB lineage: Bacteria > Planctomycetota > Phycisphaerae > Tepidisphaerales > Tepidisphaeraceae > DASPKW01. Next base: position 6,597 of record JBBRTW010000130.1, on the reverse strand, counting down.
CGAGTTCGTTCCGGGCATGAATCACGCGGCCGGGATAGAGCTTCCACATCTGGGCGATGCGCCAGTCATCCACGGCCAGGCCGTAGCCGGGGCGCAGGCAGAAGCCGGCCAGGTTGAGCCAGCGGGCCTCGTGCTGGTCGGAGAGCTTGCGGGCGGCCTCGACTTCCAGCATGACTTCCCAGAGGGCGCGCATGAGGGATGAGGGCCAGTCGCTTCGGCCGATGCCGGCGGCGGTTTCCAGGCGCTTGATGAGCCCCTCGGGGCGGTTGGGGGAGTTTTTGGTGAAGGTCGAGCGGATGAGGCCGGCGCAGGCCGAGGCGATGGATTGATCGACGATGCCTTCGGACTCGGCGGCGGACTGGTGGGCGGAGAAATCGGAGCGCTGGGTAGCGCGGATATCGAACTGGAGTTTCCACTGGCGATCGCCGGCGACTTCGGCCAGCCAGAGTTCGAGCGTGCCGATCTCGGTCAGGCGGGCGTGGAGATTGACCTTGACGGTATCGGCTGCGCTCTTTCGGCCGGACTGGAGGACGGTGCGGATGGGGGGCAATTCGCGCAACTGCTCGGGGTCGATCTCGACGATCGCGCCGGCCGGGTCGGTGGTGCGGAGGCTGGAGAAGTAGATGCCGAACTCGACGGGCTGGCGGATGAGGAGATCGAAGGTTCGATCGGGGCCGGTGACTTCGTGGCCTTCTTCGGTGCCGGCGGGGAGGATGGAGATCGCGCGCGAGCGCGTGGTGGGAGGCTCGCTGGCTGAATCTCGCGATTCGGTATCGCAATGTTCCCCGCCTTTTATGTCTTTATGGTTTATGTTTTCATCCACACCAATGTAATACGACCGCGCCAGGCCGCCGGAGATGCGGACGCCCTGGCCGCGGCGGACCATGCCGTAGTAGGCCGCCCCGCGGGCGACGGCCAGATCGAGGCGATCGTTTTCCAACACGATGGGCCGCCATGGCTCGCCCGCATCGCTGAACCAATCGCCGATCACATCGACGAGACGCGCCCGCAGAATCGGCGACTCGAAGAGCCCGCCATTGAAGAGTACCAGATCGGGCCGGGCGGGATCGCCATGGCCACCGGAGTTGCGGGTGGGTGTCAATTGTCCATGGTCAATGGCCAATTGTTTGTCCGTTGTCAGTGGTCCGTTGTCAGTTGCATTTTCATCCTTCATCCCTTCGGCAAGCTCAGGGCAAGCTCTTCCACTTTCATCCTTAGTCTGCCCTGAACCCTGAACCCCGAACCCTGAACCCTCGCCCGCGAAGCGATGGGCACTTAGAAACGCCGCCAGATATCGCGTAATTCCCGCATCCGGCGCGTAGGGCAGGCCGAACTCGCCGAAGCCTGAGCGCCGCGCGGCCGGCTTGTCGATGAGGCTGGCGCGGGGGAGGAATCCTTCCACAAGTACCTGCTCGACTTCGGCGCGGGTGATCTCAACGCGAATCGCGCCGCCGATCAGTTTCGATCCGCCGGCCGAGGCATTGACGGTCAATTTCTCGGGCGGATTCTCGCCCAGCAGAGTTTCCTTGAGGGCGCGACAGGTTCGAACCAGCGGGCCCCATTGCCGCGCTTCCAACTTCCCCTCGCCCTTGATTTTCTTCTCGATGTGATGGGCCAGGGCCAGATCGAGATTGTCGCCGCCGAGGATCAGATGCTCGCCGACGGCGACGCGGATGAAACTCAGGTTGCGGGCGGGTGTCAATGGTCCATGGTCAATGGTCAATTGTTTGTCAGTTGTCCGTTGTCCGTTGTCAGTTGAGAGGAGTGGATCGCCTTCAACGGACAACGGACCGCGGACAACTGACGACGGACCTTCTAGCTTCTCGCTTCTCGCTTCTAACTTCTGCCCTGAACCCTGAACCCTAAACCCTGAACCCTCGCGAACGCGAATCAGCGAGAAATCGGTCGTTCCGCCGCCTACATCGCATACGAGGATTTTCTGGCCGGCGCGCACCTTTTTCTCCCACGCCGCCTGTTCGCCGGCGGCGCCACCGTTGCCGGTGGTTTCTCGATTAATCCACGCGTAAAACGCGGCCTGCGGTTCCTCGAGGAGGGTGACCCGTTTCATTCCCGCGCCGCGGGCGGCTGCAACGGTCAGTTCGCGGGCGACTTCATCGAAGGAGGCGGGGACGGTGAGGATCACATCCTGCGCTTCCAGCGGATGCTCGGGATGGGCATGATCCCAGGCCATTCGCATGTGTTCGAGATAGCGACGGCTGGCCTCGACGGGTGAGAGTTTGGTCGCGCCCTCGGCCGCATGCCAGGGGAGGAGATCGGCCGAGCGATCGACGCCGGAATGGCTCAGCCAGGACTTGGCGGATACGACCAGCCGGCCGGGAACGGCCGCGCCGTGCTCGCGGGCGAAATAGCCGACGACGGCGCTCGCACCCGGTCTCCAGGGAACGTCCAGAGCGCCGGCCGGGAATTCCGATGCGGCTGCTTCATAGTGGAATGAGGGGAGAACATCGCGGGCTTCGGTTTCATTGGCCCCCACGACCTGCGTAATCTTGAAATCGCGAACGGCCCAGTTCTTGTCATGGGTGTCGACGAATGCGACGGCGCTGTTGGTGGTCCCCAGATCGATCCCCACGACGTAGCGCGGCGGCCCTTCGGTGTTCATTTCCAATTCAGGCATGGCCCTTGGATCGTCCATTGTCCATGGTCAATTGTCCATTGCTTATTTGCCAATTGTCCATGGTCAATCGTCCATTGTTGCACGGTCCCCCTGAACAATAACGATGGACAATGGACAATGGACGATGGACGATGGACAACTGACATCGAACTACCTTCGCGGCAGATCCACCATCATCTCGCCACTCGGCCGCTTGGCTACGGTCTCCGGCTGCGTTCCTTCTGAGGCCAGAATCTGCACGGCCATTTGCCTGATCTGGGCGATGTGGACGTTTTTCCCCGGGCAGTCGGTGGCTTTGGTGTCGCCGTGGCCGATGACGCGGTCGGCGGGGATGTGGTAGGTCTTCATCATGTAGGCGACGAGCTTGGCCAGGGCCTGCTGCTGAGCGCGGGAGGGGTTCTGGGTGTCGAAATTGCCCACCAGGCAGATGCCGATGCCGAATTCGTTGAACTGGTTATCCGGGGTTTTGGCGTGCGCGCCGTGCTTCTGCTTGGGCCAGCGCGGGCCGACCTCGACCTGGCCATCGCGGGTGTCGGTGCCGTTGCCGATCACGAAGTGGTAACCGAGCTCATCCCAGCCCTTCTGCTTGTGCATGCGATCGAAGGCGACGGCGCCGCCCGTCGGCGTGGCGCTGTGGTGGATGACGATCCACTTCCAGCCATCGGCCTTGGTGGCGGCCGGGATCCATTCGCGGGGAATGCCGGCCATCACGGCGGGCTTCTTGATTTCCAGTACAGGGGCCTTCACGGGTGCTTTGACGATTTGCGGCGCAACCGGCGGCGGCGGGGCCTGGACGGCTGGGCCATTGAAATTCGCGCCCGGGAGGGTTCCGACGACGCCCTGTTCCTGGCAGCCGCCGGCGAGGAAAAACGTAAAGACATAAAACATAAGCGCGGGTACAAACCGTCCGTATTTCGAAAGGCTTCCGCGTGTGCTGATGTCTTTATGATTTATGTTTTCTTCCCGTTTTGTGCTTTCAGACGGATTCGCCGCGCCGCCCGTCCGAAGAATTGATGGAATTTGAATCGCAGTGTTGATTGCAGCCATCCGTGGCCCCATGAAAAGGCGGAAACGGTCATTTAGGGTATTGGCCACGCATCACCTCTAAGGGAAAGCGCGGCGAGAGCATCCATGCCCCATACCGCTATCCCTTCTATCGGACGGGGGGAATTAATTCCAGTAGTTCGGGGTCCGTTGTCAGTGGTCCGTTGTCAGTTGTCCGTTGTTAGTGGTTTGTTGTTTATTGGAGCATTTGGCGTGGTGAACGAAGAGCAGATGGCAACTGACAACGGACCACGGACAACGGACAACTGACAACTGACCACGAACAGAGCTACCCCTCGGGATAAACGATCAACTCCACCGCATTCCCGAACGGATCGTGAAGATAAATCCCCCGGGTGCCGTCGCGGTGGGTGTCGATGGGGATGTTGGCCGACCTCGCGGCTTCTTCGAGTTCCTGGGGGGTCACGCGGATGGCGACATGGGGCGGATGCTGGGTGGGGGTGACCAGTGCGAGTTTCTGGCCGCCGACTTCGAGGAAAGCCCAGGTTGCATCCTGGTAGAGCACGGTCGCGCCGAGATGGGCCTGATACCAGGCGACGCTCTGGGCAATGTCGCTGGAGGGGATGGCGGTGTGGTCGTATTGCATGATGAGGGATGATAGGGAATGCGGGACGGCCAACCAACTTCAACCAAAACAAAATTGAACGCCAAGCCGCCAAGCCGCAGAGTCCGAAGGAAAAGAAAAGACCATTCCGCCCCCCTCTTTTCTCAGTACCTTGGCGTCTCCGCGTCTTGGCGTTCATCCCCATTTTCTACTTCGTGCCTTTCGTGCCATTCGTGGTTCATTTCCCCGCCGCGGCCGCGATATCGCCTACGGTGCGCGCTTCGCGCATGGGCTGTTCGTGGTAGTGCGCGATCTTCCCATCGGGGCCGATCACCACCGTCCCGCGCTTGGTGCAATTATAGGGTTCGAGGCCGGCGAACATGTCGTAGGCCTGGGCCATTTTGCGGGTGGGGTCGGCCAGGAGGTCGTAGGGGATGCTGAACTGCTTCTTGAAAGCCGCGTGGCAGAAGGGGGAATCGCAGGAAACGCCGAAGACGACGGTCGAGGCATCGGGGGCGATCTTGCCGAGCTCCGGGCCGAAGGCGCAATGCTCGGCCGTGCAGACGGGGGAGAAATCCATCGGGTAGAACAGGAGCACGACCTTCTTGCCGCGCAGATCGCGGAGCTTGATGATGGTTTTGTCCTGATTCATGAGCTCGAAATCGGGTGCGGCATCGCCGGGCTTGAGGGGCCGGGGAATTCCTGTGGTGAGAGGGGGGTGGACGGGAGAATGATAGCTGCTGGGGCGGGGGCGGACAAATGGGGGGGGAGGCATTTGGGATTTGAAATTTGGAATTTGGAATTTGAGATTTGAGATTTGAGATTGTGAGTTCGATCGCACCGGCCTTCCGATCCCGCGGAGGCCGCAACCCACGCTTTTCGCACCCCTTTACATCATTCGCCCGGCCCCTTACGGTGTTCGGCCGTGACAGTCCTGTGTGCCGGAGTCAAATCGTTCAATCGGGCGGGTGCTCGGGCCGATAAGTGTTTTATGCCCGCGGCCGGCTTCTGGGCCGGGTTGCGGGGCAAGCGATCTGTTGGGTGAAGCGCCATGCGCATCGGCCTGATTTCTTACGAATATCCCCCTCAGCAGGGCCTGGGAGGCGTTGGAACGTACATGTTCCGCCTCGCGGGGGCTCTTGGACGGGCCGGGCATGAGGTACATGTGGTGGCCGGGCCATCGGATCGGCCGCCCATTCCGCAGTTCAACGTCCACCTCCATCGCATCCCCGCCCGCTTCGAAATCCGCACCGAAAACACCGCCCTGCGCTGGCTCTACTGGCAGGGGATGGCCCGCTTCATGGCCTGGATGCACCCGCTGATCTGGCACTGGATCAAGTGGAACCTGGCCAGCTACGAGGCGATCCGCGAGATCGATGCGGCCTATCCACTGGACCTGGTGGAATGCCCGGAGCATGCGGCCAACGGGTGGATGGCGGGCACGATCCATCGCTGGCCGATCGTCATGCGGATGCACTGCCCGTGGGAGCTTTTCGTCCGCATCAACCGCTTCCCGTTCAACCCGATGCATCGCGTGCTGGCGGCCCTGGAGCGGCGGACGGCGCGATGCTACGCGGATGCGGTGACGGTGCCCTCGCAGGCCATGAAGAATGTGGTGGATAAGACCTGGGATCTGCGGCGCACGCCGATCATCTTTCCGAACTTCATGGATTTTCCGGCCGAGCGCCATCCGCTGCCGGCGGAGAATTCGCCGCCGCATATCGTGTGCGTCGGCCGGATCGAGCCGCTCAAGGGGCAGGATACGCTGGCGCGGGCGTTCTCGATCATCGCGCGGAAATACGCGGGGGCGCGGCTGGTGATCGTCGGGCCGGATCGCTGGCCGGGGAGGTTGTCGTTCGCGCAGCTCCTGCCGAAGATCGTGCCCGATCCGGAGATTCGCGCGCGGATCGATCTGCCGGGGGCGGTGCCGCTGGAAAAAGTATCGGGCATGCTCCGGGCGGCGCGGCTGGCGGTAATTTCGAGCCGGGGATTCGAATCGTTCAGCTACGCGGCGCTGGAATCGCTGGCGGCCGGGCGGCCGGTGGTGGCGACGGCGACCGGGGCTCTGCCCGAGATCGTCGAGCACGAGCAGACGGGGCTGATCGTGCCGGCCTCGGACCCGCGGGCGATGGCCGAGGCGATGGATCGGATGCTGGAGGATCGCACCTACGCCGAGCACCTTGCGGCGGCCGGTTTCGAGACGGCGCGGGCCCGCTGCCACACGCCGAAAGTGCTGCCGCAGATCATGGCCTCGTACGATGAGGCGACCAGCTTCTACTGCCAGGTGAAGGCGGCCAAATCGGAGCGGACAGCGCGGCGCTGGCGCGATGCGATCGAGACGGCGCGGGAGGAG
>JBBRTW010000129.1:0-15770 GCA_038244055.1 Tepidisphaerales bacterium | reverse complement strand
TCAAATTTCAAATTTCAAATGTGGAAGTGGGTGTGGAAGTGGGCGGGGAAGTGGGCGGGGATGGGGGCGGGGCGAAGGGTGATGGGGCCGGGCGGGGGTTGATTCGATGGGCGGTGGCAGCGTGTTTTGTAATCTATTTGCAGTTGATCGTGGGGGCGACGATGCGGCATTATCAGGCGGGGCTGGCGATTCCGGATCTGCCGCTGGCGCTGGGGCGCGTGGTTCCGCCGGTGCGGCAGACTGAGGTGACAACGGCCTGGTTCAAGGCGGTCGGGGCGGATTGGACGGATTGGAATAAGACGGACGATCAGCCATTCGACGGGCCGACGGTGGGCCAGGTCTGGCTGGCGTTTGGGCATCGGGTGGGGGCGGTGCTGGTGACGGTTATTCTGGGGATCGTGCTGACGAAGGTTTTTCGGAAGCATCGCCGGCCGGGGTTGATCGGGCCGGCGGTGGTGCTGCTCGTACTGTTGCTGGCGCAACTGACGCTGGGCGTGTTGACGGTGCTGTTGAAAAAGCCGGCGGATATCACGAGTTATCATGTGGCGGTGGGGGCGCTGTTGCTGGCGACGACGTTCGTGCTGGCGATCCGGGCGATGCGCTTGTATTCTTCGCGGCCGCGGGAAATGGCGTTTGAAGAGGCTGGTCGGGGTTTTGAGGTGCAGCCGCGCGGCGCGGAGCAATTGAGTCCTGGTTGAGAATGCTGTTGAAAAGAATTGCCTGCGGATGATTCGAGAGGATTTGCGGGCCTTGGATGTTTGGGCAAGATCCTTCGGTCGCCTGAAGCTCCCTCAGGATGACGTTCGTGCTTTGATGTTGACGTTAGCGATGACATTGTGATTCGATGAAACCTGCTTCCGACATTTCCAACTTCACGACTTCGCTTGGCGCGACCGCCGGGGTGGGGGCTTCGGCGTTCACGGGCAAGATACCCGTGCTACATGATGGCGGCGGGGTGGGGGCTTCGGCGTTCACGGGCAAGATGCCCGTGCTACATGATGGCGGCGGGGGAGTGGCGACTACGGCGGAGGCGTTTGAGGCGGTTCAGGCCGAGCCGGGTGCGACGCCATCGCGGGTGCGGGATCTTTATGAATTGACCAAGCCGCGGATGAACTTCCTGGTGCTTTGCACGACGGCGGTGGGGTTTTACATGGCACCCAAAGGCGCGGGGCACTGGGTGACGCTGCTGCACGTGCTTTTCGGCACGGCGCTGACGGCGGCGTCGGCGGCGGTGATCAATCAGATCGTGGAGAAATCGTATGATGCGCTGATGCCGCGGACGCGGAATCGGCCGCTGCCGACGGGGCGCATCTCGCAGGCCGAGGCGATCTGGATGGGGGCGCTGTGCGGGATGGTGGGCATCGGCTGGCTGGCCTGTTTCGTCAACCCGCTGACGGGGCTGCTCGGTTTCCTGACGCTGGCGAGTTACGTTTTGATCTATACGCCCCTCAAGCGGGTGACTTCGCTGAACACGATCATCGGGGCGGTGCCGGGGGCGATTCCGCCGGCCATGGGGTGGACGGCAGCCACGGGGGCGCTATCTCCGGAGGCGCTGGCGCTGTTCGCGATTCTGTTCATCTGGCAGATGCCGCACTTCCTGGCGATCGCGATCCTCTACAAGCGCGATTACGCGGCCGGGGGTTTTAAGATGCTGCCGGTGGTCGATGGGGAGAATCTTCCGATGACCAGCCGGATGATCGTGCTCTACGGGGCGGCGCTGTTGCCGATCAGCATGATCCCGGCCTCGCTGCACATGGCCGGGATGGGGTATTTCACGGCGGCGGCGCTTTTGAGTTTGGCGTTTTTCACGTTCTGCATCAATTGCGCGGTGACGCGAACGCGGCTGGATGCGTGGAAGTTGTTTTTCTCATCGATCATTTATCTGCCGCTGCTGCTGGCGGCGTTGATGATCGATAAGAGGTGAGAGAGTTTAGTTGTGAGTTGCGAGTTGCGAGTGCGAAGGCGAGGTGGTGGTGGAAGCTTGGCGCCATTAGGGGGACGAGTGGGTGCCACATGCTTAGGCCCGCCGTGAAAGACGTTCATAGACGACCGGGCCAACTCGGCGGGGATAAGCATGCCGGCGCGGATTGCGTGAGCATGCTTATCCCCGCGGAAACCACTCCACTATTTCGCCCCACCGCCGCGGGTCTGAGCATGGCACCCCGCAGTCTCTGCCCTTTGATCGAATGGAATTGAATTGCCACCTCTCATCTCTATCGCCAATCTTACCCATCACTACGGCGACCGCGCGGCGCTCCACAATGTCGCCTTCAATGTCGCCCAGGGCGAAATCTTTGGGTTTCTTGGGCCCAATGGATCGGGGAAGACGACGCTGTTTCGAATTCTCTCGACGTTGATCGCGGCGCAGGAGGGGGTGGTCACATTCGATTTCTCCGGTTCAGCCCTCATCCTTCAACCTTCATCCTTCCCCGCGATTCGCCGGAACATTGGCGTGGTGTTTCAATCGCCTTCTTTGGATAAGCAGCTCACGGTGGCCGAGAATTTGCGGTATCACGGGCACCTCTATGGGCTGCGCGGGGCGGAGCTGGAAACGCGAATCGATCAAATGCTGCGGCGGGTGGGGCTGGATCAGCGGCCTACAGAGCTGGTCGGACAGTTTTCGGGAGGAATGCGGCGGCGGGTGGAGCTGGCCAAGGGGCTGCTGCCGCGGCCGCGGATTCTGCTGCTCGATGAGCCATCCACCGGGCTCGACCCGGGGGCGCGGATCGATCTCTGGCGGTATTTGCGGGAGATTCGAAAAGAGGAGGGCGTGACGATTCTGGTGACGACGCATCTCATGGATGAGGCCGAGCATTGCGATCGGCTGGCGATCATGGATCAGGGGAAATTGGCGGCCTGCGATACGCCGGCCGCCCTCAAGGCGATGATCGGCGCGGATGTGATCACGCTGTCTACGGACGACCCGGCCGGGCTGTCGGCCGCGATCAAGGAGCGATTCGATATCACCGCGACCATCCTCGATAACACCCTGCGCATCGAGCGGCCGCGCGCCCATGAGTTCATCCCGCCGCTGGTGGAGGCTTTCACGGGGACCGGGCGGATACGCTCGGTTTCGCTGGGCAGCCCGACATTGGAGGATGTGTTTATTCGCGTGACGGGGCACGGGTTCAAGGATCAACTGATCGCGCCGGAGCCTTCGGGTGGTCGCGGTAGGCGAGGATGAGGACGTACTCCATCGTGATCATTCCCTCCTTCACCATCGTCTCCAGGTGAGGCAGAAGGAGCTGGATCTTCTCCTGCGAATCGACGATCTCGATGATGATCGGCAGATCGGTGGACATCTCCAGAAGCGATGCGCGATGCACGACGCTGTTAGCGCCGAAGCCTTCGACGCCGCGCAGGACCGTGCCGCCGGCCAGGCCGAGCTCGCGGGCCTTTTGCAGGATCGCTTCGTGGAGGGGCTTATGCTCGTGCTTATCCGATTCGCCGATGAATACGCGGAGCAGGACGCCATTTTCGTTGATTGTCATATGCTCCCTCGGTTGGATGCGCGGCAGGGTGGAGAGGGGCGCGGTGGCCGGGCCCAGTTGCAGCGGCGCTGGTGATTCACCCGCGCGGTGGCGGTACATCATGACATGGGCGCGCTCGAGCGTGGCCATGCCGCCGGCGATCTGACGGTCCAATGCGCCGTTGATGAACTCGATGACTTTCGAACCATCATCGACGATTTCGACGACGACCGGGACATGCTCCATCAGGGACCACGCCGAATTGGCCAGCATTCCGCGCGAGCCGAAGCCGAGAATGCCCTTGAGGACGGTTGCCCCGGCCAGCCCGGAGTGCCGGGCGGATTTGACGATTCGCTCCCAGGTCGGCGCGAAGGGGGCGCGATCCGCGCTGCGCAGATAGAAACGCAACAGAACCTTTTCGCCACCAAGCGACATCGCCGGCCATCCTCTAACGCTGCCCCAGCCAGACGCCGAGACGAACCGCCAGCAGTCCGATCAGCACACTGCCGACGATATTGATTGTAGCCTGAATCTGCTTACCCCCCTCGATCAGGGAATTCGATTCGAACATGAAGGTTGAAAAAGTCGTGTAAGCGCCCACGAACCCGACCGCGATGGCCAATTTGGTCGTATCCGACACCATCACCCGATTTCCCGCCACCGTGAGGAACCACCCGAGAAAAAGGCTGCCGCTGATATTGATGATGAATGTCCCGGTTGGGAAGCCCGTGCCGAACAGGCGGCCGGACATGGACGCGACAAACAGGCGCAGGGCCGCCCCCAGCGCGCCCGCGCCGGCCACGACCAGATATTGGATCAGTATTTTCATAACGGGCCGCCCTGTGACGGCGGGGGGATTGTCCATGCGCGGAGTTAATAATTCAAAGGCGACGAAGCTCGTTTCCATCTTCTATCCTCCACCGTTGAGGATCGCGCCGCTGAAATCCTCCGCGCCACCAGTGCAATGCTCCTTCACCCATTCCCCCTCATCCGGTATCCTCCCTTGCATGGCCACTCTTCAGATGCAGATTCTTCCTGACCCTCCTGCGGTGGCGCAGGCGGCCGCCGATCTGATCATCGCTTCGGCGGCGGACGCCATCGCCAAGCGCGGCTGGTTCTCCATCGTTCTTTCCGGCGGGTCGACTCCCAAGCTTCTCTATCAGATTCTCGCCTCAGACGCCTGTCGGGATCGCATCAACTGGGCCAAGGTGGATGTTTATTTCGGGGATGAGCGGGCGGTTCCGCCGCACCATGCGGATTCGAATTACCGAATGGCGGCCGCGAATTTGCTCAGTAAGGTGCCGCTTCTGCCGCGCAACATCCACCGCGTGGAAGGGGAAATCGACCCGCAGGATGCGGCCAAGGATTACGGCAAGCTGCTCAAGGCCCGTTTCGGGGATTTCGCCCCGGGCGGGGGGCCGGATGTCACGCTCTTGGGGATGGGGGATGATGGGCACACGGCATCGCTGTTTCCGAATTCCATTGCCCTGGGAGAGACCCAGCACCGCTGCATCGGGCAGTTTGTCGAGAATTCCACAACCGGCGCATCGTGGCGGATCACGGTGACCGCGCCGTTCATCAATACTTCGCGGCTGATCCTGCCGCTGATTACGGGCGCTGCCAAGGCCGGGCGGTTGAAGGAAGTGCTGCATGGCCCGCGGGACCCGCAGCGATTGCCCATTCAACTCATCGACCCCAAACCCCCCGGACAGGTGATCTGGCTGGTGGATGCCCCGGCGGCGGCGGAACTGCCGCCGGCGAAGTGACGGATAGCGCGATTGCCCATTGCAAGCGGCAAGAACCCGCTTCCAATCCACAATCCGCGATCGCCACCCCGCAATCGAGCATCCCCCGACTTGACCCCGCCCCCCCACGCCGTAGAATCCAACCGCCGAGTTCACTGGGGTATGGTGTAACGGTAGCACAGCAGTCTCTGAATCTGCTTGTCAAGGTTCGAATCCTTGTACCCCAGCTTACAAGCCCTTCCTTTTGTGGAAGGGTTTTTTGTTGGCCCGCAGTTCTTATATAAACAAACCGCAGGCAATCGGGGCGAATCTCCCTTGATTTTAGATAGACATACCGCGCCCGCACGGTTTACACTCCAAATGCCCGGGGAAGTTCACTCCATCCGCCCAACGCGACCGAGGCCACAAGGTTCGCGCGGCTTGAGGGGTGGATCGTTCCATCGGGATTGCGCTTGCACAATCGGGCGGTCTAGCCGGGAGAGGGCTCTTGCCGGCCATGAGATCGAGGTAGGATTTTCGTGGCCATACGGAGACGGATAATGCGTTGTACTCGGAGCGGACGTCGGGTTGAGGTCAAGCGGTCGAGAATCGTGCATCGGGCGGGTGCGATTGCGCTCATGTTGATACTGGGGATGTCGGTGGCCGCGCGCGGGGCGGGGTTGCAGGTTTACTGGGACATCAACAACACCACGGCCGGCGCGGGCGGGGCGACTCCCGATGGCGCATGGAGCACGGTGGATGCCAATTGGAACACCTCACCGGCCGGGGGCGCGGGAACGCTCGCCGGCTGGGATAACGCCAATGGGAACGACGCCATCTTCTCGGCAGGGAGCGATGCGACGGGCCTGTACACCGCGACACTGGGCGAGGCGATTTCCGCGAACTCGGTATTTTTCAAGGATGGCTCGGCCACGGTGGGCGGGGCATTCACGCTGACGGTCGGAGCGGGGGGAATTTCGGCTACGGCGACGGCCGCGGGGACGGTCAATTCCAATGTGACAATGGGCGCGGCGCAGACCTGGCTGAACACCAGCACGGCGGCGCTGACCATTGGCGGGGCGGTGGATAATGGGAGCTTCGACCTTTCGGTGGATGGCTCGGGGGCGACGATCATCGGCGGCGCGCTCGGCGGGGGCGGCGGGCTGAGCAAATCCGGCACGGGGACATTGACGCTTTCTGGCCCGAACACCTTTGGCGGCGCGGCCACCATCTCCCTGAACCAGGGCAAGATGAATATCAACAGCTCGACGGCGCTGGGCGCTTCGGGCAATACGTTCGTGATCAACGGCGGGACCATCGATAACACCTTTGGATCGCCCATCATCCTGGCCAACAGTTATGCGCAGACGTGGGCCGGCGATTTCACATTCGCGGGCAGCAACGACCTGAACCTGGGGACGGGCGCGGTGACCCTGGGCGCGAACCGGCAGGTGACGGTGAGCGCGGGGACGCTGAGCGTCGGCGGGGCGATCGGCGGGGCATTTCGACTGACCAAGGCCGGGGCGGGGGCGCTGACACTGGTCGGCGGCAGCACGTACACAGCGCTGACCGTCAGCGGCGGCACGGTGAACTTCGCCTCGGATACAGCGCTGGGGGCAGCGCCGGCAGTTGCGACTCCCGACTCGGTGATTCTCAATGGCGGAACGCTGAATGGCACGGGCATCGGTTTTACGATCAACAGCTTTCGCGGCATTCAGATCGGACCGGGAGGGGGAAGCCTTCTCAACAACGCGGCGAGCGGCAATAACTTCACGTACAACGGTGTGTTCGCGGATCTGGGGACGCCGGGCGCGCTGACACTGGGCGGAAGCGGTGCCTCGCCGACGGTTCTGGGCGGGCAGAGCACGTTTTCGGGCGGCATGATCCTGTCGGGCACGGGCTCGCAGGTCGTGGTGATCACGATTGACTCGACCGGGCCGGCGGGCGCGATGGTGAACGGGCCCTTCGGCACGGGCACGCTGACTTTCAATGGCGGGCAACTGCGAACCACCACCGGCGGGCCGCATTCTGTCGCCAATGCGATCAACTTCCAGGCGGATACAACGATTCCTTTTTTCACGCCCGCGACTTCGATGACGTTCACCGGGCCGGTGACATTGACGGGCGGCACGCGAACCTTCACCAACGCGACGACGACGGCATCGGGCGCGACGGTTTTCTCCGGGGCGATCGGCGGGGCGCAGAGCTTCATTAAGGCGGGCGTCGGCATCGTCGACCTCAAAGGCCCGAACACCTTCGGCGGTGCCGGCAAGAGCCTTACTCTGGCAGCGGGCACGCTGAAACTCGGCAATGCATCGGCCCTGGGCGACCCGGCCAATACCTTCATCATCACCTCCGGCACGATCGACAACAGTTTCGGCGCTTCGCTGCAACTGGCCAGCCCTTATGCGCAGAACTGGAATGGCGCGTTCGCGTTCACGGGCACCAACAGCCTGGATATGAACAGCGGGCCGGTGACGCTGGGAACATCGCCGATCGTGACGGTGACCGCCAACACGCTGACGGTGGGCGGAAGCATCTCGGGCACGGGGTTCGGATTGTTCAAGGCGGGGAACGGCGTGCTGGAGCTCAACTCGGCCGCCAGCACCTACGATGGTGGTACGGTTGTTAACGCGGGGACGGTTTCGATCACGGCAGATGGCGGCTTGGGGGCGGTCGGCGGGGCGCTGACGCTGAACGGCGGCGGCGTGCGCATCGCGGGCACGACGAACACCGCATGGAACAACAGCCGCACGCTCAACCTCACCGGCGCGGCCACCATCGACATCGCCAGCGCGGCCAACACCTATACGCTGGGGCTGCCGAGCGTTACCCCCGGCGGCGCGTTTACGAAAGCCGGCGTGGGTACGCTGGCGCTTCCCAACGCGTTTACCAGCACCAATGCGGTGACGGTGAACAATGGCACGCTCAAAGTCTCCAACGCCTTCACGCTCACCACCGCGACGGGCACGTTCACGCTCGGCAACACGGCCAATCAATCGGCCGTTCTCAATATCGACAACGCCAATTCGAACGTCAGTTTTTTCCAATCGTTCAATGGCGGGACCGTGGCCAACGCGGTGGGGGTGATCAATCTCAGCGCGGGGCAATTGAATCGGACGGATGTTGGAACCACTGATACCTTCAACATCGCCGGACTGGGGTATGGGTATTTGAACGTCAGCGGCGGCACGCTCACCGCCAACAAGCGCTTGAATCTCGCGAATATCGGCGGCGGGGTTGGCGTGGGAATGATTTCCGGCGGCACCGTCAATGTCTACGAATTCCTGGGCCTCGCGCGGTCGGGAGTCAACACCGTCTCTGCACTGACGATGACCGGCGGCACGATCAATCACCTGGCACTGGGCGGAGGCGCGGCGAGCAATCATGTTGGCGTGGTTTGGCAGAACACCGGGGAGGTCGGCGTACTTAATATGGCTGGCGGGTTGCTCGACAGTTCGGGCACGAACATCCAGGGGGGCGGCGGCAATCCTTCAACTTCCTCGGCCACGGTCAACCTCAACGCGGGGACGGTCAAGGCCAATGGCGTTCTGGCGGTGCCGGGAACGGGGTCGAACAACGCCATGACCGTCAATTTCAACGGGGGCACGCTGATGGCGACGGTGGCCAGCGCCAATTTCGTGGGGATGAGCACCAACACGGGCACTGCGAATACGATCACGGAGATCGTCAATGGCGCGTTCGGCACATATGCCGGCGGGGCGGTCATCAACACGAACGGTTTCGCCGCGACGATTTCGCAGCCTCTGCTTGCGCCGCAGGGCAATGGCGTGTTCAGCGTTGACGTGACGGCAGGGGGAACGGGCTATGTGGGCGCGCCGTCGGTCTCCATCACTGGCGGCGGCGGAACCGGGGCAACCGGCTACGCCACGATTAACTCGGCCGGCGCGGTGACGGGCATCGTCATCACCAACCCGGGGCAGAACTACACCTCAACGCCGACGATCGCGCTGAGCGGCGGCGGCGGAACCGGCGCGACTTTCGGCACGATCGGGATCGCCGCAACCACTAGCGGCGGGCTGACCAAGAGCGGCGCGGGCGTTCTGACGCTGTCGGGCGCGAATACCTTTACGGGCGGCATCGTGATCAATGGCGGTGGATTGACATTGACCAACTCGAATCTGGCTTCGGGCGTGACGATCAACAACAGTTCGGCGCTGACCATTGGGTCCGGCGGATCGATCAGCGCTTCGAACGTCGTCTTGAACAGCGGCACACTGACGATCGCCTCCGGCGGCGTTTTCGGCGCATCCGGGTTGGCCGCCACGCCGGGGCGATGGCTGCTGGAAAGCGCGGGTGGGTCGATCCTGCTGGATTCGCCGGCGGCGATTGGGGCGCTGACGACTTCCGTGCATGGATCGGCGGCCGGCGATCTGGCGGTGACATCGGGCGGGCAGAATGTCGATTTAAGCCCGTCGGCCGCGAATCTGCCGCTGGCGTTTCTCGGGGCTTCGGGAACGGTGACGTATACCGGCACTTACACGCCGAATGTGGCGGGCGTTTATCGTTTCGGCGGCACGGGCAATCTCATTTACAGCCCGACGCTCGCGGGCAGCAACAGCGTTCTCATCGGCGGCGGCGGCGGGACTGTGGTCCTGGGCGGAATTAACACGCACACCGGCGGCACCACGGTGTCTAATGGAACGCTTCGTATTGACGCCAGCAATGGCGCGGCCGGGCTGGGCGCTGGCCCGCTGAATCTGGCGGGCGGAACGGTGCAGTGGGGGACGGGGGCGGCGGGCGATATCTCATCGGTGCCCGTCAACCTGGTCAGTGGGACCAACACCTTCGACACCGGCGCGAATACGGTCACGCTGGCCAATGGCATCGGCAGCGCCGGTGCGGGCGGGCTGACGAAGATTGGCGCGGGCACGCTGATCCTCGCCGGCGCGAACAATTTCACCGGGGCAACGGCCATCACCGCGGGCGTGCTGCAGCTTGGGCATCTCAATGCCCTCAAGAGCTCAGCGCTGACTGTCAGTGTCGCCAACAGCCTGGCGTTTTCATCGGGCGTCGGCACGGTGAATGTCGGATCGCTGACCGGCGCGGGGGCCATTGCGCTGGCGGATGTGGGCAGCAACCCGGTTACGCTGGCGGTGGGATTCAACAACGTCGCCACGAGCTATACGGGCGTTTTGAGCGGGAGCGGCGGGCTGACCAAGATCGGCTCGGGCATACTGACCCTGGCGAACAACGCCGGCGAGAGCTACACCGGGGCCACCACGATCGCCGGCTCGAGCACGTCGGCCGCGGCCGGCGGGCTGCTGCTGGATTTCAGCAACGCGGCGTTCACAACGCTGACGAGCAACATCATCAGCCCCTCATCGGCGCTGGTGATGGGCGGCACATTCGGCAACGGAACTCTGAACATCAAAGGCAAGGCGGCGGGCACCGATTCGCAGGCGTTTGCCTCGACCACCCTCAACCAGGGCTATAACTACATCAATTTCACGCAGAATACGGCCGCCTCGCTGAGCGCAAACCTGGGCGCGATCACGCGAACCACGGCCGGCGCGGTCGATTTCTTCCTGCCGACGGCGGGTTCGGTGCAGGCATCGGGCACGCTGACCAACGGCATTCTCGGTGCGTGGGCGACCACGAGCACCGGCGGGACCGCGGCGGGCGCGGCCGTCGACTTCGCGACACTCTCGGGCGGCAATGTCGTTGCCTACACCGGTTACACGAGCATCGCCTCCGGGCTGGTGGGGGCAACGGATGGCTCGACGGCCGCCAATAACGTCAAGAGCGCGGGCACGACGTTCACCTTCGGCGCAGTCGCGGCGGACGTCACCGATATCAACACGTTTCTCTATTCCAACGCCACCACGGTAGGGACGCTGAATGTCGGCGCGGGCGGGGCGACCAGCGTGCTGCGCTTCGGCGCAGGCGGCGGGATTCTCGTCGCCGGCATCACCGGCGCGAAGGCGCTGACGGTGGGCAGCGCGGCCAACAGCGGGATCATCACGGCCGGCGGCGCGGCCAACACACCGGGTGAATTAATCCTCAATACCGGCAGCACGACCGCGAACTCGTTGACCCTGACCGTCAATTCCACGATTGCCGACAATGGCAGCGGCGCGGTTACGCTGGTCAAGACCGGCAATTCGCAGCTCACGCTGGCCGGGACCAATACCTACACCGGCGGAACGTATGTCGAGGCCGGACGGATACTGGTCAATGCAGTCACGGGCGCTCTGGGGCGCAACGCGGCCAATACGGCCGGCGGCGATGTCACCATCAACATGGGCGGCCAAGTCGTGATCGTCGGCGGCACCTGGGACAACAAATGGTTCCTGTCGGGCAATGGAACCAACGAAAACGCCGCCTTCGGCGCGCTGCGCATCGATGGCAGCGCCAACCTCACCGGGACGGTCACGCTGGTGAACGATGCCACCATCGGCAACTTCAACGCCCCCGGCACGATCAGCGGCAAGATCACCGGCCCGGGCACGCTGCTGCGCACCAACGCCCTCAACGGCCTGCTCACGATCAGCAACCCGGCCAACGATTATGCCGGCGGGACCATCGTCAGCGCCGGCACGATCCAGTTCAATTCCGCCGGCGCGATGGGCGCGGGCAACGTCACGCTTCTCAATGGCATTTTGTCGGCCAATTTCACGGGCACGCAGGCCGTCATCAAATCCAAGGTCAATCCCAACGCGACCGGGACGCTGGCGCTGACGGCGACCAGCGCGGCTGAGAATCTCGATTTCAGCGCCGCGGGGATGAACCAGCCCAATCTCTTCCTGGGAGCCACGGGCACGGCGCTGACGTATACGGGCATCTACACGCCGGCCGTTCCGGGGGTCTATCGATTCGGCGGCGGGCCGGCGGCCTCGGTGCTGACGTATGCCCAGAACATCACCGGCGCGAATACCAGCGTCATCATCGGCGGCGCGGGCAGCGGCGCTGTGAATCTCACCGGAACCGGCAATACCTTCGGCGGCGGCCTGATTCTCACTGGCATTACGCTTCAGCTTACCGATCTCAGCACGCTGGGCACGGGCGGCTTTACCGTCACGGGCACATCGACGCTACAGTACGGCAGCCTGGTCACCACCGATATTTCCACCAAGTCCATCACCATCGCCACCAGCGCCAATCTGAGCATCGACACCAACGGCAACAACGTTTCCTTCGCCAATGTCATCGGCAATGGCAACCTTGGCTCGATTACCAAGACCGGCACCGGCACGCTCACGCTCAACGGCGCGAATAATTATCTCAGCACGACGAACTTCACCACCATCAGCGGCGGAACGCTGCTCATCAACACGCCCACCGCGCTCTATCCCAACGCGGGGTTGGTGCTGGGCAATACAACCGGCAACATCGCCAAACTCGGGGCCAGCATCACGACCGGCTCGATCAGCGGCGGCGGCACCACGGCCGGCACGATCGACGTGGGCGCGTTCAACCTTACGGCCGGGCTGGCCAATACCGGTGGCACCTATGTCGGCACGATCTCGGGCACGACCGGTTCTTACACCCAGACCGGCGGCGGCACGCTCGCGCTCAACCCGCGCAGCGCCTTTACCTACACCGGGGCCACATCCGCCAACGGGGGCGGCATCGTCGTCGATTTCTCCACCACCAATACCACCGTGCTGACCAACCCCTTCAGCACTTCATCGGCGCTGAATTTCGGCGGCGGCAATCTGACATTCACCGGCAGGGCTTCCACCACCAGTTCCCAAGCCTTCGCCTCCACCACGATTAACCCCGGCCAGGGCGGGCTCTCGCTGACCAACAACGCCACCGCCAACCCGCTGAGCGTCGATCTCAAAGCCATCACCCGCAACCCCGGCGGCACGCTCAACGCCGCCAATCCCGCCAACGGCGCGCTCTCGGCCACCAACGGCATCCAGACTGCCACGCTCAACACTGATTTCACGGCGGCCGGCGGCCAGCTCTCCATCATCGGCGGATACTTCACCATCGGCCTCAACACCTGGGCCACCTCCGCCAATTCCGGCGCGAGCAACTTCATCACCGGCCTGGCGGCCTACAACCCCGGATTCGCGGCCGGCAAGGATGTGGATGCTCCGATCGGCGCCAGCGCGCCGGGTGCGATGGCCATCAACTCCCTTCGCTTCAATACGGCCGGGGCTGCGAGTGTCGATGCCACCGGCGGACTAACCATCGCCAGCGGCGGCATCCTCATCACATCGACGGTGGCCAACGGCGTCTCATTCAACAACGGCACGCTGGCCTCGGGCAACGGGCAGGATCTGATCGTCATCAACAATAACGTCACCGGGGCCACGGGCGCGGTCACCATCAACTCGCAGATCACCGGCGGGGCCGCCATGGCCCTGACCAAATCCGGCCCGGGCACTCTGGTCCTGGGCAATGCCGCCAACAGCTACGGCAAGACCTTCCTCAACAATGGCATCATGCAGGTTGCGTCGGCCGGCGCGCTGGGCTCGGGCGACATCACCATTTCCAACAACAGCGGCGCGGCCGGCGAGGCCCGGCTCGAATTCACGGCCGCCGGCCTGGTCATTGGCAACAACATCATCAACAACAACGTACACCCCAGCGGCCTTGCCCAGGGAATTGTTTATTACAACGGCCCGGCCGGCGGATTTGTCACGCTCAACGGCGCGATGACGGTCACCCAGAACGTCATGGGCGGCGGGCAACTCGGCTCGGCGCAATCCACGGGCGGCTTCATCGTCAACGGGGCGCTGAATGTCCCGCTCGGCGTCACCTACACCGACCGCTCCGGCACCAACACCTATTCCGGCGGCGGAACGGTCTACTCCATGAGCAAGGCGGCCGACACCATCAAGATCGGCGCGAATAACGGCCTATCCACGGCCGCAGTCCTCACGCTGGGCTCGCTCGCCGCCACGACGTTCGACCTCTCGGGTTTCAATCAGTCGCTCATCGGCCTGGTCAACACCGGGGCGAACGCGGCCACCATCACCAACTCCGGCGCGCAGGCCACGCTGACGCTCACTCCCCCGGCCGGCGCGGTTTACAGCGTCAGTTCCCTCGGCATTATCACCGGCAATTTGAACCTCACCCTCTCCGGCGGCGGCACCCAGAACCTGGCGGGCGCGAGCTCCTACACCGGCACCAACACGGTCACCAGCGGCACGCTGCAAGCCGGCGGCGGCACGGCGCTGGGATCGATGTCCAATACGCTCAACATGAGCGGTGGAATCGTCGACATCAACGGGCAGGGCGGGCTTTCCATCGGCGCGCTCACCGGCACCGGTGGCACGATCACCGATAATGCTGCGGCGGCGGGCGGGGAGGCGCTGTCGGCCGCAGGCAGCGCGAGCGCGGCGTTTGCCGGAGTCATCGCCAATGGCCCCAGCCGCATCCTATCCTTCACCAAGGGCGGCAGCGGCACGCAGACACTCTCCGGCATTAACACTTATAGCGGGCTGACGGCCGTCGCCGGCGGCAAGCTCCAGGTGCTCGGCTCGATCGCCAGTTCATCCGCGGTCACGATCAGCAGCGGCGCGACTTTCGACGCGGGGGCCACGCAGACCGTTAAATCGCTGATCGTGCAGAATGGCGGCAGCGCTGAGATCAGCGGGGCAGCGCTCAAGGTGCTGACCGTCAACGCGCTCTCGATCGCCGGGCCGACCGGCAACGTGAATCTCCACAGCAACGCGATGGTGGTGGATTACAGTGGCGCGAGCCCGCTCAATGATGCCAGCCCCACCGGCATCAGGGCCGCGATTCTCTCGGCCTACCACGGCGGCGACTGGCTCGGGAAGGGCATCGGTTCGAGTGAGATCGCGGCCAGTGTTGGTTCGAGCAAGCGATTGGCCGTGGGTTACGTCGAGGCGAGCAGCTTGCTCGGGGCGGGCGGCGGAACGTGGAATCTGGGCCAGAGCGTGAGTTCAACGGTTGATGGAACGGCCATTCTGGTGCGGACGACACTCGCGGGCGATGCGGATATGTCGGGCGATGTCGGCCTCAATGACTTGCTGCGTCTGGCCAATCATTATGGGCTGGCCACCGCGCCGACGACGGCCTGGTACGATGGCGACTTCGATTACAGCGGCGATGTGGGCTTGAACGACTTGCTGCAGCTTGCCAACAATTACGGGCAGGCGATGCCGGCCTCGGCGATTCCGAGTTCATCACCGCAATTCGCGGCCGATATGCAACTGGTGTTTGAGCTGGCCGGGCAGGGTGTGACGAGCGTGCCGGAGCCGACGGGATTGGGTTTGGCGGCGCTGGCGGCAGCGATTGGCCTGCTGAGGCGGAATCGCGCCAGGGGTGGGAAGGCGGCGTAAATGACGGTGCGCGAGTCGGCGAGCGGTTTCGCAGCTTTAGCCCGAAAAATTTAGATGAACCACGAAATATACGAAGGGCACGAAGAAGACCGGAGAAGAGTAGAAATTTAATTTGCGCAACGTGCGTTCACCGTTTACCGATTTTTTGACTGTAAGGGCTCGCGCACGAATAACCTGTTCAATTTCTAGTTGACCTGTTCTAATCGTATTCATGCAGGATGTAATGAGTTTGGAAGGGATTCGTCGAAAGTTCGAAGCCTTGGAGCCTGTTCTTGACGAGCGATCTCGTCGAC
>JBBRTW010000128.1:0-15879 GCA_038244055.1 Tepidisphaerales bacterium | reverse complement strand
GTGTAGCGCGCACTTTTGGCACTTTTGTTAAACTGAGCTTTCCCACCACAGGCTTGCCCATGCGGCATCCTCTTCGGGCGTGTTCCAGTCGGGGACCAGTGCGGATTCGCTCAGCAAAAAACCGTGGAAAGATTCATCTTCCGATTTGTGCCGCAGAAAGCGCGCGAAATCGTACGTTTCTCGCTGTAAGTTCTCGGGCACCTTGAAGATTTCAGGAGCGGCATTCATCCTTCATCCTTCCGCCTTCATCCTTCGTCCTTCCGCCTTCCTCCTTCCGGCCTTATCCTTCCGTCATGATCCTCCGCGACCTTATCGCCCTCCTCGATCGCATCGCCCCGCCGCATTTGGCCGAGGCCTGGGATAATGTCGGGCTGATCGTGGGCGATCCCGGGCAGATCGTGGCGAAGGCGCTGCTGGCGATCGATTACACGCCGGAGGTGGCGGCCGAGGCGAAGAGGCTCTCGTGCAATCTGGTAATCGCATACCACCCGCCGATCTTTTCTCCGATCAAGCGGCTGACCGCTCCTGATCCAATGTTCGATGCGATACGTAGCGCTATCGCGATTTATTCGCCGCATACAGCGCTGGATGTGGCGGATGGCGGAACCAACGATTTCCTGGCGGATTTGCTGGAGATGGAGGACCGCCGGCCATTGCGGCTGATCGAGCCCAAGGCGCGGCAGTACAAGTTGATTACGTTCGTGCCTGAGCCGGATGTGGAGCGGGTGGCGGAGGCACTGTTCGCGGCCGGAGCGGGGCGGATCGGCAATTATGAACGGTGTTCGTTCCGGTCAAGCGGGACGGGGACTTTTCTGGGCGATGAATCGACGAGCCCGGCCATCGGGAGCAAGCGCGTCTTCGAGACGGCGGCCGAGGTGAGGGTGGAAACAGCCTGTCCGATCGCGCGGGTGATGGATGTGTTGGCGGCGCTGCGGACGGCGCATCCGTATGAGGAGCCGGCGTTTGATCTGGTGCAGCTCGCCGCGCCGCCGGAGAAATCGGGGCAGGGGCGGATCGGGCGGATCGCGCCGGCGGCGGTGGGGGAGATTGTGGCGAAGGTGAAGAAGGGGCTGGGGCTGGCGCATGTGCTGCTGGCCGGGCCGGCGGATCAGGTGGTGGAGAAGGCGGCGGTGCTGGCGGGCGCGGGGCGAGAACACTTAAAGGATGCGATCGCGCAGGGGGCGGGACTCTATTTGACGGGGGAAATCCCGCATCACGAAGCGCTGTCGGCCGCGAAGGCGGGGATGACAGTCATCGCGACACTGCATTCGAACAGCGAGCGGGGGACACTGGGGCGGGTGAGGGAGAGGCTCGCGCGGGAGGCGGGGGGAGTGGAGTTTGTGCTGAGCCAAGTCGACCGCGATCCATTCAGCGTCGTATAAGAGATGAACCACGAAGGCCACGAAACGCACGAAGAAGATTCAGAACAAAATGAACGCCAAGTCGCCAAGTCGCGGAGGTCGGCTGCCAATCCAACATGACCTTAAGACAGGGAGATGATTGAATGTTCTTTTCCACCCATATTATCCTTCGCGTCTCGGCGTCTTGGCGTTCATTCAATCCCGTCTCCTCCTCTTCGTGCCCTTCGTGCTTTTCGTGGTCAATCCTCCGCTGTCAGAGGGATCGGGTATACTGCGTCAGGAGCATCGTACCTTCTTGGGAGAGTCTCTCTTGTCAGATCTGAAACGCAGCGAATTATCCGTCCGCCAGGAGCGGGCCATCATGGTCGGGGTGATTCTTCCGGATTCAACCGCCGACCCGCGCGATCCCCTGGGCGAGCTGGGGTCGCTGGCCAAGACGGCCGGGGCGAAGGTGGTGGGGCAGATTCTGCAGAAGCGGCAGCGCGTGGATGCGGGGACTTACATCGGCAGCGGGAAGGTCGTCGAGATCGCCGATCTGGCCAAGTCCACCAAGGCGGATGTGATCCTGTTCGACAATGATCTGTCCCCCGGGCAGATCGGAGCGCTGGAGCGGATCATCAACAAGCATCTGGAATCGAAATTCGGGTATGGGCCGAAGGTTCTGGATCGCAGCGAGTTGATCCTGGACATCTTCGCGACGCGGGCGCAGACGTATGAGGCCAAGTTGCAGGTGGAACTTGCACAGTTGCAATACACGTATCCGCGGCTGACCAAGATGTGGGGGCATTTGGAGCGCATCGCCGGATCGGGCGCGGGGATGGGGATCGGGGCGCGCGGGCCGGGCGAGACGCAGCTCGAGACCGATCGGCGGCTGGTGCGCAAGCGGGTTTCGATTTTGAAAGATGAGATTGAGAAGATCCAGGAGCGCAAGAGCCGGCTGGTGGAGAAGCGCAATCGCGAGCATTTCACGGTCTGCATCGTCGGCTACACCAACGCCGGCAAGAGCACGCTCTTTAACACGCTCACGGCGGCCGGCACCTATGCCGATGACAAGCTCTTCGCAACGCTGGACACCAAGACCCGCGCCTGGCGCCTGGAGCGGGGAACGGAAGTTCTATTGAGCGATACAGTCGGGTTCGTGCGCGATCTGCCGCACAACCTGGTGGCCTCGTTCAAGGCGACACTGGAGGAGGCGGTGCATGCGGATTTGCTGCTGCATGTGCTGGACGTGGGGCATCCGCACGCCGAGCAGCAGTTTCGGTCGGTGCATGAAGTGCTGGAAGGAATCGGCGCCAAGGGCAAGCCCGAGATTCTGCTGCTGAACAAAATCGATACGCCCGAGGGAGAGCAGAATTATCCGTTCTGGCGCACGCTCTATCCGGAGGCGATCGCCATCAGCGCCAAGACGGGCCAGGGGCTGGAGAAACTGCACGAGGCGGTCTTCAAGGCCGTGCGCGGACAGCAGGTGGATGTGGTGCTGGAGGCGGATGTGGCCAACGGAAAACTAATCTCATTCGTGGAATCGCACACGCGGGTTTACGAGCGCGAGTTCGTCGAGGGGGCGGAGGGGCTGTCGGCCGAGGAAGAGGAACTGCTCGGCCAGCACCGCATTCGCATCCGGGCGATCATGGGGAAAGTGACACTGGGGGATTTACAGCGGAATGCGCAGGTGAGGATTGTGTTGGTGGGGCCGGCGGCGGTGGAGGTGTTGAGATCCACTGCCGATGATAGCTAAGCGTACTCGATGACTCGATCGGCGTGGTCGGTCGATCCCATGGGACGAGAAAGGGTCGGGAGCCGGGGAACGCGGGTTTACAATTGGAGCCTTTTAGTGGCCGGCTCCCGACCCTGAGAAACAAACCTTACTTCGCTTCGTCGGGATGCTGAATCTTGTAAACCGCCGCGGCAGCAGCGCCGCCAGCGAGGGGGCCAACGAAGTAGAGCCAGATGTTGGCGGCGGGCACGCCCATGAGCGTGATGCCGACGCCGACGGCGGGGTTGAACGCGCCGCCGCTGATGCCGCCGCCGGCAATGGCCCCCGCCACGACCGTGAACCCGATGGCCAGGCCGTAGAAACTATTGCCGCTGGTTCCGGGGGCGGTGGCCACATTCAGCACCACCAGGGCGAGGGCGAAGGTGAAGACGAATTCGACCACCAGCGCGGCGACGATTTTTTCAGCGGCAACCGGCTCGCCATGGATGCCGTCGCCCATGATGACGTATTTGGCCAGCAGCGCGGCGACGACGCCCGCGGCAAACTGCGCGATCCAGTAAGGGATGACATCCTTGGCGGGAAGCTTGCCCCGGAGGAACACGGCCAGTGTGACGGCGGGATTGAAATGAGCGCCCGAAATATGGCCGCCCATGAAGATCATGACCATGAGGATCGCGCCGATGGCGAGGGGAACGACGGGGGTCATGGGGGAGGGAATCGCGGGCATTTCCTTGACGGGAGTGACCATGACGGCGGCCGAGGCCTCGGGGGCTTTGGGCTTGACGGGCTGCGTGCCGATGACCGAGAGGCCGATGACCAGGACGAGAAAAAACGTGCCGATGAATTCCGTGATGTAGCGATGCATGTGTGGCCTCTGCGCTTGCGAAGTTGCGGCGTGCGCGCCGGGCGGTCCGGCGGGTTTTGCGCGATTGTATCACAAAGCGGACTGAGGCATGCGAGAGGGGCGGATTTCGCAACAGGCGTGCGCGGGATCATTGCGTTGACCGCGAGCGACGGGTTGCGGAGGATATGCGATCATGAAGACGACTCGACGGAATCTGATTGGCTGCGCCGGGGCCGCGGCGGTGGCGATGGCGGTGAGGCGGGTGTTGGGTGGTGGTGCGCCGCCAATCGTTAATGCGCCGCCAGCGGGATACGTTGGGCCGGTGCTGGATTCCCACATTCACGTCTGGGATTTGAAAACGCAAAAGCTGCCGTGGCTGGAGCGGGCAGGGCGGCCGCTGAATCAGTCTTATTCGCCGGCCGATTACGCGAAGGCGATCGAGGGATTGCCGATCAAGCGGGCCGTGTACGTGGAGGTGGCGATCGACCCGAGCCAGCGCGCGGCCGAGGCTGAGTTGGCCGCCAGGATGTGCGCGGAGGCGGGTGGAATCATCGGCGCGGCGGTGATCGCGGGCGATCCGGGATCGGAGGGATTTGCGGCTTACATCAAGCGGTTCAAGGCCGAGGCGAATATCAAGGGCGTGCGCACGGGTTTGCCGAAAGGGGCGGCCGATGACAGGAAGTTTGTCGCGGGCATTGGGCTCCTGGGAGAGCTCGGATTGCGGTTCGATCTGCTGATCGGCAATGACTCGCGCGGCGATGCGCTGAAGCTGACGGAGCTTTGTCCGCGGACGCAGTTCATCCTCGATCATTGCGGGAATACAAATCTGGAATGGTTCGCATCCGATGCGCCCGAGATGAAAGCGGCCCGCAAGACGTGGGAGGATTCGATCGCCAGACTCGCGGAGCGAAAGAATGTGGCCTGCAAGATTTCGGGCGTGGCCGAGAGCGCCAAGAAACTGCCGGTGACGATGGAGATGGTGCAACCGGTGGTACACTACTGCATCGAGCGCTTCGGGGAGGACCGAGTGATCTTCGGCAGCAATTGGCCAGTCTGCTTGCAGACCGTGACCCTGCGCCAGTGGTGGGATTTGTTATTCGGAGTTGTATCGCCGCGTGGAGCGGAGTTTATGAGGAAGTTGTATTGGGAGAATGGGGTGGGGGAGTATGGGGTGAGGGGGTGAGGGGTGAGGGGTGAGGGCAATTGCATGTGGCATGAAGTGGGCAACAATTGCGGATTTCGGATTGCGGATTGTGGATTGAAATGCGGTTTTCAATCCGCAATCCGCAATCCGCAATCCGCAATCGATGCGATAGGAGTTACATGCGATTGCCCTGGGTAAGGGGGTGAGAAGGGTATAGGGTAGAGGAGGAACAAACGCCGTTGTTTGCCAGAGGATGTTTCGAACATCAACATATGCGATGATTGCAGACCCCATTATTCGGCGTTCCCCCGTCTTCCTAAACCCTATACCCTATACCCTACACCCTATACCCTCCTTCTCCCCCCTACCTCACCGGCTTAATATAATTCCCCGGATGCACCGCGTAGTTTCCCGTGGGCACGGAATAATTCCGCCCGTCGGGGACCGCGCCTGCCCATGCGCCGGTGCCTGCGCCGACATTGAAATGGCCGTGGGAGTGGTGGCCGTTCCATGAGCCGATGATGGCGACGTTGTTCTGCCCCCACCCGTAACCGTAGCCGTATCCGTAGGAGGGATAGTAACCGTAGGGGTACGGGCCGACGGTGTAGGAAAGCGGCCGGGAGTCGTCGTAGTTGTAGACGGGGATTTCGAGATTGCGGAGGCGGTCGGCGGCACGGTTGATGCGGTCTTCGAGATCGTTCACGCGATCGAGGGCGCGGTTGAGGTCGGCCAGGCGGTCGGGCTGGGCGAACGGGCCCGGCGCGGCGGCGATGGCCGGGGGTTGCTGGAGCATTTCGGGCTGAACGACGATGGGTTGCGGGAGGGATTTTCTGACTTGGATGGCGATGAGATCTTCGAGGCCGAAAAGGTCGCGCTGGGTGCCGGTGGCTTTGAGGCCGGCGATGGTCTGGCTTTTGGCGACATCCAGCACTTGGCCGGTGATGCGGAGATCCGCATCGTTGACGTGGTATGTTCCGAAAACGACATAATCCGCGCCGGCATCGGCGGCGGCCTTGAGCGCGGCCGGTTTGTCGGGCAACGGTTTGTCGCTAGTGACGGCCTGAAGGCTATTGATTCGGCCGAGTTCGGCGACGAGATTCTGCTGCACGGCCTTGGCGATCCACTGTTTGTCGGCCGGCCCGACCGGCTCGAAGGGAACGACCAGGACCTTGGCGGGAGCGGCGGCCTGTGTGGAGGCGGCGAGGAAGAGTGTGAAGATGCCGGCGATCCACTTCAGCCCCGATAGGCGGCCAGGTCGGCGAATACCCTTTAATA
Source organism: Tepidisphaerales bacterium (assembly GCA_038244055.1). Taxonomy (GTDB): domain Bacteria; phylum Planctomycetota; class Phycisphaerae; order Tepidisphaerales; family Tepidisphaeraceae; genus DASPKW01. The sequence goes on along the minus strand of JBBRTW010000128.1, from coordinate 9,541 downwards.
CTGTAAGTGATTCCATGATCGCGCTCCGGTCAAGCATCCACCTTATTGTAGCATCCGCATATACTCTGGACACTCTAATGTTCGAAAGGTTGGCAACTCATGCTTCTAGCAGAATTTAGCATTTGGCCGATGGATAAGGGCGAGTCCGTGAGCGCGTATGTGGCGCGGGCTCTGGATATCGTGGACCGGAGCGGTTTGGCGTACAAACTCGGGCCGCTGGGGACTTGCATCGAAGGCGAATGGCCCGAGGTGATGGCGGTGATTCAGAAGTGCTATGAAGCGCTGGCGACGGATTCAAATCGAATCGCCTGCACAGTCAAAATGGACTGGCGCAAGGGTCAGTCCGGCCGGCTGGAAACAAAAATCGACGCGGTCGAGACGAAGTTGGGAAGAAAGCTGAAAAGTTAAGAACTGAAGATTCATACAAAAATATGACGATAAAGGTTTTACTTATTTTGTACCGATAACGTATACTGTTCGTGCGGTTCAAGGGTGGAATACCTTCCAGGGCGTGGAATTTCGAAGGCTTCGATGACCGAACCTCGAAAAGCACTGGCAATGTTCATCGATGACGATCACATCCCATGGACTGCCACATGATCGCGTGACCTCGCGGGGTTTGTGCGGGGTTTGGTTTTGGAACGAGATTTGCAACACAGGGAGCGACGGGCATAGCCCTCATAACGCACCCCTCTACTTCCCCAGGAAGGGATTTTATGGTGAAGATTCTCATAGTCGAGGATTCACAGGAACAGCTCGAACTGATGGCCAAGACGTTTCGCCGCGCCGGCTTCGACGTCTACGGCGCGCACGATGGCGGCCATGCCATGGATCGCGTTCGCGATGTTCGGCCGGATGTGATCCTGCTCGATCAGATGATGCCCGAAGTTGATGGCATCACGTTCCTGCAGAACCTGCGGCGCTTTCCGAAATGGAAGAATACGCCAGTGGTGCTGGTGACGGGCCTGAACGATGGCCGGCTGCGCACCAAGGCGAACAATCTCGGTGTGGAAGATTTCCTGGTCAAGGGAACATTTCCGATTCGCGACCTGATCGATCTCGTGCGCATGCGCGCCGAGGCTGCGATTGAAAAGAAGAAAAAGCCGGTGATTTCGGTGACGATTCCCGCGGCGGTGATGGCAGCGCCGAATGTGGGGCAGGCGCTGGCGCAGGCTTAAGATTTTTTAGCCACAGATAAACACAGATGCGCACGGATGAAGAGCGTGGCTCTTTTTCCGTGCGTTTCTTTAATTGGGTAGGTTGGGTAATGCGAGTTGAAATCCCCCGGCTCGTGACCGGAGAGGGTCAGGAGCCGGGGGACGAGTTTCTAGCCCGAATAATTCAGATGAACCACGAAAAACACGAAGGGCACGAAGAAGACCGGAGAAGAGTAGAAATATAATTTGCGCAACGTGCGTTCACCGATTACCGACTTTTTGACTGTAAGTCCTTTGGTTCATTTCTCTTCGTGCATTTCGTGTTTTTCGTGGTGAATAATCTGGGCTAGGCGAGATGGGCTATTCTGGTGGCCGGCTCCTGAGCCTGAATGGCAGAGGTCATTTCGCGGAAGCGGCGGTGGGTTGCTTATTGGCGAGATCGGAATCATCGGCCGGGGTAACGGGTTTGCCGAGGAGGATCTGGCGGAGGAGAGCTTTGGCTTTGGCGGAGGTTTCGGGGTCATCGGTAATCTGGGAGATGCGGGTGAGTGCGGGTTCGGCGAAGCGGCCGAGTTGGGTGATGATGGTGGAGGCTTGCTCGCGGATGGCGGGGTCCGCAGAGCCGAGTTGGCCGATCAATTTCTCGATGATGCGCTCCTTCTCGGGCGTGAGGATTTCCAGTCGGCCGACCATCACGCGCAGAGCGGTTTTCGGTGCGGGTTGGAGTTTGAGGGGAAGCATCTGATCGGTATAGGCCTGGGGCAGGCTGAAGAGAACGCGCGTGCCGGGTTCGCCGAACCAGGAGGATTTCCAGGTTTTGACCATGGCGATGGCTTCCTTGTCGTAGAGGCCTTCTTTCACGAGCGCCTTGACCATTTCATCGCCGAGGGAATCGAGGGAGGAGACTTCGGCGGGAAGGGTCATCGTGGTGGAATTGCTGGCGTTGTCGTAGCGGGCGAAGCGGATCTGGCCGGCGTCGGATTGGACGATGAAGGCGAAACCCAGGGGCACCTTGCATGGCCCGGACAGGACAAACTGGCCGCTGCCGGACGCTTTGACCGAGACAGGCAGGTCGAAATTGCCGACGCCGCGATAGAAGAGGAATTTCTCGCGGTAGGTGGTGGACATGGCGGGGTCGGTGAGTTGGATGTGAGCCGAGTCGGTTTCGCGGGCGAAGGCATAGTGTTCTCCCTCGCCCGGCTTGACGGGCGGGATGAGGGGGTCGATTCCGGCCTTGTTCATGGCTTGAGAGGGTGGGAGGAGGCGGACCTTCCCCCAGCGGAGCCAGGAGGCTTCGAGGGATTCGGGCTGGTTCTTCTTAAACGCCGGGCCGAACTGGCGGACGGGTGGATAGAACTCGGTCAGCAGGCCATGTGGGAACTCGACGACGACATCGACGATGCGCTCCTTGTCGGTGTAGAAGTAGGTGACCGGCGTTTCCATGCGCTGGCGGGACAAGACGCCCCCCTTGGTAAGCAGGCCCAGCGTGTAGGCGCGCTCGCGGCGCTCGCAAAGGAAGGATTGTTTCTGGCGGTCGATGACGAAAGCGGGGAGGTCGGAGGTGACGAGCGTGCGGAAGTCGAGGGAGATGCCATCGGAGCCGGAGAAACTGGTGAAGGTGCCCCATTCGTGAACGATGTAGTTGCTGTCGGTGGGGAGGAGGGAATCGGGGTCGACGGGTTTGGTGGTGGGAGCGGGGGCGACGGGAGAGGTTGGGGCGAGGTCGAACGCCTTTGTGGAGTCTTCAGCGCGGAGGATTGGGCAGAGAGTCAAGAGAATGAAGAAGGCGAGGAGGGTTTGGGGGCGCATGGGGACTCCTTGGAACTGGGAAGCGAGTTTGAACCGGCGGGCGGCTGGTTCGGATATGGGGGAGTAGAGTGAGAGTGGGGAAGTAATATGCGCGATCGAGATTCTTTAGCGGGGCGGCGCGAAAGGGTCGGGAGCCGGGGCAGGGTTGTCGGCGGAATGGTGTTTCTGGTGGCCGGCTCCCGACCCTGTGGCGGTGGGGGCGCGTTACGGATCATGTTTTTCGGCCGAGGATGGCGATGCAGAAGGCGGGGTAGACCATGTCGACCAGGGCCATGTATGTGTACATGCCGATCATGGAGACCTTTTCCATCTGGTTGCCCCATGTCATCGCGGACCACTGGCCGAAATAGAAGTAGACGGTCGCTACCAGGCTAACCAGCGCGGAAACGGCGGCTGGGAAAAGAACCCAGAGTCGCGCGGATCGCACACCCGCGAGGCCGAGAACGCACCCGACCATGATGATGGCCATGCACGCGCCGGCGGCGCCGCTGAACGCCATCAGCAACTGCGCGGGGGGATCATCCCAAACGGTAATCTGGGTGGCGGGGAACGATGAACTGCGGTCCAACTGGTCGATCGCCCGCGAAAACTCACCGGCCGACTGCAACATCTTCGGAACGCAGAGGATCAGGCCGATGATGTAGACCCACCTTCGGAGAACGCGCGTGAGCCGTTCGGAATCGTTCTCGGGCAACTGGTAGTGGAGGGGTGTGGCGTGGATTTGGGAATGGGCTTGGGGGGGAAAGCCTGGTGGGATGGGGCGAGGGAAGTTGTCGGGTGGGGTGGACATTGGACGGGAGTTTAATGTGGTTGGCGGATTGGGGCGATTGTTTTCGGGAGCAATTTGGAGATTTGAGGCTGCTGGGCATTTGGAAATCTTTTCTGGGCAGACAAGAATGTCTACCCCACCGCAGCTTTTGGGTGAATTGAAGGATTCCAATAATTCTGGTCGATACATCATCTCATATGAGCATCGCACCGGGCAGCGAGCCGATTCCGGAATCTTCGACGTTTTCCACACCCGCGCCCGTTTCGCCGGAGCGGGATCGAAGGCGGGAAAATCGTCGGCCGGTACAGAGCAAGGCGACGATCACCGTGCTGGATGGGGCGGCGGCGGGATCGGCGTATGATGTTCTCACGCGGGATTTGTCGCTGAGCGGCATTTCGTTTCTGTTGCGCGAATCGTTGTCGGTGGGGCAGACCTGCAAGATTGAGATTCAAATGCCGGGGGGCAGCCAAAGCCACAACTGCGAGGTAGTGCGGTCGCGGCCGATCAGCAACGGGCGGTATGAGATGGCGGTGCAGTTCAGGGGAAAATGATTATCGGACATTTGGGGTGTATTTTCCCAAACGGTTTGTTTGCAAAGCGTTAGAGATGGAACGGGCGGGGTGAGGGGGGCCACGGGTGGCGGAGAGTTTGAGTTTTCGCGCGAACCTTGGGGCGATCTGGAGCATATCCACTTTCTGGGAAGACCTTGGGCGCGACGTTCGGCCGATGGGTGGCCGGAAGCGCAGGCTTGAGCGCCTGGCCCTTTTGATGCGACGTGTCCGGGAAGACGTGTCGCGGGAGATTGCTTGTATGTCAGATGAATCTGGTTTTAGTAGCGTAACGGCTGATCAGGCCAAAGATGCCCTGGGCAAGTTGCTCGGCGATGTGTGCCGGGGTAAAGTTCGGATGGAGATCGTCGAAGGATGCCACACCTGCGTCCTGATCAGCAAAGACGAGTTGAATTCACTGGAGGAAGCGCTGGAAATCCTCGCCAATACGGCCGAGGTGGTGAAGATGGCGCATGGGATCGCGGCCCTGAGCTATCTGGCGGCGCAAGGGCCGCTGGTGGCGTCGGGGAGTTCGGAAAGCAACTGATCACCAATCGATAATCACACCCGGATTTTGCAGGATCATTCCCGGCATCTGATTGGGGCCGTTGTCGAAGATGCCTTCATCTTCATCGGGGCGGGTCATGCCGTTGGGGCCGGGCTTTTCCAGTTCGCGGGTGAGTTTGAGCGTGATCACTTCGATACGCCGGACGGCTTCGGGCGGGGCGGTCTTCTGGATTTGTTTCAGGATGCTCAACACCGATGGGCCGATGGAAAGAATCTGCTCCTGAGCCCACTCGCGCTGGCGGAATTCATCGGCATCGAGATCGCGGGCAACCTGATGGATGCGCTGGATGATCTTGGGGCTGGGTTGCGGGAGGGGCTGGTGATATTCCTCGACCAGTGCGATGGGGATGCGCAGGGTGACGCCACAACGCAATAAACAGGTGAGGTGGGTTTCGACGAGTTTGCCGCTGAGCGTGGAATCATCCCAGAGCGTGATCTGGATATCGAGCGCGCCGGCCGAGGTATGGCGGAGTTGCTTGATCTGCGAGCCTTCGATGTGGAGCGTGTCGAATCGGGTTTCGAGGGCGAGCGAGCCCGTGAGCTGGCTGTACAGAACATCCTGATTGGTGAGCGTGAGCGTGGAAGGCAGCGCATCGGGCTCCTGCTCCGGCACGAAATTCATGCGCAGGAGCGAGGCCGAGGGAATGCGGACGCGCTGCTCGACACTGGCGGACAGCGAGCCGTTAACGGGCGGCTGGGAATAGGCGCTTTTGGCCAGGGCGAGATCGAAGGCGGGGAGACTGAGCAGGCCTGAGAGTTTGCTGCCATCGACCAGATGGACCTGGGGGACGACATTTTCATCGCTGGCGAAGACGACCGAGGAGATGATGGCCGGGTTGAGGCGGATCAGGCCGGATGGCGTGGCGAGGTTGAGCTCGGCCGGGGGGATGTTGATGCGCAGGCGCTCGCCAGTGCGGAGAAGGGCGAGGGATTTGGTATCGAGATTCCATTCCTCGACTTCACCCGGGCGGCGATGGAAACCCAGGCGGGTGATCTGGGAGAGGGGGATGTTGGTGTACTGCCCGCTGGTGAGTTGGAGTTTGAGGGAAGTGATATCGAGCCGGCCGCCGAAGACATCGCCATCGGCTGTCACCAGAAGCTGAGTAGGCCTGTAGGTGCCGACATTGATGAGGCAGATGACATTGTCTGCGGGGAGGGTGATCGGCCCGTAGATCGTTTGGAGACGGAAGGCGTCGATCTTGACCATGCCGCGGTAGGCATCGCCGCCGCGGAGTTCTAGGACATCGAGCACATCGCCGCGGAGTATTTCGATATCGCCGATGAAGGCATCGCCGCCGGGAAAGTTGACGATGCGCTTGCGGAGATCCTTGGGCAGGTCCTTGAGGAGCTCTCTTTCGCTGAGCGATTTCCAGGCCTCGGCGGCGGAGGGGGGAACCTTGCGGCGGAGTTGGCAATGGACGACGGCAACCGTGGAGCGGGCGGGCACATCGATCTCGTAGAAGCAGTCGATATTGTCGTTGTTCTGCTGATATTGGAAGCGGGGGAGCACCTTGGACCCCCTGCCCGCGCCGATCATGGCGACGCCGTTGTTCTGATCGCCGAAGGCATAGCCGACGGGTTGCCTGCCGGGGCGTTTTTCATCGAGGAGCGGGATGGCCTGCTGGACGGTTCCGCCGAGATTGAAATAGGCGCGGAGCTGGATGTGGACGGGGGACGGGCCGGTGTTTTCGAGCGTTTCAATGAAGCGGATGCAGCCGAGGGTCTTGAAGCAGGCCACGCGTCGGGAGACGGTCACCGGGCCCATCGGCATGGGGGGGAAGGTCAGCTCGTTGTGGGCGGCGTCGAAAACAGCCTGCTGGTTAGGGGAAACGTACTGGGCGGCGTTATTGATGAAAATCCGGCCGCCGCCATCGTAGAGATCGTTGCCGCCATCGCCGATCGAGCCATCGTATTGAACATCCCAGGTGGAGCCGAAATCATCGTGGAGGATGTAGGGAAGCGAAACGGGCTGGCCGGCGCGGGCCGGCTTGGCCGAGAAGATGGCGCAGGCCAGGAGGGCGAATCGAAGAAGGAGGAGCGTGTTGCCTTTCATACGCATATCCCGCGCGATGGGGAGGAGTATAACAGAGAGTTCATTGAGGGGAGGGGAAAAGTGGGGTTGGGTTCAGGGTTCAGGGTTCAGGGCGGAGGGTATAGGGTGTCGGGTATAGGGTATAGGAACAGCGGCGAACAGGGGATTAGACGGATTCGGGGGCTGGGGGTTTTAGGGATTTTGTTTGGCGTCGGCGGTGTGAGATCGGCGTTTTTCTTCTCGCTTCTCGCTTCTCGCTTCTAACTTCTGCTTCCTCCGGCCTACAATTGCGGACATGAAGTACTTCTATGGCGAGTTCAACGGTGAAGACTTCCCTTCGCAGGATACGCTCTTCGGCTTCGATCAGATGATGCAGTTCATCATGGAGCATGGGGATCAGGCGCTGAAGGCGCTGCAGCAGATGCTCAACGATCCGAACAAGAAGCCCGAGCATTCGGAGCTTCTGGAAGAGCTTTTGAAGCAGGGGCTATTGGATAAGGATGGGAAGGGGAAGCTCAGGCTGACGCCGCGGGCGATTGGCCGGATGCAGCGGAAGGCGCTGATGGAGGTCTTCGCGAATCTCCGGCTGGGCCAGCGCGATGGGCACGAAAAGATCACGCCCGGCCAGGGCGGCGAGCGGGTGGAGGGGACCAAGCCGTATCAGTTTGGCGATCCGGTGTCGGAACTGGATCTGGGGGCGACGTTGAAGAATGCCCTCCATCGGCAGGGGTTGCCGGAGGGCAAGGGTTCAGGGTTCAGGGTTCAGGGTTCGGGTCAGAAGTTAGAAGTTAGAAGCGAGAAGCGAGAGGGGCCATCGTCCGTTGTCAGTGGTCCGTTGTCAGTTGAATTGGACGACGCATTGGCAGCAACGGACAACGGACAACGGACCACTGACAACGAACAAGTTCCTTCCCTGAACCCTGAACCCCAAACCCTGAACCCTCATTCGATCAAATTCACCGAAAAAGATTTCGAGCTCCACCTCCACGAAGGGATGACCACCTGCTCGACAGTCGTGCTGCTGGATATGTCGGGGTCGATGATGCGGTATGGGCGGTTCATGGCGGCCAAGCAGGTGGCGATGGCGATGCAGGCATTGGTGCGGCAGCGCTTTCCGGGGGACTCGATCGATTTCGTGGGTTTCTACTCGGGGGCGCACAAGATCGCCGAGGCGATGCTGCCGCTGGCGATGCCCAAGCCGGTGACGATCTACGACTACCAGGTGCGGATGAAGGTGCCGATCGATCAACTCGAACGCGCGCCGCAGCACTTCACGAATCTGCACCTAGGCCTGCAACTGGCGCGGCGAATTCTGCGCAAGCGGGCCAGCGAGAACAAACAGCTCTTCATCATCACCGACGGGCAGCCAACCGCGCATGTGGAGGGGGATTTCGTGCATCTCCTTTACCCGCCAGATAAGAAATCGACGCTGGCGACTTTGAAAGAAGCGGTGCTGGCGGTGCGCGATGGATGCAGGATCTCCACCTTCGCCTTGATCGAAGATTACTGGGGGATGGACTGGGTCGGGTTCGTGGATCAGCTCACCAAGCTGACCCGGGGCGTCGCGTTTTATACGAGCTCGGATCAACTGGCGAGCTGCATCATGGAGAGCTATTTATCGGGGCGGAAGAAGAAGACGCATATTGCGTAGGCCGGATGATTCACCGCCAACAACCGGGCGCGAGGTCGGAACTGAACGTTCGGATGAAGTGCGCGAAGAAAAGGCCGATTATCGAGAGGTGCGTCTACACCCTCTCGCATGAAGCATCACTACGCAATGACCGTGCGCCGTATTTTCGGTCGTGGCCATTGGCGGTGGTCACTTCATGGCAGTGGTCACTTCATGACGGTGGTCACTTCATGAACCGTATCCGCGCCGCCGTTTCCTTCGAGCCTTTTTCGAACCAGACGACGACGAGGTAATCCACAGTCGGGCGAGCGCCGCCTTGATCCACGCCGAAATAGAGGCTTTGGGTATAGGGGGCGATGCGGATGGTGGTTTGGCCGGTGACTTTGTCCTGGCCGGTGGTGCGATCGCGCTCGCGGAGTTCGAGGGTGATGGACTGGCCATCGGGGGAGACGGCGGCGACGCGGCCCTGGGCATCGGGGCGGTCTTCGCCTTCGCGTTTCATGTAGCGGACGCGGGCGGCCTGATCTTTGGAGCCTTCTTCGAGCCAGACCATGGCCATCAGGCCGGGCGCGGGGCGGGCTTCGCCTTCGCCGACGCCGAAGAAGGCGGCCTTGGTGCGGTCGGTGAGGAGGACTTTGGCCTCCTCGGGGCGAGGGGCCGCGCCGGCGGGCTGGGCATCGGCGGCGGTTCGCGGGGGCATGGCGAGGGTCAGGGTCCGGCCATCCTCCGAAACATTGACGATCCGGCCCATGAGGTCGGGGCGCTTTTCGTTGGGATTGACCGCGCCGGGCTGGTCGGCGCGCGCGGCGGGCTGGGCCTGGGAGAGTGAAGCGGAAAAGGCCAGCACTATGACAAGGGTCACGATCGACAAAATCACGCGCATGATTGGCACCATTGGCTTTCGATACAGACGACTGAGAACGGACAACGGACAACGGACGACGGACGACGGACGACGGACAACAGATCATAGACAGCCCCTACCGGCGTCGGTTAGGCCGATCTTCGCTGCGGCCCTGAAAGAGGCTC
>JBBRTW010000127.1:0-15970 GCA_038244055.1 Tepidisphaerales bacterium | reverse complement strand
GGCCCTACGACAACTACTGAAAAACAAGCGGAAAGTGGCTTAAGTTGATGACATTAGGAAGCGTCCCAGGTCTGCCAAGCAACACTTCATTCGTGATTTTTTGTTAGACTCTCCCCATGCAGACGACCAAACTAAACAGGGTTCTGAATTGCGCAGCGCGGGCGATGTTGATTTGCTTCGCGATCGCCATCACCGGCTGCACCCCGCAGCGCGCTTATCAGGTGACGATTGTCAATGAGACGCCCACCGCGATTACCGTGGGCATCTGCAAGGATACGCCTCCCTACGAGCGGGATTTAGCGCCGGTGGAGCATTGGGCAATCGAGTCGCCGCTGGATTCTTTGCCGCAGTGGGGGTTTGCGATACCGGCCGGCAAGACGGGGGATTCGCCGGTGATGAAGGGGAAGTTCCCGGCCGGGACGCAGGCTTATCTGCGGGTGTTTCGCGGGGAGCCGAATAACGCGGAGATGATGGCCGTGAGTCCGCCGAGCCCGCATCGAATGGATATCCTGCTGTTTCCGAATGTCCACAATGAGATCATCGTCAAGGATAACAAGGGGCACTTCGAGTATGTGCGCGTCGCGCCCAGGCCGAAATAGGCCGGGCGAAGTTTCCTTGCCGATGACTCACTGATCTCGCCGATTCACCCATGCCCTCTGACTCACCCATCCCGACCGGGCCGCATCATCAATCCGCGAAGGAGATCATCGCGCGCTGCGCGGTGGTGACTCTGTCGGACACGCGCACGGAGGAGACGGACGTCTCCGGCCGGCGGATTCGCGAACTGCTTCTGGCCGATGGGCATCAGATCACGGCATACCAGGTGATTCCGGATGAACCTGCACGGCTGGAAAAGCTGCTGCGGGAACTGCTGGCGAGCGATCAAATCGATGCGATCATCACCAATGGCGGAACGGGGATCGCGCGGCGGGATCAGACGCTTTCGGCCGTGGAAAGGCTCATCGAGACCCCCCTGCCGGGCTTCGGGGAATTATTCCGAATGCTGAGTTGGGAGCAGGTTGGAGCGGCCGCCATGCTCTCGCGCGCCATCGCCGGGGTGGCGGCGGGTGGAAAAAAAGATGGAATTCGCAAGCCTATTTTTTCGCTGCCGGGATCGACAAAAGCCGTCGAATTGGCCGTAAACAAGCTGATTTTGCCGGAAATACGACACATTCTGTGGGAATTGCGAAAATAGCGGGCAACGTTTTGGGCCCTGGGGATCAGAACGCCGGATGATCGAAAAAGAGAAAATGTGCATTTTACGCGGGGAACTTGTGTGTTTTTCTTCGGTCCTTATGATGCTCGCAACAATCAGCGGGAGCCGTGCTCCCCATTTCCCGAAAGGAACGACCTATGGCCAAAGTCGCCACAAAGAGCGAGATTCTCAAGAACATCGCTGACACGACGGAATTGTCCCGCAAGCAGGTTGCTGCGGTTTTCGAGGCCCTCTCCGGGCAGATCCAGAACAATGTCGGCAAGAAAGGTCCCGGCACGTTCGTCGTCCCGGGCCTGATGAAGATCACCGTCATCACCAAGCCGGCCACCAAGGCCCGCAAGGGAATCAACCCCTTCACCAAGCTTGAGCAGATCTTCAAGGCCAAGCCCGCCCGCAAGGTCATCAAGATCCGCGCCCTCAAGGCGCTCAAGGACATGGCCAAGTAATCGGCCTGCCCTTTCAATTCGGAACGATTGCCCCGGCGATGTTATGCCGGGGTTTTCTTTTTGACTGAATTGGCGAATTCCGCGGGGAAATGGCCCTATTTCTCCGAAATTGCACTGGCCGCCCCGCCTTCCACATTGACTCGACTTCTACGACACGCAGCCATTAAAAACGGTAGAATGCCGGACATGACAGGCCATCGACTTCACCTCGCATTGCTGATTTCACTCTTCGCTGTCGCGTCGTCGCCGGTTGCCCGGGCCGCCGAGCCGGCGTTGGCCGCGCGCCAGTGGCAGATCGATGGGGTGGCGCGACAGGCGCTTGTCTACGCGCCCGAGAGCGCCGTCAAAACGGATGCGCCGCTCGTCTTCGCCTTTCATGGCCATGGCGGTTCGATGCGCAACGCGGCCGCCACTTTCAATGTTCACAAACTCTGGCCCGAGGCCATCGTCGTCTACATGCAGGGCCTGCCGACGCCCGGTGTGCTGACGGACCCCGAGGGCAAGAAGAACGGCTGGCAAATGGCCACGGGCGATCAGGGCGACCGCGATCTCAAATTTTTCGACGAAGTTCTGGCGACAATCAAGAAAGAGTACAAGGTCGATGCGAAACGGATTTTCGCAACCGGCCACTCAAACGGCGGGGCATTCACCTACCTGCTCTGGGCGGCGCGGGGAGACACCTTCGCGGCGTTCGCGCCATCGGGAGCGGCCACCCGTCAGTTTCGCGATCTCAAGCCCAAGCCGGCGCTGCATGTGGCCGGGGAGAAAGATGAACTGGTCAACTTCGCGCTGCAGCAGCGCATGATCAATATCGTCCGGCGGACCAATGGGTGCGATGCCGAAGGGAAAGAATGGGCCAAATCAGGCACGGTGACGGGGACGATTTATCCTTCCAAGACGGAAACGCCGCTGGTGACGCTGATTTATCCCGGCCCGCATAAGTTTCCGGCCGAGGTGCCGGAGATGATCGTTAAATTCTTCAAGGAGCAAAAGCCTGTAGAGCGGTAACCGCGTTGATTTGAATTACCGCACGTGATACCTTCGACTCGGCGGGCATGGCTGCCCGATATGTAGAGGGAAAGGACTCCCCCAATGCTCCTTCACACCCTGCTTCGGCAGTTTGATCCTTCGTTGACACTCGAAAATATTCCGAATCTGCAAATCCGCCGCGTCCAGGAGGATTCCCGCAAGGTACAGGCCGGCGATCTGTTCGTGGCCCGTCCGGGTACGCGATCCAATGGCGTGAATTTCACGGCCGATGCGGCCCGGCGCGGGGCGGCGGCGATTATCGCGCAGCAACTGGCGGCCGAGTGCAAAATCCCGCAGATCAAGGTATCGGACGCTGCGGCGGCGGCATCGCTGCTGGCCAACCTGGTGCATCGATCGCCCAGCCAGACGGTGCGGGTGCTGGGGATCACGGGGACCAACGGAAAAACCACCACGGCTTACATCGTCCGCCATATCCTGGCGAAGGCGAAGATCAAATGCGGGCTGGTCGGAACGGTCGAGATCGATGATGGCCTGGGTCGGCGCGAGGCGGAAATGACCACGCCGTCGGCCGTTGAAGTCGCGGAATTTCTGGCGGCGATGCGCGAGAATGGCTGCCGGGCGGCGGCGATGGAAGTGTCGAGCCATGCCCTGGACCAGGGTCGTTGCGCCGGCGTACACTTCGCGGGGGCGGCATTCAGCAATCTGACCGGGGATCATCTGGATTACCACCTGCTGATGGAGAACTACGCGGCCGCCAAGGCGCGGCTCTTCGAGGGGCTGGCGGAGGATGCGGTGGCGATCGTCAACGCCCACGATGAGTGGACCTGGCGGATGATCCGCGACTGCAACGCGCGGATTTCGCGCTTCGGGTTCGCCAACGGCTGCGACTACCGGGCGGCCGATTACAAAATCGCGGCCGATGGATCGCACTTTATCCTGCATACGCCCGATGGAAGCGCCGAGGTGCATATGGCGCTGGCGGGGCGGCACAATATTGAGAACGCGCTGATGGCGGCGGGGCTATGCTGCGAGGTCTTCGGCCTGTCCGTGCATCAGGTGGCCGCGGGGCTGCGCGATGCGGCCTGCGAGCCGGGGCGATTGCAACCCGTGAAGTGCGGGCAGCCGTTCGCGGTATTGGTGGATTACGCCCATTCGGATGATGCGCTGCGGAATGTGCTGACGGCGCTGCGGCCGATCTGCAAGGGACGGCTCAAGCTGCTCTTCGGCTGTGGCGGGGATCGCGATAAGACCAAGCGGCCGCGCATGGGGCGAATCGCGCAGGAACTGGCGGATGACATTTACATCACCAGCGACAACCCGCGCGCGGAAGATCCGCAGGTCATCATCGCCCAGATTCGCGCGGGGCTGGCGGTCGGCGGCAAGTCCAGGGTTTTTGAGGAAGCTGATCGGCGGCTGGCGATTGAGGCGATTCTATCGGATGCCCGGGCGGGGGATATCGTGCTTTTGGCTGGAAAAGGGCACGAAAACTACCAGATTGTTGGCACAGAGAAGCGACACTTCGATGATGCCGAGGAGGCGGCGCGCGTCCTGCAATCGCGCGCTGCTTCCGTTCTTACACGTTGAGGCAATCGGGGATTTTGGCGAGGGAAGAGATGTCGATTGTATTGTACATTATCAAGCGGAGAGCCTGAGCCATGAAACCTCTCTCGCTTCAGGAAATCCGCAGGGCCGTCGGCGGCAAGGCGCTGGCCCACCTGCCCGATTCGATCGCGCCGATTTCGCGCGTGAGCATCGACTCGCGCCGAATCGAGCCGGGGTCGCTCTTTATCGCGATCCGGGGGGACCGATTCGATGGGCATCACTTTTTGCGCGATGTGGCGGCCAAGGGCGCGATCGCGGCGATCGTGGAAGAAGTCCCGGCCGACATCAACCTGCCGAACCTGCATCTGATCCAGGTGACCGATACGCGCAAAGCGCTGGGGAAGCTGGCGGCGCATGCGCGAACGCATCTGCATGGAAAAGTCGTGGCGGTGGCGGGGTCGAATGGGCAGACGGGCACCAAGCGGCTGATCGATGCGGCGCTGGCGCACAAGCTGAATGGCACTATTTCTCCGGCGAGTTTCAATAACGATATTGGCGTTCCGCTGTCGATCCTGCCGGCCGAGGTGATGCAGGATTACCTGGTGCTGGAGATGGGGACGAACAATCCCGGCGAGATCAGCAACCTGGCGAAGATGGCGATGCCGGATGTGGCGGTGATCACGAATTGCTCGGCCGAGCATCTGGAGGGATTGGGCGACTTGATGGGCGTCCGGCGCGAGAATACTTGCATGCTGGAGGGGCTCGATCTGGAGAGCGGCCTCCTGGTGGTCAATGGGGATGATCCGGAATTGATGGTCGCGGTGTCGCAATGGAAGGGCAAGCGGATCACGTTTGGGATCGATCCAGCGCGGAAATCGGCGTTGGATCTGTTCGCCTCGGATATCGAAATGACGGTGGAGGGGATTCGGTTCATGGTCAATGGGAAATATGCTTACAGCATCCCCTTGCTGGGCCGGCATGTCGCATGCAATGCCCTGGCGGCCATCGCGGTGGCGCGGCGGCTGGGGTTGTCGGAAGAAGAAATCGCGGAAGGATTGGCCAGGGCGCATGGGCCCGATATGCGGCTGGAACTGCAGCCGGCCGGCGGGGTGACGATTCTCAACGATGCGTACAATGCCAACCCGGCCTCGATGCGGGCTGCCCTGGATACGGCGGCGCGATTGCCGATGACGGGGCGGCGGATCGCGGTGCTGGGGGATATGCTGGAACTGGGGCGATCATCGGATCGTTTTCATCGCGAGGTGGGGGAGCTGGTGGCGAGTCAGCCGTTTTATTTTGTGGCATGTGTCGGCCCGCAGGCTCGGTTGATCTCTGAGGCGGCGATCGCCAAGGGAATGGACCCGCAGCATTTGCGGCATTTCGCGGATTCGGCGGCGGCGGCGAAGGAAATCCCCGGCTGGCTCGATTCGGGCGACTTGGTGCTGCTCAAGGGATCGCGCGGAATGCAGTTGGAGAAAATCGCGACGGCCATCGCCGAATCGCGCGGAGCGGGGGCGCTGCGGAATGCATCGTGACTGGAATCGAAATTAAAAGCTCCCGTCGAAATTAAAAGCTCCCGTCCCTTTTTTTGATCCATGCTCTTTCTCCTGATTGAATATTTGTATCCCTGGCTGAACGCCCATGGCATGGGGGCGTTTCGGGTGTTCCTCAGCCCGACTTTTCGATCGATCCTCTGCCTGCCGACGGCCTTCCTGATCACGCTGATTTTCGCACCGCGCTTCATCCGCTGGCTGAGGGTGCAGAAGATCGGCGACAATCCGAATTTCGATCAACCCGATGTCAACGACTTGATGGCGTACAAGAAGAACACGCCGACGATGGGGGGCGTCCTCATCATCGCGGCCATCGTGGGAACGATTCTTCTGCTGGGCGACCTGCGGAACTTTTATGTGAGAATGGCCCTGATCTGCACGGTCTACCTCGGCGGCCTGGGGGCGATCGATGACTGGCTGAAGCTCACCAAACGCCGGCGCGGGACTGGCGATCGCCAGGGGTTGCGCTCTCTGGAAAAGTTACTCTTCCAACTCGGACTGGGCGTGATCCTCGGCTATTTCACCTACCAACACGCCGGCCCGTTCACGCAGAATGTCACGCTCTACATTCCATTTTTCAAGAATGCATCGATCGTGCTGGGAACCTGGGTTTTCGTGACGATCGCGACCGTTGTTCTCACCGGCACCAGCAACGCGGTGAATCTCGCCGATGGGCTTGATGGACTTGCCGCCGGGTGCATGTCGATCGTGAGCTTTACGTTTTTCCTGCTGGCGGTGATCATCGGAACGACCGTGGAGATGGGGGACCGGCCGCTGGCCGAAGGACTCTTTCTCCCTCATATCGAAGGCTCGGCCGAGATGGCGGTGGCGGCGGCGGCGCTGTGCGGGGCGTGCATCGGCTTCTTATGGTTCAACTGCTTCCCCGCCAAAGTCTTCATGGGCGATACCGGCTCGCTGGCGATCGGCGGCCTGCTGGGGTACATCGCGATTGTCGTCCGCCAGGAGATTCTGCTGTTTCTCGTGGGCGGGGTGTTCGTGGCCGAGGCGATGTCGGTGATCTTGCAGGTCTCGTATTTCAAATACACGCGCCGGCGCTACGGCGAGGGGCGGCGGATTTTTCTGATGTCGCCGCTGCATCATCATTTCCAGAAAAAGGGGTGGCCCGAGCCCCAGGTGGTGGTGCGGTTCTGGATCATCACCGCGATGCTGGCGGCGATGGCGCTGGCGACGGTGAAGTTAAGGTAGGGCGGGGATGAGTTCCGAATGATGGATGATGAATGATGAATGAAGAGGACGGGTGAGCATTATGCCGCGTTAACCGGGATGACGGCGCCGTTTGCGTTACCTGCGGATTGTTTGTCATCGGCCGGAACTTTCACGTTGAGATCGATCACTTCCACATCAATGTTCATCGACTCATACGCCGGCGAGTAAATTGTGCCGGCCGTCGGGGCGGTGTCGCGAAAATGCCTTCCATACGCGACTCGGATGTGGTCCAGGTGCGGCAGAGTGCCGTTGGTGGGATCGAAGGCCTTCCAGCCGACATTGGGAATGTAGAGCTGCACCCAGGCGTGGGAGGCATCGCAGCCGAAGCGGTTCTCGCCGTGGTTGCCGGTATGGATGTACCCGCAGACGTAGCGGGCGGGGATGCCGAGCAGGCGCGCCATGCAGATAAACAGATTCGCGAAATCCTGGCAGACGCCGCGCTTGTTGACCATCACCTCATAGGGCGTGGTCTCCAGCCGCGTCGAACCGGGCGAGTAAATGAAATCGCGTTTGAAGGCCAGGTTGATCGCGAAAAGCGTTTCCATGAGATCGCGATTGTTGCGATCGACAAAAGCCATCGCGTAGTCGCAGATTTCCTGGAGCTGAGTATCGGGAAGCTCGATGGGCGTCAGGTAGGGGCTGAGCATCACCCGCTCCCAAGGCATCCAGACCAGCGGCCAGGAGGGGCGAATCGGAATCTCGGCGAAGGCAAAGGGATCGAAATCCGTGAGCTCAACAATCGAGTGGGCGGTGATCTTGAGCTCGGTATACGGTGCAGTGAGTTCAAAGCGATAAGTGCGGTTGCCGAAAACATCCTCGTAGTCGATGAGGTCGGCCGGCGAGGTGATCTGAAGGCTGTGCTCCAATACATTCTGGCGGAAGTCGGTCACTGGCCGGAGGTGCAGACGATGCGTACTGCGGGTGACCGGGCGGTCGTAGGTGTAGCGGGTGGTATGGCGCACCGAAAGACGCCGGGGGGTTCCATTCATGCCCCGGATTGTGCAATTGTCGTTCCGCAGGTGTCGTGCGCGGGCGTCTGTCAGCGATGCGAGGCCCTTGAGCGTTTGGGCTGGATTCTTCGGTCGCTCCACTCCCTTCAGAATGACATACTAACCCTGTGATCGCGTCAGTTTGTCGGCACATTTGCGGTTGACGCGGACAACCCGTCATTGCCTGCGGGCGTGGGCGCGGCGGCGGGAGACACCGCACCCGCCGCGGCAATGGGTTCGACATCCACCGACACCTTCAGCACATGCCGATGCCCGCCGGTGATCACGCCCTTAACAGGCGCCAGGTCCTCGTAATCGCGCGCCCAGCCCACCGTGATATGTTCCGAAGAGGGGATGATCGAATTGGTCGGATCGAAATCGATCCAGCCGTAACCGGGAAAAAACACGCCCACCCACGCATGCGATGCATCGGCCCCCAGCAGGCGCGTTTTGCCCGGTGGCGGGCGTGTCAGCAGGTAGCCGCTGACGTACCGCGCGGGCAAACCCAGCGAGCGCAGGCAGGCGATTTGCAGGTGCGCGAAATCCTGGCATACGCCGCGCTTTCGCTTGAGCACTTCCAGCACCGGCGTACCCACGGTGGTCGCAGTCGAGTCGAAGATGAACTCATCGTGGATGCGGTGGGTCAGGTCGAACACCGCGTCCAAAAGGCCAGCGCCGGCCGGGAAACTCGGGCGGGCGTACTCCGCCAACTCCGCTCGGCGGTGGATGTAATGCGAATCGAAAACGTACTGCCGCGCATCCAGGCTGGCCTGATCCAGGGCTGTCGAAAGCGCCTCGCCCACCTCATCCCAGGAGGGGCAAATCAGCCCCGCCGGCGGCGCGTACGGGTCCACCTGCACTTCGCTGATCGTCTTTACGGCCAGATTCTGATGCGGCTCCTGGATGTTGAACCAGGTGACGCGATTGCCGAAATAATCCAGGAAATGCCGGGCCGTCGCGGGATCGGGTGCGATATGGATCTGGCTGGACTGGCAGGTCTGATGAAACGTATCGCGCGGCTGGAGATGGACCAGATGATGGCCGGCGGGCACGGTCTCACCGTAGCGGTATTCGGTCGCATGCGTGATGCGATAGCGCGGCGAGGCATTCATCACAGGGACCCTCCCGGCGCGGTGGAGATCAATCGGCGCGAGGCGGCGTGGCTGAAGTAAATCTGGCTCAGGTGCTCGGCGATGGAATTCAGATGCCCCAGCACGCCCTGGATGAGCGCATCCAGGCCGGGCCGTTTTTCACCGGTGGCCTTGCAGAGCGCCGCCAGGTCGGCCAGTTGCAGCGTGGTCCGCAGATCGAGCGCCTTCTGGCGATCGGGGCTGCGCGAGGGATGGCCGGGATCGTGCGGCAGATGGGCCAGGTGCTCTTCGATTGCGGCCGCCTGATACGCAATCGCGCGCGGGTTGCCATCATCGGCCACCAGCAGATCGACCACCGCCACCGCCTCCAACTGCGTCAAATAGCGACGCCGATACGTCAGCGAGCTGTCGGCTATCTCCAACACCGCATCCAGAATCGACCCTTCCTCGGGCGAGACATCCACCAGAAGCGTGCGAATGAGCAGCGCGGTTTGCGTCGACCGCTCGACGCGCTGGCCCAGGTCCAGAAAGCGCCAGGCCTGCCCGCGAGTCATCGACTCGGCCGCGATGCCGCCAAAGGCCAGGAAGCCTGAGACCATGGAGTTGAGCAATTCGATCGCCGCCGCCAATGGATCATCGGCGGTCGAATGCGACAGTGCCGCGAACTCGGCCAGATCGCGGCCAACCGATTGCAGAATCCGCCAGGCATCGGCCGAGATGCGGTCGCGGAGGGCGCGGGCGAGATTGTGAACCGCATCGAGCGTGCGGCGAAGGCGTGCGGCGTCGGCCGAGCCGAAGAGGGCATCCGCCAGATCGCGGTCGATCGCATCGCCCAGCACCGGGGCGGATTTACCGAGCAGGGACGCCATGATTGATTTAAGCGTTAATGCCGCGGTGGGGTCCATGAGCCGGCCGAAAACGCAGCGGGCCGTGCGCACGACGCCCTCAGCGCGCTGCACATAACGTCCCAGCCAGAAGAGATCATCGGCCACGCGGCTGGGCAGATCGCCGCCGCCGCGACTGAGCTCCACCGGCCGCGAGGCGGAGGTCAGCAGGGACACCTCATTGACCGGCCCATCGGCGAGAATCCAGGTATCCTTAGCGCCGCCTCCTTTTTGCAGCGACACCACCAGCGATTCATCCGCCCCCGTGACGCGCGTCAACCCGCCCGCCATCACACTGAACCCCTCGGGCGAAGCCGCCAGGTAGGCCCGCAATACGAAGCGCCGCGACTGCACCGAATCGTTGAGCAGCACCGGCGCGGTGCGCGAATCGATATGCTCCTGGGCCACGAAATCGCCCGGCCGCGCGACGATCCGGGCGGCCAGTCGATCCAATTGCTCGCGCGTCAGGTCGTGGCCGAAAACGGTATCCGCATCGCGGGTGGGGAATGCCGGCTTGATCACCAGGCGCGGCATATCGGAGAGCACATACTTGAGCGACGCCGCATCCCCGCACCACCAGGTCCGCACCGACTGTACCCGCAATTCCTCGGCCAAAAAATGCCGGCAGAGAGCCGGCAGATAGGGAAGATAAGCCGGAGCCTGCAACACGCCCGAGCCCAGCGCGTTGGCCACCGCCACAGTCCCCTCGCGCACCGCCTGCACCAGACCGGGCACACCCAGGAATGAGTTGGGATAGAGCTCCAGCGAGTCGCAGTAATCATCATCGACCCGGCGCAGGATCACATCCACGCGCTGCAGGCCGCTCAGGGTCTTAAGGTAAACGCGGCTGTCGCGGACGGTCAGATCATTCCCCTGCACCAGCGTGTATCCGAGGTAGCGGGCGAGGTAGGCATGCTCGAAATAGGTCTCGTTGTAAGGCCCGGGCGTGAGCAGAACGACGCGCGGGTTCTCGCGATTGGCGGGGGCCAGCGAAGTCAGTGTCTGCCGCAAGGTCATGAAGAAGGGCGCCAGGCGCTGCACGTTGCACTGGCGGAAGATCGTCGGCAACACGCGCGAGAGAACGATGCGATTTTCCAGCGTATACCCCGCGCCGGAGGGGGCCTGCGTGCGATCCATCAGCACGCGCAGCTCGCCATCGCCGCCGCGAATCATGTCGGCCGCGTAGAGATGGAGATAGTGCCCCTTGGGCGGTGTGATCCCATGACACGGGCGGAGAAACCCGGGATTGCCGTAGATCAGATCGGGGGGGAGCAGGCCAAGGGAAATGATCCGCCCTTGACCGTAGAGATCGGCCAGAATCATGTCGAGCAGGCGCGCCCGCTGCGACAAGGCCTCGCTGACCGCGCGCCATTCCGGCGCGGGCACGAGCAGAGGGACCAGGTCGAGGCTCCAGGGGCGGTCCAAACCATTGGGATCGCCATAGACATTATGCGTGATCCCGTTCTCGCGGATCAGCCGCCGCGCCTGCTCCCAGCGGCGGATCAGCTCATCGCGGCCCAGGTCATCGATGAGGTTGACGAACATTCGCCAGTGCGTGCGAAGCGAACCATCGGCCTCGAGCATCTCATCGGAGACGGGCATGCGCGGCGAATAGCCGGCCGCGAATCCGCGCGGCAGGCTGGGGGCGGCGAGGTTGGAGGCGGTTTCTGGGGACAAAGGGGGAAGGATTAAGGCGGAAGGATGAAGGGGAGAAGTTAGAAGCGAGAATGTCCGTTGTCAGTGGTCCGTTGTCAGTTGGACCTGGAGTGTCCGCTTTTCAACGGACCACTGACAACGGACAACTGACAAACAATTGACCAACCAACAACTCATCTTACCCCACCCGCATGCCGCAGGTCGAGTGTCAACGGGAATTCGCGATTGAGGCGTTCATCCGGCGCGTTCATCGGCCCGGGCGTATGCCCGATCTTGAAGAAGCGCGTGATCCGCCTCGCCTCGGCTTCGTAGGCGTTGACCGGGAGCTGCGCGTAACTCAACCCGCCCGGATGCACGACATGATAGGTGCAGCCGCCGATGGACCGGCCGGACCAGGTATCCAGCACATCGAAGATCAGGGGCGAATGGATGCCGATCGTCGGGTGCAGGCACGATGGCGGCTGCCAGGCGCGGTAGCGCACGCCGGCCACGAACTGCCCATTGACCCCCGTGGGATGCAGGGGCACGCGCCGGCCATTGCAGGCGATCACATGGCGCGGGTCGGTCATTCCATCCACCAGCACCTGCAAGCGCTCGACGGAGGAATCGACGAAGCGCACGGTGCCGCCGGCCGCCCCCTCTTCACCCAGCACATGCCACGGCTCGATCGCCTGGCGCAGCTCCATGACAATGCCGCGCTGCTCGATCGTGCCGTAGTGGGGGAACTTGAATTCGAAATGGGGCGCGAACCAATCGGTCTGGATCGGGTAGCCCGCCTGCCCGAGATCCCAGAGCACATCCTCGAAATCCTGATGCACGAAATGGGGGAGCATGAAGCGGTCGTGAATCTCCGTGCGCCAGCGCACGAGGGGCTTGTTGTAGGGCTTTTTCCAAAAGGAGGCGATGAGTGAGCGCAGAAGCAGATGCTGTGTCAAACTCATTCGCGCGTGGGGCGGCATTTCGAAGGCCCGCATCTCCAACAGCCCGAGCCGGCCGGTGGCCGAATCGGGGGAGAAGAGCTTGTCGATGCAGAACTCGGCGCGATGGGTGTTGCCGGTGGAATCGATCAGCAAATTGCGGAAGATTCGATCGACGAGCCACGGCGGCACATCGCCATGATCGGGGATTTGCGAGAAGGCGACTTCCAACTCGTACACCTGATCGTTCCGCGCTTCATCCGTGCGCGGGGCCTGGCTGGTCGGGCCGACGAACAGGCCGCTGAAGAGGTAGGACAGCGAGGGATGATTGTGCCAGTAGGCGATCAAACTTTTCAATAAGTCCGGCCGGCGCAAGAGCGGTGAATCCGAAGGTTTTTGTCCGCCGATGACAATGTGATTGCCGCCGCCCGTGCCCGTGTGCCGCCCATCCATGAGGAATTTTTCGGTGCCCAGGCGGGTGAGGCGGGCCTCGTCATAAAGAATTGTGGTGTTCTTGACCAGATCGTCCCAGGTCTCCACAGGGAACGTATTCACCTCGATCACGCCCGGGTCAGGCGTCACTTTCATCTGCTGCAAACGCTCATCGTGGGGAGGCGTGTACCCTTCGAGGAGCACGGGGAGATTCAGTTCCTCGGCCGTGTCTTCGATAGCCGCGATCAGGTCGACGAAATCCTCCAGATACTGCGTCGGCGGGAGGAAGAGTCGCAGAGTCCCCTGCCGAGCTTCAGCGCAAAGCGCAGTCCGCACCACCCACGCGGCCGACTGCCCCTGCGCGGCGGGCAACTCCGTGCGGGTTCGCGACTGCGAAATGGGCGAGGCGACTTCAACCCAGCCTTCCTCATTCTCACCCCCATGACCGCCCCCCCCTGCTCCACCAGCGCCATCGCCGATTTCGATTTCAGCAGGCGAAAGTTTCTGCTCGGCAAATCCCTGCGGATTGCCGGCTTGGGCCGGGCCGCGGATATGCCTCTGTTTCGAGAGTGCATCGCGCGCCAGCAGCGGCGGGCGCGGTGTATCCCAGGCATCGGCCGGCATGGGAGGCGTGTAATCTCCTTTGGCCACCCACGGGATCGAATCCAGGGGCAGGCGATATCCCATGGGCGAATCGCCGGGAATCAGGTACATCCGCTCGGGACGGAAGAACCACGCGCCGCTCACCCAGCGCGAGCGGCCAATCGTGTACCGAGCCCGCCGCAATGGCAGCGCGTACCCCACCACCTTATCCAGCCCCTGCTCGAACACTTTAGCGAGCCGCTTGCGATCCTCGGCGTTCTCCAGATTCGATTCCAGCGGATCGACATTCACCGGCAGACGCCGTTCTTTCCAGAGATAGTACCACGCATCTTCGTACCCCGGCTGCGCGTAACGCGGGGCGACGCCAAGATTCTGAGCCAGCCTCTGAATGAACGCCTTGGCCTCCTCCGGCCCGCACATGCGCGGCTTGCTCTCATCGGCCCCCAGCGCGGGATTACGCCAGAGCGGCTGGCCATCCTTCCGCCAGTACATCCCAAACGTCCAGCGCGGCAACGATTCCCCCGGATACCATTTCCCCTGCCCATGATGCAGCAGACCCCCCACCGCGAACTGATCGCGCAATCTCCGCAGCAGGGTATCGGCCAGCTTGTACTTATTTGGCCCCTGCGCGGTCGTGTTCCATTCCTCCCCATCCATATCATCAATCGACACGAAGGTCGGCTCGCCCCCCATCGTCAGGCGCACATCCCCCTTTTTCAGATCCGCATCCACCTGGTGCCCCAGCGCTTCGATCTTCGCCCACTGTTCATCGGTGTACGGTTTAGTCACGCGCGGATCTTCATGGATGCGCGTGACCGTCATCGAGAAGTGGAACGCATCATCCGGTGTGGCATCCTTGGCCATCAGCCCGTTGCCCGACTTTCCATTCCCCCCGCCCCCTCCCCCATCTCCAGCCACTCCCGCTTCGGGATCCGCTTCCACGATCTCCGCATTGTCTTCCGAAAAAGATCCACTCACCGCCGCCGCCGTCACCGGGTCGGCCGAGCAGGCCAGGGGGATATGCCCCTCACCGGCCATCAATCCCGAGGTCGGGTCCAGCCCCACCCAGCCGGCCCCCGGCAAATACACCTCCGTCCACGCGTGCAGATCCGTGAAGTCGTGAGTGGTCCCGCTCGGCCCATCCAGCGACTTCACATCGGGCGTAAGCTGAATCAAATACCCCGAGACAAACCGCGCTGCCAGCCCCACATGCCGCAGCACCTGCACCATCAGCCAGGCGCTGTCCCGGCACGATCCGCTGCATTTTCCCAGTGTCTCCTCGGGCGTCTGAATCCCCGGCTCCAGGCGGATCAGATATTTGATCTCCTTCTGAATCGCCTGATTGACATGCACCAGGAAATCGATCGAACGCATCTTCGTCCTGGGGAGCTTGCCGACAAACGCATCGAAGGCTGGCCCCAGTTCCGGCGCATCCAGATAGGGCCCGAGTTCCCGCTTGAGTGTCTCATCGTAAACAAACGGAAACTCCTCCGCGTACTTCTCCAGGAAGAAATCGAACGGATTGATGACCGTCAGCTCGGCCACCAGGTCCACCTCAATCGCGAACTCTTTGGTCTTCTTGGGAAACACCAACCGGGCCAGGCGATTGGAATACGGATCCTGCTGCCAGTTAATAAAATGCTCGGCCGGCGTCACCTTGAGCGAGTATGAGACAATGGGCGTCCGGCAGTGCGGCGCGGGCCGAAGCCGCAGCACCTGCGGCGACAGCCAGACACTTTTTTCGTACCGGTAGCGGGTCTGATGATTCAGGGCGACGCGAATAGCCATTCTGGAATACTTTCGTCTGATTGAGGCGCGGGCGGGTTGGTTAAGGGAAGTATAGCGGAGGGCCGGCCAATTCGCCACAGAGACACGGAGGCACGGTTTCTCCTCGCCCAACCTACGGTCGCCGGGCCACCATCAAATGGGCCGACACTGGCGACTCGTTCTCCCAGCGCCCGACGACAGTTTCAAAGGACTCAATCGCGAACCCATGAATGCTCACGACATGGCGCAGATACGGTTCCGAATGGGTGTACCGCAAGGTTTTCTTGTGCAGGTGATAGCGATCGCCGCCGCCGGCTTCTACCGAAAATGCGATCAGGCCGCCGGGGCGGAGGGCGATGTTGGCGGCCTCCATGGCCGGGCCGAGGTCGCCGATGTAGATCAAGACATCGGCCGCGACCAGCAGGTCGAATGATCCGGGCACGCGCTTGAGCACATCGACCAGATCGCCGACTTCGAGGATGTCGTAGACGCCGCGCTCGCGCGATTTCTCGATCATCAACGGCGATAAATCCACGCCGCAGAGCGTGGCCGCCAGCGGCCGGAGCAACGGTCCGCATAGGCCGGTGCCGCAGCCCATGTCCAAGGTATCGAGCAGGCGCGTCGGCCGGGTTGCGGCGACGGCTTCGACGATGAGTT
>JBBRTW010000126.1:0-16103 GCA_038244055.1 Tepidisphaerales bacterium | reverse complement strand
CGTGGATTCAGGGGACATGCCGGTTCGCGAAGGGTTGACGCTGGCGCTCGAGCGGGCGTGGAAATCCGGCGTGAGCGCGGCGGATGTTCTCAAGCAGGCCGATGAGGAGAAGGATGCGACGGTCCGGGTTTACCTGCGGTCGGCGCGGCGGGCGGTGGAGGCGGTGGGTCAGGGCGCGGCGGGGAGATGAAGCAATGGCGCAATAGCGTCAATCGGTGAGCAGATCCTTGATGACCACCTCCACGCCCTCGACGACGCGCGCGGTTTTTTCGTAGTCAATTTTGTCGGGCGTATCGTCTTTCGTGTGATACCACTTGTAGCGGAAGGGCGCGGTATCCGTCACCATCAGGCCCTTGTAGCCGTTTTCCCAGAAGGACCAGTGATCGCTCCAGCCGACGCCTTCGATGAAGCCCAGCAGCGCGGCACCTTCGCTGGGGAAGCGGATGTCCTTGCGGAATTTGCCGACGATGCGTTTGACCAGGCCGCCGGATTGGACGTTGCCGACGAAGGCGATGAAGTTGCCGCGCGAGGGGTAGAAGAGGGAGATGGGCTTGGGATAGCGCTGCGAATCGGGGTCATCGGAGTAGCAGCCGATGGTTTCGAGCGCGAGCATCGCGACGATCGGCTCGCTGCGCTCCTTGCATCGTTTGGCGTAGACCAGCGAGCCCATTTGATCGGTCTGGAAGAAGGGCGGCTCTTCGTTGACGAACGCGGCCAGTCGGAGGGTTTTGGGAAACGGGCCGTTCGCGGCGGCGTGCGCCGAGAGGCGCTTGCCCAGAGCGAGGAGGGCCGCGACGCCGCTGGCGTTGTCGTTGGCGCCGGGCGAGCCGCGCACCGAATCGTAATGCGCGCCGATGAGGATGATCTCGGGGGATTGGCCTTTGATTTCGGCGTCGAGGTTGAACACCGATTGCCCGGCCGAGGCGTATTCCTGCCGGCCGACTTTCAGCCCGCTCTTGGCCCACTGCGCTTCGATATAACCGGCCGCCTTCTTGAGATTCTCCGGATGCTCCACATTCCGGTGCCCGATCGTCCCGGCCAGCATCGCCACATGCGCCTTGAGTTCATCGGCCAGGGTCACCTGCGCCGGCGTGACGGGCGGGAGCGGGCCGCTGTAGCTCGAGCCGGGCATCGAGCAGCCGATCCAGCTTCCGCCCAGCACGAGCGCCAGCGCGGTCAATCTCAGCATCCACCGCTTTCGTTTCTTCGGCGGAGGTGGAGGGGTCGGAGGGGTCGGAGAAGTCGCGGGGGTGGTCATGCTTTCATTCTACATTCGCGCAGACAAAACCGCGGGGCGTATTCGCGTCCCGCGGTCTCATCTACCCTCGAAATGTGGTTCATGGGCCAGATGCCCATGCGTCGGAATAACTTCGACACGGGCAGGATGCCCATGCGTCGGAATAACTTTGACACGGGCAGGATGCCCGTGCTACTTCAGGCGATTTCGGGCACGACGAACGGCTTGCGGTATTCGCGCGTGACGTACTTGTTGGCCGCTTCGGAGAACTCGCCCGTGAAGCGCTCGGTCTTGTTATCGATGACCAGCGACGGGCCGAGGGTGACCTTGCTGGCCTTGAGATCGACGCCATTGGCGACCAGGTGGTCCTTCATGCGATCGAAGGATTCGCTGGCCTGGGCGTTGCCCTTGACCTGGTCGGAAACATCGCCCGCCAGCGTCTCCTTGCCGACGCGGTAGGAGATGTTGCCGAGGTGGCAAAGGGCGGCCGACAGATGGGCGGTCTCGGCGTTGCACTTGTTGTCTTCGGGCTTGCGGGTGCGGACGGCCTTGATGAAATTGGCCTGGTGATTGTTCTGGCCGTTCTGGACGAACTCCTTGACCTTCTTGCCGGCTTTGTCGTAGACCCATCCGCCGGTTTCGCCGGGGGCGTAGTAGCCGTTCTCGCACTGGATCCAGACGCCGATGCGGAGGGTCTTGCCGAAGGCATCCATGGCCGAGTCGCCGGTCTTGCGGGGCAGGCCGCGCACTTCGAAGATGAAGGGAACGGGCTTGAAGTCGTAGTAGCTGATGAGCGTGTTCGGGGTCGTGGCGTCATCGTCGACCACGAAGCGCCCGCCGATGCTCATGACGCGCTCGGGCAGGGTGTTATTGCCGATGAACCAGCGGCACATGTCCATTTCATGGACGCCCTGGTTGCCGATGTCGCCGTTGCCGGTCGGCCAGACCCAGTGCCAGTCGTAGTGGAGCTTTTTGCGGCGGAGCGGCTCCATCGGGGCCGGGCCGCACCAGAGGTCGTAGTTGACGCTGGCGGGGATGGGCTGATCGCCCTGAGTCTTGCCGATGCTGGGGCGCGGCTTGTAGCAGAAGCCTTTGACGAACTGAATCGCGCCGAGATTGCCCTTCTTGATCCAATCGAACACTTCGGGATAGGACGAATCGCTGCGGCGCTGGGTGCCGTGCATGACGACGCGGTTGTACTTCTCGGCCGCCTTGACGCACTGCCGGCCTTCCCAGATTTCATGGCTGATCGGCTTCTCGACATACACATCCTTGCCCGCCTGGCAGGCCCACACCGTCACCAGCGAGTGCCAGTGGTTGGGCGTCGCGGTGACGACGGCATCGATCTCTTTGTCGTCGAGAAGCTTGCGGTAATCCTGATAACCCTTGGCTTCGTGGCCCTTCTTTTTCAGCGTGCCCACGGCGGCGGTCATGTGCGCCTCATCCGCATCGCACACCGCGGCCACGCGGCACCCGGCGATGGCACTGAACGCATTAATGTGATTGCCGCCGCGTCCGCCGCAACCGACGATGGCGACGCGGACATCTTCATTGGCGCCCAATACCTTGTAGGCGGCCGATGAAAAAACCAGCCCCGCGGCGGCGGCGGTCGAACCCTGTAGAAATTTTCTGCGCGTGATTCGTGAAGACATAATGGAGGTTCCTCAAAGCGGTTGTGAATGGAGGAGATGAAGCCGCTATTGGATACGCTCCGCCGGCCGGCTTGTTGCGAATAGTCGAACGCGGGAAGGCGCGTGTGTCAAGGCGGGAGTATGCGGAAAGCAGCAGGCGGAGATAGCGGAAACACGAAATCCGAAGTTCGAAATACGAAACAAATTCAAATCAAAAGCAGGGTCCAATGATCCAAACGAATGGATATGCGAATCGGTAACCGTCTCTGGTTTAGAATTTGGCGATTTGAGCCCGGGATTTGCTTCGGATTTCGTGCTTCGGATTTCGTACTTCACCGCCCCCCTACTGCCGACCGCTCCCCCGCCCCGTCACATCCCCCAGCAGCCGCATCGCAAACGGGATATCCTCCATGACATATCGCTGAAACAGCCGCCCGGGCTCCTGCATCATTCGGTGCGCCCATTCCAGCCCGGCGCGGCGCATCCATTTGGGGGCGCGTTTCACCTGGCCGCAGACGAAACTGAAACTGATCCCGATCCCCAGGAACCAGGTCCGGGGAAATTGCCGCCGGACGGTTTCGATGAGCTTCTCCTGCTTGGGAAACCCAAGGCCGACAAAGACAATATCCGGCGCGCCGGCCGTCAGCGCCCCAAGCACATCCGCCACCTGTTTTTCGTCTTTTTCGAAGCCGAATTTGGGGCAATGTGTTCCGGCCACCTTGAGAAGCGGATTCAGCCGTTTAAGTTGCTCCCCCGCGCCGGCGGCCGTGCCGGGGTTGCCACCCAGAAGAAAGATCGACCGGCCCACCCGAGCAACGCTGGCCGAAAGGGTATAGATCAGTTCCGATCCGGCCACCCGCTCAGGGAGAGGCGTTCGCTGAATCTGGCTGGCCCAGATCAGGGGCATGCCATCGGCCAGGATGAGGTTGGCCTCCTCGTACATCGGCCGCAGTTCAGGCCGCTCGTGATACTGGCGAAGCTGATCGAGGTTGGGGGTGATGACCCAGCCGCCGTATCCCCCCGCCAGGCTATCGAGAATATGCGCCACCGCCTGCGCCTGGGTGACGCAATCGATCGGCATCCCCATCAGCCGCACGCGCGGCGGCAACTTGGGCCGGGACCGGATGGGAATGGTTTGGGCGATGCTGATCAAGGGTGAACAACTCAAAGAGGGCGCATCTTACAGCCGAGGCCAAAAAGCGGGCAAGCCAGCCGCCAAGCCAGTTTCAACAATTGCACGGCAAATCACCGTGGGCCGCTTTTATTCGATAGCCGCGCCGACACGGGTTGGCGCGGATTTCTCCAATAACCGTTCTATCGGCAACCCCCTGCCCACCGTCAAGGTGTGAAATTGAGGATTCATGCCCCATAAGACGTTCATGCCAAGTTACGGCCCGACAATCACTTCGCATCGGGCAGATAAGTGAGGCTCACCAACTCCCCCGGGCGCAGCGGCAGGATGGCGGGATCGGGGAGGGAAATACGGATGGGAATTCCCCATTCCACCGCATGTTTGGAGCTGGCGTGCTGATGGTCGGGGATCGGCTCGATCGTCACCCCGACTTCTTCGACCCGCGCCGATGCGGTGACCTGTTTGGAGCGGATCAGCACCTTGGAGTTCTTGGCCGGAAGGGTGCGGGTATCGCCGCGGGCGTAGGTGACAATATGCTGGCTGTCGAGGCGGGTGATCGTCAGGATTTCCTGACCTTGCTTGACGAACTCGCCGGGGCGGCGATGGATCGTGGTGACCGAGCCGGATGCGGGGGCCAGCAAGGTCCGTTCATCGAGCGCGCCGCCGATGGCGCTGGTGCGGATCGGCTCCAGTCGGCCGAGTTGCTGGTTGATCGTGACGCGATCGTAAAGCTTGGGAAAATAGGCGCTCTCGGTCAACCGGCCATCGTGCGGGGCGACCAGATGGATCGTCAGCACCGAAACCTCGCCCACCGCCTGCGTGGCCGAACCATGACGCACCCAGAGCCAGGCCGAAAGCGCAACCGCCAGCGCGAAGGTGATCAACGGGAGCACGCTATACCGCAGCCGCCGCAGCTTAAGGTGGAGAGGAGTGGGGATGGGAGTCGGCATGGAGCTTCTGGGTTCGTGAACTGCGATGCAAAATCGAGAAATCAGATTTCAGCTTCATCGGAACGATGGAACAGGGAAACGCGCGTGATGCCCTGAGCAGCCTGGAGCTCGCGGAGCAACTCGCGGCTTTTTGAGGGATCGCGCAAGAGCAGGCGATAGGAAAATTCGAGCTTCTCGGCGTCGAGATCGTGTTGCGAAGCGAGGATGGCCCGCAGGGCGTGGCGCTGGAAAATCGGCCGAAGCGTGGCGGCCCAGTTGGTCGATTCGCCATGGGCAACCTGCGGATTTGGCGCGGACCATTCCAGGGAGAGAATCACATCGTATCGATGCCGCCCGCCGAAAGAGGTGAAGCGCAGATAGGCAAACACGCCCGCCAATGCCAGCGCTGCCACGACCGCGATGCCGAAGCGCAATGTCCCGCAGGCGACTCCCTCGGCGATGGCCCAGAGGACAAACATGGTATCGCGCGTGTCCTTGAGAACATTCCGAAAGCGCACCATCGCAAAAACCGCGATCAACCCCAGCGCGATCAGCGGGTTGCTGGCCATCAGGATCATCACCAGCCCCACCAGCACCGGCATCACCAGAAGCGACCCGGCGAAAGATTGCGAGTAAGAGAGCCCCGAATGCGTCCCCATGTAAACCCAGGCGACGACGTGCCCCACCACAAACGCCAGGAGCAGCGCCAGGAGCGCGGTTTCGCTGGAGATCGCGCCGGACGCGAAATCATCGCTGAGAAAAGTATCGAGAAATGACGGCATGGCGCGGGCGGTTCTCCAAGGTCAGAAGCGAGATGCGCAGTTATACCCGATTTCCTCGCACAATCTTAATACGCGCGGCCGGGCAATTGGTTACGGACTCGCAGCATATGAATTGAGCGGAGTTTATGGCGCGTTGCCGAGTTGGCGCTGGAGATCGGCGATGATGGATTTGCGATCGGGGTGGTCGAAGATGGCGCTGCCGACCACGAACCAGTCGACGCCGGCATCGCGCGCCTGGCCGATGGTCTGCTGGTTCATGCCGCCATCAATTTCGAGGCGTTGATCGGGCCGCAGGCGTTTTTTGACTGTCTCCGCCTTGGCAAGCACCTCCGGCATGAACTTCTGCCCGCCGAAACCGGGGACGACGCTCATGATGAGCACCAGGTCCACGAAATCGAGCGCGGGGAGGATTTTTTCAATAGGCGTGGCCGGGTTAAGTGTTATCCCGACACGGCAACCGGTGGAGCTGACCTCCATGCCTATTTTGCGAATCTCCCGCGCGGTTTGGGCGGGGTCGAGGGTGACCTCTTCGTGGAAGGTGATGTTCTGCGCCCCGGCCTGGATCATGGCCGGCGCGTATCGCACCGGCTCCGAGATCATCAGATGCACATCGAAAAAAGCTTTGGTGCGCGGACGGATGGATTTGAGAATGGGCGGGCCGAAGGAAATGTTGGGGACGAAATGGCCGTCCATCACATCGCAATGAAGAAAATCCGCGCCGGCGGAAAGGACGTCATCGATCTCGGCCGACAGTTTGGAGAAATCGGCCGAGAGGATGGAAGGGAGGAGCATGCGTCGGGGGGAGGAGAAGGGGTTGGAGGTCATCAACTCGTTTTACCGCTTCGCCTTGGAGCCGCCAATAGCTTGCCGCGCGGCGGATCGCAGCATGGCCAGCGTATGGCCGATATGATTGTACGACTGGATGCGCGCGGTCTGTGATGGACGCAATTTCCCTGACCTCGCTATTGCCGTCAGTTGGTTCATTTGGTTTAGATCGTGGCACCTCAACTCGATCGCGAGCATTGCCTCGCCCGCAACGAGTCGCTGGCGCAGGGGCACCGATCGGAACACTCGCAGCCAGATTGCCGAGTCGTGATCTTCGACCATAAAACGTTGCGGGGCGAATCGAAGGGAATATCCGGTAACATCCGAATTGGCGTATTAACGCCATTTCAGCCCGAGTCGATCTGCCTCGTCCGGTGTCAGCCCCATGGCAATGGTGACATTCAAGACCTCGTCGGCCAAAAGCACCTTCTCCACCGCATCCATAACAGCCTCGGAACGCTGCACTCGTTCAATTTTGTCCCATTTCGACCAGATGACATAGACGTGTTCGATCTTGCCATCGCGCCGGCGCTCTGTGAGGATTACGGGTTCAGAATTAGTGGATTGGGGGCTGCGCCATTCGGCGACCACACCATCCACCAGAGTTCCATACTCCAAAGGAAGTTCGCGCTTGAATTCTCGAACCGGCATACTACCTCCAAAGGCTCGTCCATTCGCGGCGTATCCAGACGACATCATTATATACGCGATTCGAATGAAGTTCCGACATTGAAATCAGGCGATATCGAATGTCGACCTTCCAATCGGCAAAGAGGCGGTGCGTGACGTGATGGCGTAAACGCCCGGTCACTTCGGTCGCCAAAGGAATTCCGGTAAGGGCTCGTTTCTGAATAAGATATTCGGCCCAAAACTGAAGGCTGTGATAGGATTCGGCATCGATCGCCGGCGCTTGTTGCCGCATCCAGACGCGCGCCGGTCCGAGTTGGGTGGCTATTGGCGTGCTCAGTCCGGCGCCGAACGATCGAAAACAAGCGGTCTTCAGCCACATTTCTGCGGCTAGGCCGAGCAAATACACCGCTCCCGTAATATGCCGCGCATCCATAAGGACTTCAGCTTCACGAAAGCGCTGTTCGGCCGCCCATGCAAGGTCGGAAATCGTCTCCGGCGAGTTGAGAATGTTGTCCCGGAGAGTCATGTCCGATTAGTCCAGTATATCCAACGTCGAAAAATGCCCGCTCTCCAAAAACTCCAGCGAAGCCCCGCCGCCGGTGCTGACGTGGCTGACCTTGTCCGACAGGCCCATCTGCTCGACCGCCGCGGCCGAGTCGCCGCCGCCGATGATCGTCACCGCGTGATTTTTGGCGGTCGCATCGGCCACCGCAATCGCAACGGCGCGCGTTCCCGCTGCGAAGGGCTTTTTCTCGAACACGCCCATCGGGCCGTTCCAGATGACGGTCTTGGCCTTGGCGATTTCGGTCGCGTACAGGGCGCAGGTCTTAGGGCCAATGTCAAAGCCTTCTTTGTCGGCCGGAATGTCCCCTTCGACAACGCTCGTCACCGCGTCATCGGTCATCTTATCGCTGATCACGTTGTCGATCGGTAGCACGATCTTCGCCCCGAAGGTCGCCAGCAGTTCCCTGGCCAGATCGACCTTGTCCTTCTCGACCAGCGACTTACCGACCTGCTTGCCCTGGGCGAGGAAGAACGTGTAGGCCATCGCCCCGCCAATGAGCAGCTTGTCCGCCTTGCCGAGGAGGGCCTTGATGACTTCGATCTTGTCGGAGACTTTGGCGCCGCCCATGATCGCGACGAACGGCCGCTGCGGCGCGGAGATCGCTTCACCCAGGAATTTGAGTTCCTTCTGGATCAGGTAGCCGATTGCGCGGGGCTTGCCGGCCAGCGCCTGCGGCACGCCGAAAGTGCTGCCATGCTCGCGGTGGGCCGTGCCGAAGGCATCGTTAATATAGACATCGCCGAGCCTGGCGAGCTGTTTGGCGAAATTTGGATCGTTCTTCTCCTCTTCGGGATGAAAACGGACATTTTCCAGCATCAGCACATCCCCATCCTTCAACTCGGCCGCCATCTTCTCCACCTCCGGGCCAACGCAGTCGCTGGCGAATTTCACCGGCTTGCCAAGCAGTTCGCCGAGGCGGTCGGCCGTCGGCTTGAGCGAAAACTTGGCTTCGGGACCCTTCTTGGGCCGGCCGAGGTGGCTCATCAAAATCACCCGCCCGCCCTTGCCCACGACCTCTTTAATCGTCGGCAGGGCCTGCACGATCCGGCGGTCATCGGTGATTTTGCCGTTCTCAACGGGAACGTTGAAATCCACGCGCATGAGAACGCGCTTGCCCTTGACGTCGATATCTTTAACGGTCTTCTTGGCCATGATTTGAGTCTCCTTCTCAGGGTGAAAATGGGGAGAAGCGATGCTATGAAACCCCCCTGCCATGTCAAGGCGGCGTAGGCAACTCGCACTACATCGCTCCTGTAGACCGGAGCATCGACGTACCGAATAGTCAGCGGACCATCGGCCCTCGATAGGCCGTCAGGCCTCGGCGCGGTAGCCTTGCGGCCCGCACTTCAGGAGCCGGTCAGATGAAGATTCGAGGCATTACCCGCAATGTCATCATGCTCGGGCTGGTGAGCTTCTTCACCGATGTGGCCTCGGAGATGCTCTACCCGGTGATCCCGCTGTTCATCGTCGGCACGCTGGGGGCATCCCCGGCCGTGCTCGGGCTGATCGACGGAATGGCCGAGGGCGGCAGCGCCATATTGCGCTGGCTGGTGGGTGCCCTCTCCGACCGGTTCCGCCGCCGCAAGCCGTTTGTCGTCGCGGGGTATACCGTGTCGGCCATGAGCAAGCCGCTGATGGGCCTGGCCGCCATGGCCGGCGGCTGGCCGCTGTTTCTGCTTGGCCGCTCGGCCGACCGCCTCGGCAAATCCATCCGCACTTCAGCGCGGGATGCCTTGATCGCCGATTCCACCGAGCCGCAATACCGCGGCACGGCGTTCGGCCTGCACCGGGCGATGGACACTGGTGGGGCCGTCGTGGGCCCGCTGCTGGCGCTGCTGATTGTCGTAGCCCGCCCGGATACTCCGCTCCAATGGCTCTTCTTTATCGCCTTCGTCCCGGGACTGATCAGTGCCCTGCTGGCTTTCCTGGCCATTCGGGAAGTGCCGCACGCGGTCGATCCCACGGCCAAACCGCCGCCCCTTCTGCAACGCTACCCCAAGCCGCTCTGGCACCTGATCGCGGCGGCGACGCTCTTCTCCCTCGGCAACAGCAGTGATTCGTTCCTGATTTTGCGATCGAAGGAACTGGGCCTGTCCTTTCCGCAGGTGATCCTCGCCTTCACCTTATACAACGTCGTGTATGCACTGGCGGCGTTGCCGCTGGGCAAACTGTCCGACCGCATTGGGCGCAAGCCGGTGGTGATTGCTGGATGGCTCGTCTATGCGGCCGTTTACCTCGGCTTCTCAATGGCGAAATCCTCTGCGGCCCCGTGGATACTGCTGGGGGTATACGGCCTGTATCAGGCGCTGACTGAGGGCGTCACCAAGGCATTGATCACCGATGTGGTGCCGCAGCATCAGCGGGCCGGGGCCATTGGGCTGTTCTATACGGCGACGGGAATAGGGCAACTGATTGCGAGCGTGGCGGCGGGCGCGCTCTGGAATGTCCGGCTATTCGATGGGTCGGTGATGGTGAGTTTCCTGGTCGGCTCGGTGTGCGCGGCGGGCGCGGTGCCG
Organism: Tepidisphaerales bacterium; assembly: GCA_038244055.1. GTDB lineage: Bacteria > Planctomycetota > Phycisphaerae > Tepidisphaerales > Tepidisphaeraceae > DASPKW01. The sequence continues at coordinate 5,856 of JBBRTW010000126.1, read as the reverse complement.
CTGGTGGCATGTCTGCGGGTATCTCAACCCACCGCGGAAACGGCCACAGGAAAACAGGGCTGATGGAAGCGGTTATGATTGGCTGAGGCGCATGGAGATTGACGATGAAGAAATCGGCGGCAAAGGCGTGCGATGCCAGGGGACAGATGCTCAATGACTCGGAAGACGTACCCGAAATCGGCCCTGCGATCCGACCTGCGAATCCTCGGCATCAAGATCCCAAAGCAAGCGGCGGGTGATGTCGGCCACACCACCCGCTGCTTGATGTACATAGATTTCTTTAGCTCGCAACGAGCGCCTACGAATTACCGACCACGGCGCGCTCCGAGTCCCGATGTAGCAGGGCACGGCTGGCGCCGTAGCTCCCACCGAGCGAAGTGACGAGCAGGCCCAGGAGAAGTCCAAAGAACGCCCAGATGGCCGCGTGCGACCCAAGAGCGGCCGCACGGTCGGCGGCCTCGGTCGCCTTTTGTTCAGCCGCGGCTTTGGCGCTGTCCAATTCCGCTTTGAGTCGGTTATAGGACGCCGTCCATCCATCAACGGTCGTCGTGGCGTCTGCTTCACTCATTTCCGCGTTGTCCACCAAGGCCTTTATGGCCGCCGCGCGGTTGTCGCGAGAGGCGATGTCATTACCGGGCGCAAAGAGCCTCGTCAAAGCATATCCGATTTCGCGCCTGGCACGCGTGGTCTTCCTGGGTGATGCGGTAGCGGGGAGCGACTGAACCCCCTCGTCAATGAAACTGCCCAATTGGCCGCTGCTGCGCGTCACGGCTTGGGCAGAAGCATCGTTGACGCCGGCAGCAACCACCTTGGCGCCTCCGCCCAGTGCTTTAAGCGCGCCTCCCAATACCATGCCCGTGCCCACTGAAAGTAGAAGCAGCGAGATGATCAGCGTGAGACTCCAGACGAGAATTCCATGCACAAACCCGCTGTGGAGCGAATGAGAGAAGCGTCCGGCGACAAAGCCGCCAAACGCTAACGCGATCAGCGCACACACCGTCCACACAATCGCGGCCCCTGCGCCAAACTCCACACCGGGATGGGCGTCGGTCATGGGCGAGAACGTTCCCAGGCCCGCGCCTGCGCCAAGGGCGGTAAGAAGAATGTGAATTCCGATGGCGGCCACGGTGCCGCCAATAATCGCACCCCAGCAGAGGGAGGGAAAGAAGCCCCGCTGCGAATGGCCTGTGGCGATCGTCTGGGGAGTCCACTCGGTGGCACCTCGATGTTGCGTCGTCGACATGTTTGTATCCTTGAAAAAAGACAAGTTGCGCGTCCTGGATCATGCTGATCCGCTGACTCCGACTCATTTCCCCAACATTTTCGCGACAATGAAAATCAAGACGGCACCGCCAAGGCCGCCGCCAAAAAGCAGATAGATAAGCGAATAGCCGGCTGCGGCCAGCGGTAATGCATGGGCGAGTAGATGATCCATAGAGTCTCCATTTGGAAGGGGTAACCCCAATCGATTGTTCAAGTTCGGGCGTCGCCGTCCTCCTAAATCCTGGGGTCGGGAACATTGTTGACTTTGACGCTGCCTTTTCCGTGCCAACAGAGTGCTTTCATTTGAGACTTCCAGAAGAAGCGGGTCAGATTGTCCATGAACTGAAGTACGGCCTGCCCGAGTGCAATGCACATACCACTGGCCGGGGACGTCTCAGCATGGAGCCAGCGCGTGATGGGATTCCTCGCCCTTAAGACGGCAGTCGCGCAAGTAGTCGGGCTGCGCCTCGACGGCGCCCTTCGAATAATTCGTTGACCGTGGTGTGACGAGGTCGTCAACAACAGACAAAATGGCACGGGGGCATAGTAGGCGTGCGTCAACCATGGACATGGCGACGGATGATTCTCGATCTTTCAGCGCCACCCACTCCAGCCGCCCACCTCAACCGAATGCTACAACGTGGGCATTCATGTAAAACGCCGCGCCCACACAGTGAAGACTCGATGAGTAGTTCAGCGATGTATACATCGGAAAGTGAACGCGGACGAAACAATCCGGGTGCGGGCCGCTGAAGCCGGTGGTCCGCTGAGCAATGACCCTATGACTCTGCCAGGGCAATTGCATGTCAATCCTATCGCATCGATTTCGGATTGCGGATTGAAGGCCGCAATTCAATCCGCAATCCGCAATTGCTGCCCATCTCATGCCATATGTGATTGCCCTGATGACTCTGCTCGATGGACATTGGTTGATTTGCCCATGTCGACCGTTAAAGCTAACATGATTCGCTTAACACTTAACAGGAGAACCATTTGCCCAAAGAATTTGATCTTCAAAGCGTTCTCGCCCCGGTAGAGCGCATTGTCGGCCGGCTCAGGAAGCGCCGCGATGAACTGACCGCGGAAATTGAGCTGATCGACAGCCAGATCACCCGGTTCGACGGCATTGGGACGGGCGGTAAGGCCAGGAAGCAGGAAACGCAGGAGGCCGAGCCGGCAAGCACCAGGAAGAAGCGCAGGCGCGGCAAGCGAATCCGCCGGAGCCGGGAAGAAATCGAGGCCCTGGCCAACGAGGTGGTCGAGTTCATCAAGGCCAAGGGCAAAGACGGCGTGAGTGGAACGGATATCAAGGCCAGGTTCGGGGATCTGTTCCCTTCGGTCAACGCCTGGCTGAAGAACTACTCCAAGGCCAAGGTCAAGACCACGGGCATCAAGTCGAAGATGAAGTATTTCGCGTGATCGATTGCACAGAAGTAAACAAGTAAGGCGGTGCCCGATGTGGCGCGCGGTCGTGTGTCTTCTTCTGGTTGCCAACGTCGGTTGGAGTGCGGTCTGGAACGTGAAAGATCGCGGGGTCGTGCGCTTTGGGCCCGGAAAATATCTCACGGGCACGATCGAGCTCAAGAGCAACATCACGCTCGAACTGGAAGCCGGCGCTGAGATCATCGGCACGGCCGACCTCGATAAATATGTCGGCTTCCAACCTACTGCCCGACGGCCTTGAACAGATTCCACGTCAGATGGATCTGGCCCTGATGATGTGATTCGTGCCATGCCATGAGCAGCGCTGACTCGGCGATGGTGCGGCGGCGATCAGGTGGGCCAACCTGCCGTTGCAGTTCAGCGGGAGTAAGTCCCGCGAGATAATCCCGGAAGGCTCGGTAATTCTGCTCCAATGCCTGGCGAATGCTGGCCAGCGCCGGAACGTTGTCGTCCGATGGCGTGCTGCCGCCACCAAAACCGGAGACCAGTGCCGGCTCAGTCGGTGAGGCCAGGCCCTTGAGTATCACGTTCAGATACTTGTCATGCGTGGCGGCGCAGTGCATGGCCTGCCAGGCGATGTGCGCCCGGCCCGGCCCCGGCCGCCACGCCAGTGCCTTTGCGAGGTCCTGGCCGGACTTCTCGATTGCATCCAGGGAGCCCAGCAGGCGCTGGCGAACAAAATCCATCATTGCGATCAGCGTGTCTTTATCCATGTGGGACATCCATCCAGAACAGAATTGACAATCCGCTTGCGGGTATGGAACACGGGTTGACTCAGCGTCGGCGGCAATGGAGTTGATGCGGCCGGGAAATTAGTGGACGGGGGAATGGTCGAACTGCTTGTCGCAGGTGTGGCGACGCGTGTTGGTGCGGGAGACTTATTCGCGGACGGCGCGGGGAGCGAGGCAGTGGACCCAGCGACCCGAACCAGCGCGCGTTTCCGAACCGCAACAGGCCTGGGCCTCAGAACTGGCAGGCGCGGGGACGACACGATCGCCGCCGGAACCGGGGCGGCCGGGAGCGGGGCCGCATGAATCGTGGGAGCCGGATCGGCGGTGACGGCCGGCGCGCTCGAGGAAGCGACGGCGTCGGGCACGGCAATGGATGTTACCCCCGGAATAGCTGAATCGGGATTGGCAAAGCCGGGGACGGGGACATCTGGAACAGCCGAAGCCGGTGCCGGCAGGCCAGTGCCGTAGTTGTTGGCGAGGATAAGCAAGTCATTGAGGCCGACCGAGCCATCGCCGTCGAAGTCGCCATCGGCCCAGGTGATGTTCGTGTTGAGACCGTAGTGGTTGGCAAGTCTGAGCAGGTCATTGAGGCCGACATCGCGGGAGCGGTCGGCGTCGCCGGCGAGGACGAAGAAGTCGTACCCAAAGGAAGTTGCCAGCGTGTTTCCCGCCGCATCGCTGACGCCCGCCCCGGACAGGGTGGCGTGATAATTGCCGTTGCCCAGCATGCCGGCGAAGGCGAACCGCGCGGTGTTCGTCAGCGCGTCGAAACTCACCGACACGGGTGAAACGATCGGCCCCCCGCCCGCCAACTGCACGGCCAGGTCCCCCGCATGCAGGCTGGCCGATACGTCTTCACTGAAGGTCACCATCAGGGCGTGCGGGCTCGCGCCGTACTTGAAATCCGCCCCGGCAACCGTCGGGGCGACCGTGTCGCTCACCCGCACATCGTCCAGCAACAGGCCGTTGCTGTTGAAGTGGCCGTTGGGGTGCGCGAAGCGGATGCGATAATCCGCGACGTTCGGCGCCCCCAGTGAGATCGCATAATGCGCCCAACTGTTGTCATCGCTCACCGCAAGGCTCGCCAGCGTCGTAAACGCCACCCCATCCGTGCTCCCCGCCACGGTGCCTGCTACTTGGGATCCGACCCGCCGCATCCAGAAATCGAGCGTGACGCCCGAGACGTTGCGCAGGTCCAGGTGGAGGATAACCGTCTGATCCGGAAGCGGTCCAAAGTTCGCGACATCGTGCATCAGCAGCGCGTGCGCTCCGCTATGCGGGGCCTCGGTATTGTTGGCGTTGACAATCCCGTTGGTATCGGCGATCTCCCAGGCTCCGCCCAGCGCGTTGACGGTTCCCGCTTCAAATCCTTCGCTCAGCGTTATCGTCGCCGGGATCGGCAGCAGTGTGAGCGTCCCGTTGTAATCGTCATCCCCGTTGGTCTCCAGCGTCGCGCCGTCGTTGTCCTGATCCATCGGATTGCCCGCGACATCGCGCACGTCCGGGCCTATGACGAACCGGTAAGGCGCCGCCAGTGTCAGTGCGGCCGCAGGGTAAACGCGGAATGTGCGATGGTTGCCGGTATCCTCGATCGGCCCAACCGCCCGCAGCGGAACCGTCTCCCCGCCCGGCGCGGCCAGCGTCATATCCGCCGCGGTGAACGTCGCCGCATCGATATCCTCATTGAACGTCACAGTAAAGAAACCGACCGGCCCGGCCACCGCCGTGGCCGGCGCGCTCGACAGCACCCGCGCCCCCCGCAAATCCAATCCGCTGGTAATGCGGAAATCATCGACATCCAAATCCGGCGCTGAAAACCCCGTACTCCCATCCCGCCGCAGACGCAGGTAAACGATCGGATTCTGCGCCAGGTTGATCCCCGCCCCGCCCAGCGCCGCAACCAGGTCCACCGCGTAGTGCGTATAAGTCGTCGCCGGGTCGCTCGACAGGGCATCGAACCACGTCTGTCCGTTCCCGCTCACCGAGAACACCACCTGAGCTCCGCGCGCATCCCCCGCGCCATACTTGGCCCAGAAATCCACCCACAGGCTCGGGTTGCCCGCGTATCCGGAAAGGTCCACGCGAATCGTCGCCGACTGCGAGACGTTCCGCTCCGACTGCGAGCGAAACCCCAGCGCCCCCGCCCCCGAATAGGCCGCCGTACTCGAAACGATCGTCGAAGCGCCTCCCGTCGTGAATGACCAGTACCCCGGCGGGTTGACACCGTATTCAAACCCCTCGCTCAGCAGCACCGGCGATGTCCCCACCAACGCCGCCGTCTGATCGTAAGAGATCGACGGCGTATAAGAATCCGCCGTGGTGCCGGGAGTCGCATCGCCATCCTGGTTCATCAGCACGCCAAACGCATCCGCCAGATTCGGCCCGACCGTCAGCGCATACGCCCCGCGCACCGTCTGCG
>JBBRTW010000125.1:0-16110 GCA_038244055.1 Tepidisphaerales bacterium | reverse complement strand
TGGGGCCAGATGATTCGAATCGCCTCGTCGAAGCGCCGGCCGATGACCGGGCGCACGTTGGCGAACGCGCCGGCCTGCGAGCCGTGGTTTATCATCGTGATGCAGAACGATGAATCGACGATGTAAATGCCGAACGGGCAGCGCTCGACCAGGTCAAGAAGCAGCCGGCGGTTGCGCGCGAGGGTTTCCTCGCCGCGTCTTTGCTCGGTGATGTCGCGGGAATAGACGGATAGCCCGCCATCGGCGGTGGGGTAGGCCTTGTCGAGGAACCAGCGCTGGCATGACTGGTCGAACACCTCGTATTCAACGGCGATGCGCTGACTCATCGCGCGGTGCAATGGCGTGTGTGACTCGTTGCCGACGGCGTCGGGGAGCACCTCCCGGCTGTTCATGCCCAGCACCGCGGAGAGGGGCCGCCCGGTGCGCTGGGCCATATCCTCATTGATGAACGTGAAGCGCCAGTCCTTGTCCACGGCGAAGAACCCATCGCTGATGCTGCCGAGGAGGCCGCGGATGAACGTCTCGCGCTGCTTCTCCACCTGCTCGTGACGTCGCACCGCGCGCAGCGTGTACCACTTCTGCGGGAGCAGGAGGATGAGCAGGCAAAGAACCAACAGGGCCGTGCCCATATCGGCTTTGACCAAGCCGGCCCGCTGCCCCTGCACGGATGCATACCCCAGCGCAACGGGGGCCAACACCATCCAGGGCAGCAATCGGCGGGCGAGGATGCCCGCGCTGCCGCGGTCCAGCAGCGTGCGCATCGGCTCGCGGTGGGGCTGGTGGATGATGATCGCCAGAGAGGCGGCCAGGATGAAGGTCGCGGCCTGAAGCGCGATCAAGCTGCGGCGCGGCAGGCTGTAGAGGACATCCACCTGGTAGAGATACCCAATCAGGGACAGCAGGCTGAGGGCCAGGGTCATCAGGCCCAGCGGGATGGCCCAGCGTTGCAGAGCAGGCTTTTCAACCCGCGACGAGAGCACGATGGCCGCGCCCAGGAGTGTCCAGCACAGCATGCCGGGTGGACCCATTCGCCCGGGCGCCAGCACACCCACCTGTCCCCACTGGCGGCCGAACAGGAGGAGCGAATCGATGCCCAGATCGATCCGGGTGACATGTTCAAACAGCGTCGCCGCTGCGATGAGGGCGAGGATAAAACCACAAACGGAGGCGGCGCGGTGACGGCGCCAGCTCAGCAGGATGAGCCCCAAACCGCTCAGGATGGTGCACACGGTCGCGTTGGGCTGAATGGCGATGCCGTCATGGTCCCAATCGGCAAGTTGGCGGATATCCAGCGCCCAGCCGAGGAAGGAGGTGACGCCGCCCAGCAGCGCGTAGCCAGCCAGCGCAACGACAGCTAATCGTGCAGGAGTTGATTGAGCGGGATCGCCTGACATGGCCACAAATCTTCATAAAGTTGCGCGGAAATGTCAAACGCTGGAAACGGAAAAGGGGACGAACGGAAAAGGGGACAGGATTCGTTTCCATAACGAGTAGGGTGCGCGGCATTTCCACCCGCCGCCCCGGCCAATGTAAAGATCAACCCCGCCCCTTGTCAATGCCCGCATCCCCCCACCGCCGCCCCCCGCTCCCACGCCAATCGAATCGGAAGAAGACGAAGAAAGAATGGAAGGAATGGGTACATGCGGTGAAAGGCTCTCACTCAACCCCCGCGGGCCGCGGCCGGGGGGGGCAGGAAAGACCGTCCCGCCAGGACCGCGAAGGGGGGGGCGCAGCGGGCGGTCTTCGGTGGGCGGCGGGGGAGAAACAGAGGCGCTCCATTGCGCGCCGGGCGGCCCGAGTCCAGGGATTGAAACCCCTGGCAACGAACGTGCGCCCTGCCGGGCGAAGAGGATTGCGGCGGCGGTGTCCGCCGCCCTTTGGGACATTTCCCCTCATTTCCGGCCATTGAAATTTGATTCGGATTTCGAGCTTCGGATTTCGGAATTCCCCGCCCCCTGCTGTGCAGACCCGCCCGCTTAAGGGGGGCGGGCACTTTGGCAGTTCAGATTTCGACATGCTGACGTCCAGTCCGCGATGAGAAATGGAATCACCCTCCCCCGCCTCCCACCACATCCTCCCTCGGCATCGTCATCCCCCGCCCATCCAGCAGCTTCTCCAACTCCTCCTGCGACGCCAGTTTCTTCTCCACCGCCACTGCGCGCACCGTTTTCCCCGTCTTGAACGCCTCCTTCGCCACTTCCGCGGCCTGGTCGTAACCAATCCTCGGCGCGAGGCTCGTACACATCGCCAGCGACTGCTCCACCAGTTCCGCGCAGCGCTGGCGATTGGCCTGCAAACCCGCGATGCAGCGATCGGCCAGCACCCGCGCCGCCGTCGCCAGGAGTTCGATCGATTGCAGCAGGTTGTAGGCCATCACCGGCATCATCACATTGAGCTCAAATGAGCTGCCCAGCCCCGAGCCGGCCATGGCGATGGTTGCATCATTTCCCACCACCTGCGCCGCGACCATCAAGGCCATCTCGCTCATCACCGGATTGACCTTCCCCGGCATGATCGATGAACCCGGCTGTGTCGCGGGAATTGTGATCTCCCCGATCCCGCATCTCGGCCCGCTCGCCAGCCAGCGAATGTCATTGGCGATCTTGCTCAGCGAAATTGCCATCGTCTTGAGCTGCCCCGAGGCCTCCACCACACCGTCCTTGGCCGCCTGGGCTTCGAAATGATTCTTCGCTTCCACGAAATCGATCTGACTCTTATGACAAATCGCCGCGATCGCCAGCGCCGCGTAGGCCGGGTGGGAATTGATCCCCGTCCCCACCGCAGTCCCGCCCAGGGGCAATTCGCGCAGGGCGTTGAGCGCCTTATGCCCGCGCATCGCGCCCAGCCGCGCCTGGGCCGCGTAACCCGACAATTCCTGCCCGAGGCGGATCGGCGTCGCATCCTGCAAATGCGTCCGCCCAATCTTCAGCACATCATCGAACTCCGCCGCCTTCGCATCCAGCGCTTCGGCCAGATGTTCCCACGCGGGGATCAGCGACTCCTTAATCGCCACGCCGGCCGCCACATGGATCGCCGTCGGGATCACATCATTGGAAGATTGCTCCATGTTCACATGATCGTTGGGATGGATCGGCTCCTTCCCGCCGCGCTTGCCGGTGGCGATTTCGTTGGCCCGGCTGGCGATCACCTCATTGGCGTTCATGTTGGTCGATGTCCCCGAGCCGGTCTGGAAAATATCCACGATGAACTGATCATCCAGTTTCCCATCGATTACTTCCTGCGCGGATTGCTGCAGCAGCCCGCGCCGTTTCTCATCCAGCAGCGCCAGCTTGAAGTTCACCTCCGCGGCCGCCCATTTGATCAGCCCCAGCGCGGCGATAAACCGGCGCGAGAAGCGCAAACCCGAGATTGGAAAATTCTCCACCGCCCGCGCGGTTTGCGCCCCGTAATGCGCCTGCGCGGGCACGCGCATCTCGCCCATGGAATCGCGCTCGATCCGAAATTCGCCGGCCGGGGTTTCTGATTGCATGAGGTGTCTCCTGCAAAACAGTATGCGCGCCCTGGCCGGTTTTCCCATTTTCATGCCGGTTGGGTAAACTTCGCGCCTTCTCACAGGAGCCTCATGCCCTCCACCTTCTCCACCCCCATCGACAAATTCGAATTCCAGCTCCTCATCGGCCCGGAGTGGATCAAGGTTGAAGTCCCTCCGCAAAGCCCCGACCTCACCAACCCCGCCGCATTCCTTGCCCTGGCCGTTTTCATCCATCAGCCGACCGAGGGCGTTCTCTCCATTGCCGGCCGGCCGGGCTATACCGATGGAACGGTGCTCGACTGGCTCGAATTCCTCGCCCATGGCGAGCGCTTCGAAGTCCAGGCTTACATGCCCTTCCAGATGGGCGATCGCCAGGCCGCCAGTTGCATCGCCGTCCAGATCAACAACGATGCCCGGGTCAAACTGCGCTGCGCCGCCCTCGAAGATGGCGGCAATCTTCTCACGATCACCGCGATGGCCCCCGAAGAGAAATGGCCGGGGTTCGGGGAGATGGTGGATCCGATCATGGCCTCTTTCGCATTGACCCGGCCGGCCGGGCAGACCGTGCCTCTGACGCGGGATGACACTTCGGGCGTCGAACGATCAGCGGCCAACATCGAGCATTCAACGTCCAACGTCGAACGTTCAACATCCAACGTTCAACAGTCACAGGCCGAGATGGATGATCCAATTGACGCCGCACAGTATTCACCGCCCGGCGCTCAAGCACCATCCGGCGATATCCACACCTACGCCGAATTTGCCCTCTCCGACAATGAATCCACGCTTCTGCCCGATGACCCCATCAACGCCAACTTCCGCAATCTCGGCGCGGGCCTGGCTCCCAACATCCTGAGCATCGACCGCCCCGCCCGATTCGCCACGATTGGCGCTGGTGCGATCGCCGCGCTCCTGCGCGTTCCCCTCGGCTGGAACGCCATCGATGATGGCCGGCGCACGCTCATCTTCGATCGCCAGAACGATGTGCAGATCAACTTCACCCTTCTCGCCCCCGACCACAACGACGTCGAGGAAATCTTCTCCTCCATCCTCCGCGATATCGCCGAAGCAAACCCCGAAGCCAAATATCAGCGCCTCGACCTCGACGGCCTCCCCGCCATGGTCGTCCGCGGGCAGATCATCGACGGCGCGCCCATCGAACAAGCCTACGTCCTCAAACCCCTCCCCCACGCGCCCGGCCAATTCCTGAAAGTGCGCATGAGCGGGCCAGCCAGCCAACTCGTGCGCGGGGGGAATTTGCTGGAGTTGATGCTGAGGGACTTACAGTTCGCGGGACAATGAACGCGGACAATGAACCACGAATCGCACGAAAGGCACGAAGAAGATTTCTCGCCAGGAAACGCGAAGCACGAAATCCGAATCTCCAAATTCGAAACAAATACGAAAACCGAAACCTCAAATTCCAAAATCGAATCGGGATGCCCTCGCGGGCATCCCAACCGTTTCGATCATTTCTTCTTTCCGCACGATTCGAATTTGTTTCGGATTTCGAACTTCTTATTTCGAATTTCGCAACTCGCAACTCACAACCCGCAACTTCCCTACACCGTAAGCCCCTTCAGCGCCCCATCGCTATCCCCAAACCGCTCCTGCTTGACGCCCATCCCGTGGATCATCGACAGGTAGAAGTTGCACAGCGGCGTATTGCGCGCGAACTGCAGATGCCGGCCGGGCGTGACGATGCCGCCGCCCTTGCCGACCGTGACCACTGGCAGATCATCGTGATTGTGCCGGTCCCCATCGCCGATGCCGCTGCCCAGCATGATCAGCGTGTGATCGAGCATGTTGCCGTTGCCTTCGGGCGTCGTGCGCAGGCGCTCGACGAAATTGGCGAAGAGCTGCATGTGGAACAGGTCGATCTTGCGAATCGCCTCGATCTTCTCCGGCGCGCGCCCATGGTGCGAAACCGAGTGATGCCCTTCCTTCACGCCCAGCCAGGGGTACGAGCGGTTCGAGCCATCGCGCGCCACCATGACCGTGCTGATGCGGGTCATGTCCGTCCGCCAGGCCATCCAGAGCAGGTCGCACATGAGCTTCATGTGCTCGCCCATGTCCTTGGGGATGCCATCGGGGCGCGCCATCTCCGGCTTGGGGATATTGGTCTCGCCGGCGCGGGCCTTCTCGATGCGCTTCTCGATCTCGCGCAGGGAGGTCTGGTATTCATCGAGCTTGTGCTGATCATCGCGCCCCAATTGCGCCTGCAGGCGCTTGGCGTCATCGCCGACGAAATCGAGAATGCTCTTGCGGAACTTATTGCGCTTCTCGCGCGTTTCGATCGTTTCCTTATCCCCCGTCCCGTACATGCGGTCGAAGAGCGAGGCCGGGTTGATCTCCTTGGGCATGGGCGTGGTATCCGTGCGCCAGGAAATATTGGAAACGTAGGCGCAGGAATACCCCGAATCGCAATTCCCGGCCGTATCGCCGCGATCCAGCCCCAGTTCCAGCGAAGGAAACCGCGTCGCGCTGCCCACGCTCTGCGCGATGACCTGATCGGCCGAGATGCCGATGCGGATATTGGCTCCCGCCGTCTTCACCGGATGCGCCCCCGTCAAGAACGCGGCCGCCGACCGCGCGTGATCGCCCGGGCCATCCCCCTTGCCGCGGGCATTGTCCAGAGTCAGCCCCGACATCACCGTCAAATAATCCTTCGCCCTCGCCAGCGGCGCGAGTGTCGGCGGCAAAGTCCCCGGCAGCGCCCCCGAAGCGGTCGGCCGCCAAAATTCCATGTTCACGCCATTGGGAATAAAGAACCAAGCCATCCGAGTAGGGATTGCCCCCGCCGCGCCCCCTACCCCACCCGCCGCGCCTGCCGCCCGCCCGGTGGTCGCCGCCAACGCCCCCGCCCCGCCCATCGCATCCAGCATCGGCAGCGCCACCGCAGTCCCCAGCCCCCGCAGCATCGTCCGACGTGAGATGTTCCAGCTTTTGCTCATAAGTTCTCCGTAAACCACCCGCGCTCAACATCCTGCGCTCTAGCCACACTTACATCGTCAAATCATACCGGATATTGCGTATGCTATTCCAAAATCCACAAACCCGCACCCGAAACTCCAAACCAGCAACTGACAACGGACAACGGACAACGGACAACCGACAATTGACCATGGGCCATTGACCCTGGACAAACATCACGTTTCATCCCCCCTCTTACTCCGTCTCTTCTGGAACGCATCCGACTTCACAATGGCCGACACCAACGCCGAGAAGCGGTACTCATTCTTCTCGGCCGAGGCGATAATCTCCCGAATCGTACAGCGATCGTACTCTTCGATACCCCGGCCAAGTGCATAAGTTACCAGCTTTTCCGTCAAACACCGCAGGAAATCCGCCTTCCGGCTCATCAGCAGATCGCGTAAACCCTCCGGGCCGCTGATCTTACGACCGCCGATGAGCTCGCCGGTCGAGTCCACGGGGAAGCGTCCTTCCTTCTCCCGCCAGAGCCCCACCGCATCAAAGTTCTCAAGGGCGAAGCCAATCCCATCCATCCGCATATGACAGCTCGCGCAGACCGGGTCCGCCCGGTGGGCCGCCAGCCTCTCCCGCAAAGGGGCGGCCGCGCTGTCCCTGGGCTTATCCGGCAGGGCCGGCACATTGGCCGGCGGCGGCGGCGGGGGCGTCCCCAGAATCTGCTCCAGCACAAAAACCCCCCGCTTGACCGGGCTGGTGCGGGCGGCCATGGCCGTCAATGTCAGAATGCTCGCCTGGGTCATCACCCCCGAGCGGTGCGTCCCCGCCAGACTCACCTTCACGAACTCATCCTCCCCCGCATTGACCCCCTTCATCCCGTAATGCTCGGCCAGCCGCTTGTTCACATACGTATAGTCCCCCGAGAGCAGGTCGAGAATGCTGTGGTCCTCCTTGATGAGATGCTCGAAAAAGACCTCCGTCTCCCGTTTCATCGACTGCCGCAGGGCACTGTCGAAATTCGGGAAAGCATTGGGGTCGGCCTGATGCGCATCCAGGTTCCGCAGCTCCAGCCACTGGCCGACGAAATTGCGGATGAAGTCGGCCGCCTTGGGGTCCTTGAGCATCCGCCCCACCTGGGCATCGAGCGTGGCCGGGTCCTTGAGCTTGCCATGAGCCGCCAGATCGAGCAGGGCATCATCGGGCATGCTGCTCCAGAGGAAGTACGAGAGGCGTGCGGCCAGCTCATAGTCCGTCAGCGGCCGAATCGTCCCGGACGGCCCGGCCGGATCGGGCTCGATCCGGAACAGGAAATACGGCGAGACCAGGATCGCCCCCAGCGGCATCCGCAGCGCTCCCTCGAAACCTTCCCCGCCCGCGCGGGTTGTCTTATAGAGCTTGAAGAGCCGATCCCACTCGTCGCGTTGCAGGGGCCGGCGGAAGGCCCGTGTGCCGAAGCGATAGAGAATCTGCCGCGCGGCGTCATCCTCACTCACAGTCTTCCCATCCCCCCCTACCTCCCCCGGTTTGATGAATAACACGCGCTTGATCGCCAGATTCTCCGGCGGCGCCTTGGGATTAAACGGCCCCTCGATCTCCATGCGCTCGACCACGAGATTCCGGTCCCCGCGCTTCTTCGGATCGGCGTTCTTCTTGTCCACCGCGTTGTTGATATAGACCAGCCCGATCTTCTGATTGCCGAGCGGGAAATTCTGGCGGATCGAGTAGATGTTCTTCTTGTCACCTTTGAGGGCGGCCACATCGAACGTCTTGACGTCCTTCCCATTCACGCGCACGGTCATCTTGGCCGGCTCATCGCCGAACGGCTCCTGGTACGCCCGGATGCGCACCTCATACTCCGCCTCGGCCGGGAACTCATGCCGACGGGTGATCTGCCCGTTGGTCTCGAAATTCCAGGCCGTCCCATCCTGGGCGTTGCCGACTTCGGTCTTGAAATCCGTCCCCACATATTTAGCGGTCTTGAGTTTGGGCGGCGTGTAGGGCGTGAGCGCCTTCTCCAGCACATCATCCGCGGCCGTCAGGTATTTTTCCGCCAGCAATGTCGACATCGACAGCACATCGGCGATGTTGTCGAAACCGTACCCCGTATCATCCGAAGGGAAATCCGCCGCCGGCCGGAAATCCACGCCCAGCAGATCGCGCACGGTATTGTTGTACTCCGCGCGGTTGAGCCTCCGCAAAGTGACCCGCCCCGGATCGCGCGGGCCGGTGCAGTCATACTGATTGACCGCCTGCTCCACCCACATCAGCAATTGCTTCGCCTGCGCCTCGGCGGGCTGGGGCTTGTTGTCGGGTGGCATCTGCTTCTGCTCGAGCACCTCCAGTACCGTCCGCCAGAGCTTGCGATTCCCCTGCACCGCCTTGAGGGATGAATAGGTATCGAGCGTGATATCCCCCTTGCTCTTACCCCCGCCATGACAGCCGAAGCAATACTGCTTGAGTACCGGCTGAATGTCGCGCGTAAACGCCGCATCGAGCTGCTGCGGGAGCGGTGCCGGCGCAGCGACCGCTGGAGTCATTGCCGGAGTAGCCGGCGTCACCGGATCGGCCGCCGGCGCATGAGGAGCCATGAGGGACACGCACGCCGCGATCACCACGACCGCCGCCACAGCCGTCCAACTCGCGACTTTTTTTCCGATCAATCTCGTCACAATCATCGTTACCGCATCCAGGAGAAGCTCTTTCAAGGCGCGGACTTTCCGCACCAAAATACGAAGTGAGGACCCATATTAGCTCAATTCCATCCGCTTGTTGCAAAATTCGGCGATCGAAACGGTGGATTTTCAAAGTGCGTCCGCAGCGCCATTGCTTTCGATTTCATCCAGATCGTTTTGAATGGAAAACGCGGCACCCATTTTCCGATTCTCTCGCAACCCCCTCCCAGTTTACAACCCGTTTCGCTTCGGGCCGCGAAAGCAAACGATGCGGAAAAAACCATCTTGCGTTTCTCACTTGCTCACTCGGACGGATTCAAATGTAGCGGTCGTAGCGGCAAAGGTATTCCCAGAGCAGACGAATAGACCCATCCGGCTCTGACCATCGAAGTTTGCGGGATGAGACATGCGCGGATCGCCCCAGGTTTTGCCATCCTCCGATGAATAGACGTGAATCTGCCCGTCGGCCTGCACCAGTTTGAGGTGGATGGGCAAAGTCACTTTGCCCAGAACCTTCATCTTGCCGCCATCCTGGTCCCCGGATTTGTCCCGCCACCGGCCAACCAGTTCGCCGGTTGCGTCGACCTGGATCAGGACGTAGCGGCCGCATTTCTCGGTCAGGTCTTCGCGGATCATCAGGCCCGATGTGGACGGCGGTCGGTTGTCCCACTTGTAGGCAGGGCCGCCGACACTGGGGGCCAGGCTGGTCAGGCGGGCGGAGATTTCGACATTGCCCGTTGCGAGTTGGCTGACGAAGACACCCTGGTCCCGAACCCGTTGCCAGAACGACGTCATCGCGTGCCCGCACCCGGTGAGGCTGAAGACCCCCTCGTTGACCAGAATTGCACCCGGAATGACCGGCGCATTGAGTTCGTCGTAGCTCCACTCGGCGGGCAGGGTCGTTTGATTCACCGTCACGGCGCACACCTGCTTCACATTCCCGACGGTCGCCGTAATCGTGCAGGTGCCTGGCCGCTTGCCGGCCACCATGGCGATCTGCTCGGCGATACGCCGAACTTCCGCGACCGAAGGATCGCTGCTGACCCAGGCCACCTCCCGCTCGAAGGTGTTGGCGGGCGAGAGCGTCGCGTTGAGGACATGCCGCCCATGCGCCGCGACGGCGATGGAAGTGTGGTCTAAGTCCAGCGCAGTCGGCTCGATACCCGCGCGATACTGAATCGCCTCGTTGAGTTCGATCTCGGCGATCTGAACGCCCTCTTTCTCATTGGCCGCCGTCATACCCAGACGATAAATGTTCCACCTGGCCGGCCTGGCGAGGGTGAACTCGCGGCGCGGCGCCTTCTCGTTGAAACCCGGGGCCTCCTGGAGATCGAGCCGAGTCCAGGTGGCTCCGCCGTCGTTCGAACCCGACAATTCCAGCGTGCGCGGTTGGCGGCGAGGGTCGGGGCAAGCGATCGCATAGGATGTGGCGAGGTATTTCCGGCCGTCCACGTACTGGCACTGAATCCAGCTTGACGCGCCCTTGTCGAGCCAGGTGGTCTTGTCATCGAGGTCGAAGGCTTTGATTGCCGTTGAATTCACGTCGGCCGCGCCCTGACTGGAGATCTGGCACATGCCGGCGGTGGCGTAATAGGCGGTGTTGAAAGTGAGATGCGCCGGCCGGGCCTTGCCGGCCACCATCAGGTCTTCCAGGGCGGTCTCGACCTCGGCCTTGGATGACTTGAGAACCAGGTACGAGTGATTGCGATTCCCGCCGGGCTGCCAGGTGTTGATGCCGGTGGCCGCGTCGATCACATTGGTGCCGCCGGTGACGATCGTGTACCACGGCGCAGCGCCCCGCACGGTGACAAGGCAGGAGACGGGGTCCCAGCTCAGGCGATCCCGCGCGAAACCCGCGCTCGCGCTGGCCTTGTACGCGATGGTCAACGGGTTGTGCTCTGGCATCTCGTAGGTCACCCGGCGACCCGAGCAGGTGGAACCGCCTTCGCCATTGAAGAGAATGGGTGTCGACCAGTCGGAAGCAACCAGCGCCGCCGAGGCGGGGTCCTGCTTGAAGTTCCATTCCGCGTCCTTCTTGCTCGCGCTGGGCGGATAGTTCCCACCCATGACGTCGAGCCGTTTCACTTTCTTCGCGACCAGGGCGCGTCCGTCCAGCGCGCTGGCACCGTCCGGGGGCGACTTGAGCAGATTGGCCAGGTTACGCAGCGGCCCCACCGCCACGATGACGACGCTGCCATCGGGCTCTTTCGCAAGGATCTGGCGATAGAGCGCGACCGCGTCCGGGTAATCTTTGCCGCTGGAAAACTGATGCGGAAACCGCTTGGCGAGTTCGGTCGTGTAATGGGGGCCGACGAGCAGGCCGGGATCCTTGAGCGTCCCCACCGGAATCTCCGGACGTCCGAACCACGTGTTGATCCCGTCCAAGGCTGGAGCGATCGCATCCGCTGAGACGCATCCCATCGTGGCCAGCAGCCTGGCTTCACCACGTTCGACCGCACCGTGGAGGATGAACAGGGCGCCGACATCATCGCAGTCGCCGCCCATATCGGTGTCGAAAATGATGCTCACCGGCGCAACCGTTGAGATCGGCGGGGCGTCCGCCGCAAGCACGCCGGTCCCAATACTGGTGAGTAGAAGCGCAATGATGGGACTCAGGAAATGGGGCTTCATAGTGCGTAGCTTACTGGATAGTGGATTCGAAATTTTTCAAGATAATAGGAAAGATCAGGTGCTAACGGCGGGAAGGCGACGCCTCGGGATTCCATCGATACATGAGGTTCTTGCTGCGCCCGTCGTCCTCCTCGATGATCAGGTATTCGCCATTCTTGCGGCGATGCACGCTGAGGCATTCGCACGCGTCCATCCAGCCCACGCCCCAGTCGCCGGGCGGCTCAATGTAGCCGGTCGAAACACCGGTCTTGTTCGCGTAAACATCGATGTGTCCCCGCTTGATTTCCTGGTTGCCAACCTTGCCGCGCTCCGCGACCGCCACAAACGCATAGTCACCGGCGACGTCGAAAGAAATCGGCTCACAAGGGGTTCCCTTTTGAAAAGTGCAGACCACGTGCCAGGTCGCCTTTCGGTTCCCCTTGCTCCACCCGTCGTAGCGGCAGAGGTGGTTGCCCATGGACTTCCAGTGGTGGGTTTTCTCGCCGGGCATGGTCCCCGCGAGGTACATCACGTCCTGCTCCGGGTCGTAGCGGACACGCCGCACGGTATGGAACGGCTGCGGGGCCGGGATCGTCGTGAAGGCCCCACCGTAGATCGGCACGCCATGACCATCCAGCCCGCGATAGTCGATTTTGCGTAGCGGTCCCCAGCAGGTCATCCAGATGTCGCCGCGCGCATCCATGAAGGCGCTGTTCCCGCCGTAAGCCTCGTGGACTTTGGTCGGCACATATTCGTCTGCGTCGAATTGGCCATCGCCGTTCAGATCCCGCCACATCCATTCGCCCTTGGGAGCATGCGGGTATTTCGTGGAGTTGGACCAAACCACGCAGGGAATCATCACCTCGCCATCCGTGGTGGCGTTCAAACGGTAGATGCAGAACGGCGACTGGCCCGAGCCCATTCCCGTCGTGACAACGAACGTCTGGTTGTCGAGCCGCCGCACATAAACACCCGAGTTATCGTATTGCACGAAGCGGGGATCGTGCGGG
The DNA here is from genome assembly GCA_038244055.1 of Tepidisphaerales bacterium. Taxonomy (GTDB): domain Bacteria; phylum Planctomycetota; class Phycisphaerae; order Tepidisphaerales; family Tepidisphaeraceae; genus DASPKW01. Next base: position 3,397 of record JBBRTW010000125.1, on the reverse strand, counting down.
TATTTGTGAAAGTTCGCGGTATAGGCCGCCAGCGTCGCTTCCTCTCCCGGAGGTTTCCCGAAGTCCACGTCGTACCGCTCGGTCATCCCGTAGATCGACTTTCCGTCGGACGAAGGATCCACCGCCCCGCTGTCGGTGAAGACAACGCAGTGCCGCCGCCATTGAAGCTCCCCAGCGGGCGAGTATTTCTCGAGCCACACGCCGGGACCGTTCGTACGGTATTGTGTGTTCGCAATGTAGATGGCCCCGGTCGCATCCACGCCGATGCCGCGCACCTGATGGAACTTCAGGGGGGCGAGGGCGCCGGGCGTGCCGGAGTAGATACCGCCCTTGACGCCGAAGGTTCCGTCCAACTTCGGCTGCGAGGTGATGTCTTTGTAAATGAGCACACATTCGTTCCGCCCCACGTCGCCGATCAACAGGCGGCCGGCACCGTCAATGCAGAAGCTGCCCAGACGACTGCCTGCTGGTAGCGTGATGGACTGGGGCAACGCTTTCCCCTGGGCATCGTAGCGTCGCAATTGGGTCGCGTCCGCGCCGATGGCGACCCAGAGCGCACCTTCGCCATCGAGCGCGATCTGCCACGCATCCGCGACTTCCCAAGATCGCTTGAGCGTCATTTGCTCCGCGTCATAAACCCGGATCTTGTTATCCAACGGGCAGGATACAAACAGTTCGTCCTCGCTGGCACACAGACTACGAAGGTGGGCGTCAGACTCCTTGCGAGATGTTTCCACCTCGTGGACGGGCAGGAAGCAGCCAGCCGGGCTGTCCTTGCCTCCCTTGCCGCCGGCAAACGCCGGGCCGCTGCCGATCTGAATCCGCGACCGGCGGCTGATCCCATACCAGTCCTTCCCGGCGGGAGGCCAGTTATCGGCATTCTTCAGCCCGCCGCCCTCATTGTTATAGTTCTGAGAAAAGAACACGTATTTGGAATTGGCGGTTACCGCCCGGCCTCCGCCATGTCCCCAGCCAAAATAACCCGGCATCCCCGGCCGCGGTTGGACCGCGCCGTCCGCCTTTACCTCAACCACATTGCCGCCGCCTTCCTCCCAGCGGATATTGGTGTAGGTGGTGCCGTCCGGCGTCACATACATGCCCTCGATGCCTTGGGGCATGAACCTCGCGTCGGCATGAGAATTTGCGAACCAGGAGTTAGTGACCGTCAGACGGTGCCATGTGGGCTTGGCAGTCTCGACAGAACCTGTGGATGGAACAGAGGGCACTTCAGCTGCCCTGGCGACGAGAGTGTCGAGGCAAAGCGCGAAGGCAAATAATGCGAGAATGCGTTGCATAATCATGTTGTTCACTTAATCATGGAATGGGTCGGGGTGTTTGGCAGCGTCTGTTTTTTCTTCAAGGATTCAACTAGAGCCCGTGGCAAAAGTCGCTTTCCCCTCGAAATCCCCTTGCCGTCGAAGGGGGCTCGCGTAACGACGCTGCCATCGGGATCGTTCGTAAGGATCTGGCGATAGGGCACGACCGCGTCCGGGTAATCTTTGCCGCTGGAGAACCGGTGCGCAAACCGTTTGGCGAGTTCGGTCGTGTAATGGGGTCCGACCAGCAAGCCGGGATCCTTCAGCGTCCCCACCGGAATCTCCGGGCGTCCGAACCATGTGTTGATCCCGTCCAAAGCCGGAGCGATCGCATCCGCTGAGATGCACCCCATTGTGGCCAGCAGTCTGGCCTGGCCGCGTTCGACGGCACCGTGAAGAATGAATAAGGCGCCAACATCATCGCAGTCACCGCCCATGTCCGTGTCAAAGATGATGTTCACCGGCGTCTGGGCGGCATGAACCTCCGGTGCCGGGAAGGAAACACTGACGAGGATCGATGCACATACTACAACGCGATACAACAAGCCCATTGAATCCTCCGCGTGAGAGACTTCGAACCCGGATGCCGGGTTGTCGTCCTCGCGTGGCAAGTGGAAGGTGACATGATCATCAAACAGATCCCGACGCCATCGGCCGCCTGGTCCGCGCGGGAAATGGATGGCTCGCGGTCATTGTTTTCCCCGTCGCGCCGCCTGCCAACCATCGACGGTGAACTCGCCGTGGACGCCGCATTCGAACTTCAGCGGCTCTTCAAGGCCCGGTTGCTTCTCGCCTTTCTTGTTGGCGTAGCGGTCGGTATCCGAGACGTTGGTCAGCGTGTTGTTCTCGATGACTGCGCCGTAGCTGGGGGTGCCGCGCAGCAGCGGGCGTGCCTGGCCCTGGCATTCGATCACGTTGTCGCGGATGGCGATGGTCTTGAAGTCGCAGGCGGGGTTGAAGCCGAAGAGCCCGTCCTTGCGCGGCGTCGCGGTGGTGCGAGCGATGATGTGGTTGTTGCGGATTTCGAGGTTGTCGAAGGCCTCGTTGATCCAGATGACGCCGCGGCCGGGGTTGCTGACGAGGTTGTTGTGGAACTTGGCCGGGCCTTTGGCCGCGGCCTTACCGAAGCCTGAGATGAGATTCCCGTGATCCTTCTGGGTGTCGAAGTCGAACAGGTTGTGGTCGATCTCCACGCCGTTGCGGACGAACTCGATGGAATAACTGTCGCGGAAATAGTTATGGTGGACGTGGAAGGTGCGGCCACTGGAGGGAACCGGCCCGCCGGCATGTTTCGGGAACGAAAGCGTACCGTGCATAACATTGTGATCGATCTCCACGTCCTCATCGTTCTCGAAGGGCATTTCGATCGAGAAATTCGCCTCGATCGTATTGTGGTGGATACGGCAGCGCTTCCCCTGCCGCGCCTTGATGCCGTAGAACTCATCGGCCTTGCCTTCCTGCGTGCGCGTGAAACGGTTGTCGGCGATGTCGCAGTCGGCCATCCAGATGGCGAAGATCGCGCCGCCGGTGATGCCCCCCTTGAGGCCTGGCTCGCCGCGTTCCCACCGGCCACCGGCATCGATGAATTCGCAGTCGTGGATCTTCGCCTTCTGCATCGAGAACGTGCGGATGCCGGCCCACAGAAAATCCTGAATGCGCAGGTGATGCAAGTCAATATCCTTGTTGCCCTGGCCAAAGATCGCCCCGTGAAGTTGCGGGCCGCGCAGGGTCAAGTCGCTGATCGTGACAGTCGCGGCCTTGTCCGCGATTCGAATGAGGTACGCCTTAGTATCGAGTCCCTCGACCTTCATCTCCGGGTCGGGCAGCGTCTTCGTGGACGGCTTCCACCCCGCCGCGTGGGTGAGGATCGTCTTGTCCATCCCCGCCCCCTTGATCGTCATGCCGCTCCTGGGTTCCAGGGGCGCATCCAGTTCGTAGGTGCCGGGGCCGATCTCGATGGTCGAGCCCTCGGCCCCATCGCGCACGGCGGCGACCAGCGCCGCGGTGCTGTTCACTGCGGTGGCCGCGAAGGCAAGGCCGGGCACGAAACTCAGTAGGAGCCAGACGAGCACAAGTGGTTT
>JBBRTW010000124.1:0-16121 GCA_038244055.1 Tepidisphaerales bacterium | reverse complement strand
CGCGGCAGGGGGTGGATTATTTCACGATTCACGCGGGGGTTTTGCGCGAGCATTTGCCGCTGGTGCGCAAGCGGCTGATCGGGATCGTCTCGCGGGGCGGGAGCCTGCTGGCCAAGTGGATGATCACGCACAACAAGCAGAATCCGATGTACACGCTGTTCGATGAGATCTGCGACATCATGCGGCAGTACGATGTATCGTTCTCGCTGGGCGATGGATTGCGGCCGGGCGGGCTGGCGGATGCCACCGATGAGGCGCAATTGCGCGAGCTGGCGACACTGGGCGAACTGACCGAGCGCGCCTGGGCCAGGGGTTGCCAGGTGATGGTGGAAGGTCCGGGGCACGTTCCCTTCGATCAGATCGAGTACAACATGAAACTGCAGCGGCAGCTTTGCCATGGCGCGCCGTTCTATGTGCTTGGCCCGCTGGTGACGGACATTTTTCCGGGATACGACCACATCACGAGCTGCATCGGCGCGACTAGCGCGGGGTATCATGGGGCTTCGATGCTCTGCTATGTGACCCCCAAGGAGCATCTGGGGCTGCCGAAGAAGGATGATGTGAAGCAGGGGTGCGTGGCGTACAAAATCGCGGCGCACGCGGCCGACGTCGCCCTGGGCATCCCCGGCTCGCGCGATCGCGATGATGAGCTGACCAAGGCCCGGGCGGCGCTGAACTGGCAGAAGCATTTCGAGCTCTCGTTCGACCCCGATCTGGCGCGGGCGTATCACGATGAGGATCTGGAAGTGGACACCGATTTCTGCGCCATGTGCGGGCACGACTGGTGCTCGGTGCGGATTTCCAAGGAAATCAACGAGTTCTATTCGGGGAAGGATGAGGGATCGCAGCCCGTGAAGAAGGCGATCGCCTCACCCGGCGTCTCGGAAGAAGGGAAGGAAATCCTCGAAAAACGCGGCGTGTTATCGCAGGCGGAGATTTTGAAACTGGCGCACAAGGGGAAGAAGGCGGCGTGTCATTCGGATGAGGTGGCGGATGCGGGCAAGGCGAAGTTAGTGCAGGTGGGGACGCTGAAGGCGCATGGGGTGAAGGTGAATGAGTTGGGCCTATAGGGCGCGCGTAGCGAAGGGATTGTTGAAATGGCGACGCTCTTCGATGAAATTCGGGATGCTGTCGATGATGAACGGTTCATTGTCGGCAACCACGCCGACGAGCGCCTTCGCCAACGTCGGATCGAGCTATGGCAGGTCCTGGCTGAGCTTGATGAGGCGATTCTGGTCGAAGAGCGGCCATTGGATGCGCCCAATCCCAGCATCGTTCTGGAGCAGTCACTTCCGGACGGGACTGAAATCCGCGTGGTTTGGGCTTGGATTGCGAGGTCGCGGCTTGCTAAACTTGTAACGGTGCATTTCATTTAGCTCCAGCGAATGCGAGGTGGCTTATGCAAATTGACGGTAAACGCGTCAAACTTTCGAAGTGGATTCACGCGGACAACTGCGCGGTTCGCGTTGAAGTCGACGCCGTCATACCCGATGCCGATCCGTCGGAACCCTGCCTTGAGCCGCCCGCGCTGCGCTGGCTCGATGAACTCCAGCGCCTGGCCAACGAGGGCAACGTGGAAGAACTCGCCAAGCATGGGGCTGTGTACGTGCGTAGACTTTCGGCGTGAAGGCGAGGAGTTCTCGAAACGATCGCGATCGAATCCCAAGGGGCGTGATGGCGAAGATGTTGCGCGGGACAATCCGCCGAAATGAGCTGGTTTGGCAGCTTCGCGATGCGAACATTATCGATGCAAACCTTCTTCGACGTGATATAATTCGGGCAATGAGTGCTGTTCCCACATCAGCTTCTCCAACTCAGCCGTCCCGGGCGAAGATTCCGCCGCTCGAAAATGGCGATCGGCTGACGAGGGCGGAGTTTCACCGGCGCTATCTGGCAATGCCGGAGGGAGAGAAGGCGGAACTGATCGAAGGGATTGTTTATATGGCATCGCCGGTGCGGACCAATCGTCACGGGAAGCCTCATTTAATTCTTGCCAATTGGCTCGGGCACTATATCAGCGCTACGCCGGGATTGGATGAATATGGCGACAATGCGACCGCTCGGTTAGACGATGACAACGAGCCGCAGCCTGACCTCGCGCTACTTCTTCCGGCGCGCATTGGCGGGCTGGCGCGGGTCGATGACGACGACTACATGACCGGCCCGCCCACGCTGGTCTGTGAAATCGCCGCATCCAGTGTCAGCATCGATCTTCACGGCAAGCTGAATGCCTATCGGCGCAATGGTGTGCGGGAATATCTGATTTGGCGGACGCTGGACTCGGCCGTGGACTGGTTTGTGCTGCGCGAGGGGCAATATGTGCCCCTGGCGGCCGATTCAAACGGAGTGCTCAAAAGCGAGCAGTTTCCGGGGCTTTGGCTTGATGTCGGGTCGCTTCTAATAGGAGATTTGCCGCGCGTCTTCAAAACTGTCGAGCTTGGCTGCGCCGCGCCGGATCATGCTGCGTTCCTAGCCCGGCTTCGCGCCGAATAACCGATACCTTGCGAGCATTGAGTAATGGGGTAGTCTGAAGCCGGTTCACGGATGGACAGGCTGATGATGCACGGACGGAAATTAAAATCGCTTGCAATTGTGGCGGTCGCAACGACAGCGCTGCTGGTCTGGGCGATGCGGCCGGCCGCCGCGCCGCGCGAGAGCGGGGCAATGCAGCGCGATATTTATGTCTGGCAGCGCGCCTGGGGCGATGACGTGAAACAGGCGGTGCGCGAAAGGGGAAAGGCATTTGGCAATGTTGTTGTTCTGGCGGGACAGGTGTCATGGGAGCCGGCGTGGGGCGCGGGAACTGGCAAGGATATGCATCCGCGCATTGTGCGCGTCGGAGTGGATTGGCCGGCCGTCAAAGCGTGCGGCGCGGGGGTGGGCGTTGCGATTCGAATCGGCGAGTTCGGCGGGGATTCATCGCCTGGCGCGGTAGATCATGCGGCGGCGGGCGAATGTCTCGCGGAATTGGCCGGGTCGATTTTGGGTGAGGCGAAATCGGCGGGGGTGGAGGTTGGGGAGTTACAGATTGATTTTGACGCGGCCGAGTCGAAGTTGGAGGCGTATCGGCGCTGGGTCGCGGCCATCAAACGCCGTGCGGGAAAGACGCCGGTGGTGATCACGGCCTTGCCGAGTTGGCTGGGCGCGCCGGGTTTCGAGGACCTGGCCAGGGAGGCCGGTGGTTATGTATTGCAGGTTCATTCCTTCGAGCGCCCGAGCCTCAATGAGCGGATGACACTCTGCGACCCGGCCGCGGCGCGGGCGGCTGTCGAGAAGGCGGGGCGGATCAGCATGCCGTTTCGGGTGGCGCTGCCGACATATGGTTATTTCGTGGCGTTTGATGCGGGCGGGAAATATCTGGGATTGTCGGCCGAGGGGCGGGCGGCGCAGTGGCCGGGCGGATCGGTGGTGCGCGAGGTGCGGGCGCAGGCGGAGGAGATGGCGGAGTTGGTGCGGGGCTGGATGGAAGATCGGCCGGCGGCGATGCGGGGCGTGATCTGGTATCGGATGCCGATGGCGGCCGATGGATTGAATTGGCGCTGGCTCACATTGGCGGCGGTGATGGATGGGCGGAGGCCTGTTGGGGGCGTGCGGGCCGAGGCGCGGGTGGCGGAAGATGGGGTCGTGAATGTGGAACTGGTCAATGCTGGGGAGGCGGATGAGGTGTTGGATCGGGCGGTGATCGCATCGGCTGCGGGCGGTGTGGAATCGGCAGATGGCGTGGGGCAGTTTGGGGTTGTGTGGGGAGGTACGGAGGCGCGGTTCGCGCCGGTGGGAAAGGTGATGCTGGAGGCGGGGGAGCGCGTGGTGGTGGGATGGATTCGGCCGCAGCGGGGGGAGGAGGTTCGGGTTGATGTGGAGAAGTGAGATGCGTGAAAATGGCATGGATGTGGTGCAGGGATGGTTGGGGATTGGGGAGAAGATGCGCGGATGGAAAGCTGGTGGTGGTAGGAAAGTGTTTTCAGGGCAGACAAGAATGTCCGCCCCACCATGTTGGAATGTTTCTTCAGGGCAGACAAGAATGTCTACCCCACCGTGGGCGCTGATTCTCGTGTGCATGTTGGCGGGAATGGCTATGCCGGCGCGGGCTTGTTCCCATTTCTTCGACAACATGATTTTTCCGCTATCGGATGCGGAGGTGCTGCGAGCGCCGGTTGGGGATTTCTCGGGTGAACTGCGCCGGCTGGGGATGAAGCCGCCGCCAGTCATCCTCGGTGAATATATTTCACCCGGAGAGGTTCAAAAGCGCGAGGCGGATTTGATGGATGCCGATGTGGCGGAGCTTGAGAAAGCCCTTGAAAATGCGAAGGAAAACACGCTGCCGCCGGATCGGAAGCAGAAGATTCTCGATGAGTATCGCGCCCTGCGGGTGGCGACGCGCGACCGGTTGAAGCTCAATCTGGACTATGTCGCCAAAGGCCCGAACAAGGCAGCGCTGGCGGTGTTTAACCCGGCCATTCCCGATGGTCTGCCTTCGGAATTCGACGATTACGCCCGCGGCGCGGCGGCCTACGCGGCCGGCGATATCGACGATGCGGTGGAATGGTGGGAGCGATTGCTTCTTCTGCCCAAAGCGCGGCGGCAGAATCGGTCGGTGTGGGCGGCCTACATGATTGGCCGGGCGCTGGTGAATGATCGGATGGATGCCAGGCGCGAGCGCGCGGTGGAGGCGTTTCACCAGGCGCGGCAGATGGCGGCCGAGGGTTTTTCCGATCGCACGGGTCTGGCGGGCGCGAGCCTTGGCTGGGAAGCGCGGGCGGAATTGCTCATGGGGCGATTCGAGCGGGCTTTTGCCCTGTATTTTGAAGCCAATGATGCCCCATCGCTGGCGGATACAGCGCAGAAGGCGTTCACGGCCGATTCGGCGCGGATGGCGCAACTGGCGCGGGACCCGCTCTCGGTGAAAGTCATGATCGCGGCCGCCGTGGCGCGGGGCGGGCCCTGGCGGCCGGAGATTAAGCCTGAAGCGCTGGCGCATCTCATCAATGCATTGGAAAAGGCGCAGGCGCGGAAAATTGAAGGGGCCGACCGAATCGCCTGGGCCCTGTATCAAAATGGCGATGCGGCCAGCGCCCGTCGCTGGCTGGCGCGGGCGGATCAGTCATCGCTGATGGCCCGCTGGCTGACTTCCAAGCTTCTGCTGCGCGATGGAAAGGTTAATGAAGCATCGGCGATCCTGGCCAGTTTGATTCGGGAGTGGCCAGTGAATGATGAATGGAATCCACAGTGGGAAGGCGCATTTTTTCCACAGGATCGAGTTGTGGGTGAGCTGTCGATGTTGACCCTGGCGCGGGGGCAATTCCTGGATGCGATGGATCTCTTGTTGAGGCAGAGTTTCTTTCCCGAAGCGGCCTACATCGGCGAGCGCGTGCTGACAGTCGATGAACTCAAGGCGTATGTGGATCGGCGCTGGCGGCCCGGAGCGGTGCCGGAGGAACTTGGGAGAAAGAAGCCGGATGGTCACCCCTATTGGAACCAGCGTGAATTTCATGCGGAAGATGTGGGCGGCGAAATTCGTTATCTGCTGGCCCGGCGTTTGGTTCGTCTCGGACGGATGGATGAGGCGCGGACGTACATGCCGTCGCAATGGCGGGATAAACTGGATCAGTATTCCGGCGCGCTGCGGGAGGCGGGGGATGAGACACTTTCCAACGACGAGCGCGGCGAACTGTTGTGGAAGGCCGCGCAGATCGCTCGGCACGATGGCTTGGAACTGATGGGCACCGAGCTCGAGCCCGATTTCCATTCGAATGGCGGAATGTTTGGATCGTGGGAGCCCAAAGACCGAATTCCCACCCGCGCCCGCCCGGATAAAAATAACACGCTGACGGCCGCCACGGCGGCAGAGCGGGCGCGGATTCTTGCGCATCATCCTGAACCGGACCGACGGTTTCATTATCGATACCTCGCCGCCGCGCAGGCGTGGGAGGCGGCCAAACTGTTGCCCGATGAATCCGATCTCAAGGCGCAGATTCTCTGGGTTGGTGGAAGCTGGATATCGAGCCATGATGTCAAAGGCGCAGCGAAGTTTTATCGCGCGCTGGTTCGGGATTGCGGCACGACGAAGATGGGCCGCGATGCGCGGGCGGCAGGCTGGTTTCCGTGATTTGGATTATCTACATTGCTCCAAAGGCTTGTCTCCGGATAAGATTTATCGCCCTTGACGTCGCGGGCGGCACGGGAATTGATTCTACCACCGCCACGGATGCCTTACCGGCGTCCCTGCCCGGAGGTTGATCGTATGATGAGACAATTATTCGCAGGACTCTCGCTGGCCGCGCTGGCATTATGGGCCGGCGGATGCGCAGGCTTTCAGTATCGCGGATTGACGCCCACCGTGCGGACTTTCGCGGATGAGCCGACCATCAGGGACTACTATATGGGGATGGATTTGCGTTTCGCGGTGCTGGAGCCGGCCGACGAGCGCCGCTTGGCCGAGGCGACCGCCGTTCGCGCCAAAATGACCGGAATGTCCCGCGCCGCGGCCGCTGAGAAGGTGATTGAAGAGGATGAACCTGATGATGCCATCCCGGATCAGCGCGAGCCTATTCCGCCCCCGCCCGTGCCGTGAGGTTCTGGGTGGCATGGGTAAGGCTCTAAGGCCTTACCCGTGGGGCCAATTCCGCAGGAAAGACGTCAATTCAGCCGAGGCCGACGCGCCCGAGATGTGTGATCGCGTACCACATCCTTCAGCGAGTTTAATCGTAAATTCACTATTTGATGTAATCGCTCTATTCGCTCTGTTAATTCCAGCCTCCCGCACCCTCGCCGCCGAGCCGGCCCTCAAGACCTACGACTCAACCTACTACACCATCCACACCGATCTGCCCGAGATCGAAGCTCGCGAGGCCCAGGTTCGCATGACCCGGATGGTGGAGGAGTACCGCACGCGCACCGAAGGTTTTGCCGGATCGATCAAGGGAAAATTGCCTTTCTATCTCTACGCCAACGCCGATGATTATAGCGCTGCCGGAGGACTCAAAAACTCGGCAGGGCGCTACGATGGCGAAAAACTGATGGCTCTCACCCTGCGCCGCGAGGACGGGCTAATTTCACTGGCCACCTGGCATGTCGTGCAGCACGAGGCGTTCCATCAATTCGCCGATGCCGCGATCGAAGCCAAAGGCGGCGAACTTCCCATGTGGGCCAACGAAGGTCTGGCCGAGTATTTCGGAGAGGCGCTCTTTACCGGCGATCGCTTTGAAACCGGCCTGATCCCAACGGCCCGCCTGGCGCGCGTGCGCAGCGCTCTGGATCAGTTCCTGCCGTTGAAAGAGTTCGTCGCCATCCCGCGCGAGAAATGGAATCAGTCCATCGAGCTTCGCAACTACGATCAGGCCTGGTCGCTGGCGCATTTTCTGGCCCACGGCGAATCGGGGCGCTTCCAGAAAGTCTTCGCGAGTTTCCTCAGCGAAATCGGCAAGGGCCAGGATGCGGAAAAGGCTTATGGGCGAACGCTGGGCGCGGTCCCCGATCTGGAGAAAAAGTGGCGGCAGTGGTGGGCGGGGCTGGGCGATGCGCCGACGGCCGAGGGATATGCGAAGGCGACGGTGGAGATTCTCACCAGTTTCCTTGGCCGGGCATATGCGATGAAACAGAAATTCGCGAGCTTCGACGAGTTGATTAAGACCCCTCCCGAATCGATGAAATCCCCGGCCGACCAGTGGCTGCCGCCGGGGCTGTTCCAGATGGGCGTGAATCAGTCGCTGAAAATGCGGCAGGGGGGTGATGCGTTCGCTCTATCATCCGCACAGGATGGGACGCCGATAATCGCGCTGACCACCAAAGACGGCGCGAAAATCGTCGGAAAGTTTTTGGTGAAAGACGGCCGGGTTGAGAAAGTCGAGGCGGCCGTGCTGGTGCATGCGCCGGTGCGGGTCAGAAGCGCAACCCAGACCAGTGGAAAGCCGGCAGGGGAAATGATCCGCTGATTTTGCTGGTGAAACTTCCCGGCGATTCGCGCGAAAGGGTCGGGAGCCGGGGTGCGATTGACGGCGGGTGGAGCGTTTTGGTGGCCGGCTCCCGACCCTGAGCGGCATGGCCTGTCCCTTCCAATGCACTCTCTACGGTGAGCCCGCCAACGCGCGTTGCCCAACTCAAGTCGCTTCGCCCCGCGCCTTCGATTCCGCCTCGCGGAGCAGCGCCTCCGCGTTGGCATATCCCGCATTTCGCGCCGCCCGCGCTGCCGTGACCGCGCTCGAATAATCCGGCGGCGCGGCCGTGAGATGCGCGATCGCCTTGTAATAGTGCGCTTCGCCCAGTGTCGAATTGCGCGCCAGGGCCGCATCGAACCACTGGATCGCCTCCGGCCGGCGCTCGGCCGCCAGAAAAATCCGCCCCAGTGTGCTCATGCACTGCTCCGATGCATTGAGCGCATCGGGAAACTCCCGCGCGGCCGAGATGGCCTGGTTGAATTCGTTCATGCTCGCGTACATGAGCATGAGCTGGTTGAGCGTAATCGCGTTGGAGGGGCTGGCGCGCAGGCTGTTGTAGAGCGCGATCGCCTCCTGGTTCTGGCGCTGCTCCGAGACCGCTAAACCGCGTCGGAGATCTTCCACCGTCACCGAGAACTGCCCGCCGCAGGTGGAGCATTGGGTGAATCGCTTTGCGCCGGAAATCGGAAAAACGGGCAGGAAGAAAAGCGTGAACCAGGTGCGGTAGGTTTTGGCGATCAGCGTCGAGGGCTGATTGCAGCGCGGGCAAACCGTCTCCACGGGCGGCGTGGAAGCATCATCGGAAATGAGATTCCGCGAGCCGAAGAGAATGATAAAGCCGCCGCGGCGGCTGCGGGGTCGCATGTCGGTGGGTAGCGTAGGGTGCGGGGGGCCGTTTGGCAAATTCGCGCTTAGGGATTGCCGAATTGCGAGGTGATCCAGCCGCGCACCGCGCGGGCCCAGCGAATCTCATCCATAGTCCACGCGAGTTTCGCCAATCGTTCGATTTCGCCGACAGGAACCTGGGGGAAGCTGAGACTTCGATCGGATGGCCGATAGGCGCCGTCGCTCGAAAGCAAAAGCACTCTGAGCGTCGCGCCATCGAAACACCATAACTCGGGCACGCCCAGTGCGGCATAAATATCCTGGCGTTCCTTGAGTCGCCGCGATATCTCCACCTCGATCGCCAGGTCCGGTGGCGGATCGATTGAAAGATCGATCTCCTCTTTACCTCTGACCTTTTGCTCGTTGGCGATATAGAAGCATTCATCGGGCTCAAGGCCGCGCTCGAGGTCCTGACGCCGATAGGTAGTCGATCCCCCGCCATCCAGGGCCATGTCGAATCCATCGGCAAGGAGATGCACCAGGAGGCCGAGGTATCGGCCGCATTTATCGTGTTTGCGCGAGGGTGACATGATTTCCAGCCTGCCACGGTCGTAGGTGAGAAAGACGTGTTTATCGCCCAGCAGCCCGAGCAGCCGCGAATACGTTTCCCAATCGACGCCGTCGATGATAACGGCGTTTCCTTCCGGTGAAATCGGCGGCGTTGCAACGGTCATTGTCATGCTCGCACCTCGAATCATCAGAAATCATAGCCCGCATCGAGAATCATGGCGAAACAAATGCCCATTCCCCGCTATTTTCTGGTTCTCTCTTTTCTTTTTGCTATTCGTGCTATTCGTGTTTTTCGTGGTTCATCTTCCGCATCAAATATCGCACACTCGCACCGCATGCCTTAGCGCCGCCACCTTATCCGGCCAGGTCGGGATGAATTCCTGCGCCACGAATCCCGTGTAGCCGATCTCCAGCAGCGCCCGCATGACGGCGGGGTAATTCAGCTCCTGCTTTTCATCGAGCTCGGTGCGGCCGGGCACGCCCGCGGTGTGGACGTGGGCGATGTAATCCTTGTGCTGGCGGATGTGGCGGATGACATCGCCATCCATGATCTGCACATGGTAGATGTCGAAGAGCAGTTTCATCCGCGGGTGATCGACTTTTTTGATCAGATCGATGCAGAGGTCGACGTGATCGCCATAGTACCCCGGGTGGCCCTTCATCGGATGCGTGTTGTCGCGCGTGTTGAGAATCTCCAGGATGAGATTGACCTTTTTCTGCTCGGCGTACGGCATCAGCTTTTTCCAGAACTCGATGCAGTTGGCATTGGCCTGCTCATCGGAAATTCCCTTGACGCGATAACCGGTGAAGGTGATGACATTCTTGCAATCGAACTGCGCCGCCAGGTCGATGCCAGCGCGGAGCTTGGATTCGCACTCGGCCCAGTTGGCCGGGTCGAGCGGGCCTTTCACAAAGCCGTGGCCGCCCATGTAGCCGATGTTCATGCCCAATTCGCGCACCCGCGCCAGGCGCTTGGGGTCCGAGCCGATCGCTTCCACGGCCGCCATGTCCATTTTGTGGCAGGCTTCGATGATGACATCCGGCGCGATCGTCAGCACGGAGGCCATGGCGGATTGATGGATGCGTTTGTTGGAGACCCTGAAATCCTCGGGCGGGGCTGCTGATGTAGGCGCGGCGGGCGGCGCATCGGCGGCTTCAAGGTGTGGGCACATGGCGATGGCTCCTAGCGCGGCGGCGGTAAGTGCGGATCGGCGGGAAATGGGGTTGGACATGGAAAACTCCTGCGGAAGAGGGGAATCGGCGTGGATATCTTCGCCATTGAAGGGGGGCGATACAAGGGATTTGCAATCTATCGTCGAAATTCATCTCTGAAAAGTGAATCACAGCGAATATAATCGTTCGATGTGAAAAGCCCCTTTCCAGGAATGGACCCCTATTTGGAACGCCACTGGGGCGACGTCCGAACCCGCATGACAGTTTATATTGCAGAGGCTCTTTCTGCACTTCTTCCTGATGCCTTGTGCATTCGAACGGAGGAGAACATTTTCATCGAAGAAGGCGATGACAATCCCTGCATTGAGCGCTGGAATCAGATACTCAATGTCAGCAGTGGAGAGCAATTGGTGACTGCAATCGAGGTTCTCACCCCCGACAGCAAAGGGGCCGGAAAGCTGAACGACCGCTATCGCCAGAGGCTTAAGGACTATCAGCAGGCAGGTGTTAGTGTGGTTGAAATCGACTTGCTTCGCGGAACGCGCGAGCGCCTGTCGATAACGCAAGACGATCTACCCGCTAAAGAACGTAAGGCATACGTCGTCTGTGTCCGCAAAGGCTGGCTGCCTGGGCGCTGGGAGGCATATCCGATTTCGCTGCGAGCGCCGATCCCGCCGGTACCAGTGCCACTGCGGCGGGGTGAAAGTCATGTGCGGCTTGAATTGCAGCCATCAATCGATCGCATCTATGCCATTGGCCGGTACGATGACATCGATTACTCCAAGCCTCCAGTGCCGTCGCTCAACTTGGAAGATGAAGCGTGGGCCGATGGCGTTCTGCGTCAGGCCGGGCGGAGGTAAAGGGAGCTTTTACTTCCCCATCGTCACGCCCGACCGCGCCTCCCCCGTCACAGTCTCCCACGCCAGTTCCTGAAGGATCTTGTTAATCGCCGCCCGCTCCTTCTCGGGATATTTGCTGAGCACCTTCAGCGCCGGCAGGCCCACCGGCGTGCGGCGGTAAATCACCGCGAAATGGCAGTAGGTATTGAGCGCCTGCACGGCCGCATCGGGGTGGCCGATGCGATCGAGGAACATCTCGGATTGCGTCTTGATTCCCGGCACCTGCCCGAGGCGCACCTTTTCGCGCAGGGCGATCACGGCCATTCCCGTCGGCACGCAGAATGCGACTTGCTTGCCGGCCGATTTATTCAGCGCATCGATCTGATCCGCCAGCGATTTGGTGTACGGCGCGAACATCTCCGTCAGCTTCGCGCCCGTCATCACATCGCGGTCCAGCGGCTTTTTGGCACGCGCGGCGGCCGGGTCGGGGTCGTGGGCATCGACCGTGTCATAGGCCGGCCAGGATTGCTGCACCGTCACCCGCACATTGGGGTTGTGAGCGAGTGCGAGTTCCACAAAATGATCGAGGCCCGGGTCGGGGATCAGTGCATGCGGAGAGGTCGTCAGCACATCGACGTTGCCGGCCAGCAGGGCGATCTTGGCGGAGTTTTTCGTATCCGGCACGCTCCAAATCTGCATGACCCGCGAGCCGCCGATGAAGAGCGAGCCTGCCAGCTTGTGATCCTTGATTCCCGCCGACTCGGCCGCCTCACCCAATTGGGCGCGGACGCCGGCGTGGAAGGAGTGGCCGGTCATGAAGACGCGGAGGCCGTGATCGATGGGAGCCGACGCAATCTGTTGTGCATTCTCGGTCGCCCAAGATGGGGACGAGATACAGGCGAGAATTGCGAATCCCATAATCCGCGAAAGAAGGGGATGGAATCGATTCATCCCAAAATAATAACAGAATCCCTTAATGAATCCTCTTTGTCTCCGCGTCTCCGTGGCGAATTCCCTACGTCAGAACAAACTAAACATCAAATACGCAAACGGCGCCGCCAGCAGGGGCGAATCGATCACATCCAGGATTCCCCCAAACCCCGGGATCAACTTCCCCGAATCCTTCACCTCTGCATCGCGCTTCATCAGCGATTCCAGCAGGTCCCCCAACTGCCCGATCCCGCCGATCACCACGCCGAAGATAAAGCCTTTCCACCAGGGCAGCGGGTAGACCGGTGGATTGATGCGCGGGGCGAGTGCCATTCCCACGAGCCCGGCCGTCACCAGTCCGCAGAACAAGCCTTCCCATGTCTTTCCGGGGGAGAGCCAGGGGATCATCTTGTGTCGGCCAAAGGTTTTCCCGCCGAAGAATGCGCCGACATCCGTGAATTTTACGGCCAGCAGGATCATTACGATGATGATCGTGTCCCCCTGCACCCCGGAGGCCTTGAACGAATGCTTGACCCGCAGCGCCATCAGGAACCATCCCAGGCCGCCGAGGTAGAGCGTTGATAGGACCGTCCCCGCCATCGCCACGATCGCGCCTTGCGTCTGCTTTTCCCACGCCCGGCGCAGCGCGGCGAAGAGCATGACGAATACGATGATGAACGCCAGAGACGAGGCCGCCACCGGTTGAAACGCCGGGAACTGGGTCATGAACGCGTGCAGCACCAGCGACCCCGAACCGGCGGCCGAGATGAAGCGGTACGGCTGCACATTCTCGGCCGTGAAAAGCCGAGCGACTTCTTGCGTGCCCAGGGGAAGGATGAAGAGCAGTAGGATGAGGATGCCCACCCCGCCGACACCATAATAAATCTCGGGTGGGTCGGCCGGGCGCGTGGTGGGGATTGGCTGCCCGCGCATCTCATAATCCGCCCGCCAGCGCGCCCAGCGCACGCGCTCATCGGTCTCCCGCACCATCCCCTGCCGGTCGCCCTCCTTCTGTGTGTACTTCTGCACGAAATGATCCAGATACAGCAGCCCCAGCAGGGCGGCGAGCATGATCGGGCCATAAGTGAGGCGGTTGCGAAGCGATGCGTCCAAGAGTTCTCCTTCGAGGGGAGGTTGTACGCGATGGCGGGGGGAATGGGCAATGGCGGGCGAATCCGCCTTACTCCCTCTCCTGTACGCGGGAGAGGGTAGGGGTGAGGGCTCGGCTCAATTACGCGGTTCGACGTAGTTTTACAAGTCTTTTCCCGGCGCAGGCGTCGGCGCGGGGCTTGGTGATGGCGTGGGCGATGGCGTGGGTGCGGGCGTCGGTGGAATCGGCTTCTCCGGCACTGGCCGGGATGTGGTCGTTCCCACCGTTGCGCTGGGCTTGAATCCCTGCTCCACCATCATTTTCCGGATCGCCTCGAATTGCTTCTTTTTCTGCGTCTCCAGAAACTCCCGAATGTCCGCGGGGCACTGCGATTCGGTGATCATGAGCATCATCCCTGAATCGGTCTGGAACCAGCCGATCGCCCGATCCCGCGCCTGCCCGCCCGGCGCGGTGGAGGTGTTCCAGACATACACCTCATCATCCTTCACGATATACCCCAACCCCGTCGCGCCCGAGATCGCCTCCAGCGCATCCAGAACCGTCGCGCTCAGAACCAGCTTGATATTCCGGACCTGTGGCGGAAGCGCCTGGATGCAGCCCGGCTCATAGGTGAATCGCACTCCGCTCCGCGCGGAGAGCTCGGCCAGCACCTGCCCGACATCCGTCCCCTCATGCCGAAGCGTGATATCCTTGTTCAACAGCCGCCGGGTCTGATCCTGCTTGGCGAGAATGATGATATCGCGGCCCCAGGGATACCAGGTGGCCGGCGTCTGGCTGGAAATCGCCTCCAGCGCATCGAGCAATGACACATCGCGCCCCACCGCAACCGGCGCATTCTGCGGCACCTTGTCGGGCGAGGTCGAACTGCGATTGACGACCTGGTACTGCGTCTTGCCGGCCGCCAGTTTCAGGTCGATCGCCTCGACCAGGTCCTTGAGTTGCGGCTTATCCGATTTGAATTCCAGCGGTGTCGAGGCCAGCGCGTACAGCGCCTGCAATTCGGTCACGGTCGATTTCCGGCCCAATCGCCGCAGCGCCGGCATCGGCTGCAACTCCACCGCTTCATCCTTGAGCGCGAAGGTCAGCCCCAGCCGCTTGGTCATCGCATCCAGCGCCTGGCGAAGCGTTTGATTCTCGAAGGTGGCGGTGACGGCCGTATCCTTGCCCCAGGGCAGCAGTTCCCAGACCGCCGGCTGGGCTTCGATCGGCACACCGGTTGCCTTGGCGATCTGCTCCATCGCCTGCGAGAGCGTGCCCGACAGGCTCAGCTTCACCTGCTGATCGAGTTGCTGGTTGATCAGGCCGGAGGATGTGGTCGGCTGCGCACTGGCCGGGATGGCCAGGCAAAGCATCAGGAGCATGGAATACAAAGCACGTCGCATGGGAACTCCTTCATCGGTTGTGGTGCAGGCTTTCAGCCTGCAAAACAATCGCAGGCTGAGGACCTGCACTACAAGCATCAGCAGGCTGAAAGCCTGCACCACAATAAGACCATTCCGCACCGTCATCTTCGCGGCGGAGCGGTTTGGTTGCAAAGGGGCAATTCATGGAAATGAAAAATCACTCGAACCCGAGCGGGCTCGTATCCTCGGCCAGACGGACCGGCATCGCGATCACCACCGGCGACCGGGACGATGAGGAAGCGTACTCTTCATCGTTTTGAGCGCTGGCGAAAGAAGGCGCGGGGCCGATGGAAATCTCCGACACCGCCGGCCCCGCCGCTTTTTCTTCCTGCGGGCCAACGACAATGGCGACAGCCATCGCGGTCGTGCCCTTGCCAGGACCCACTGCCACCGCCCCAGGCCCCGTTTCACTGCCCGATTGATTCATCATCGCCCGGAATCCGATCGTCGCCGCGATGACTACCACCGCCGCGACGGCCAATCGTCCAAAATTCTTCCACCCGATCGAGAAAACCCGGCCGCGCCTTGATTGTTCCGCCGCGCGATCTTCCGCCTCTTTCACCTGGGCCGCCCGCGCGATCTCATCGGAAATCCGCCCCGCCAGCCCATTCCAGTTCACATTCGGGATCGGTGCGGCCCGCAACATCGAATCCAACTGCTCATCGGATTCATCCGTCGCCACCAGTTCTACATCCAGCCGCGCGGAAATGTGGTGCGCCAGCGCCTCCCACGCCACTTCCGGCGTCGCACCGGCCGACTGCAAAATCACATTCAGCTTTTGATCCTGCGCATGCGCCTGCTCATCCACCGTGCCCGTTATGACGGCCGAAAAATCCCCCGCCAGTTCCCCCCAGGCCGCGACGCCCTCCACCTCCGGTCCAGGCAGCGCCCGCAGCATTTCCGTCAGCTTCCGATGCTCCGCCAAAAGCGCCCGCGCCGATTCATCCGACTCAAGCCGCAACTCGAGCGCGCGCGATTCCGCATCCGGGAGATCACTCTCCAGATACCGCGAAATCGCAAACTCAAGCTGCTCAAGGTCCATTTTTTCTTCTCGCTACTAACTTCTAACTTCTAACTTCTGCCCCTACATATGCTCCTTCAACATCTCCTTCAATTTCTTCCGTCCCTGGAAGACATGCCACTTGACGGCCTCTACACTGCACTCCAGCGACTCGGCCACCTGTTTCTGCGGCATCTCCTCGATCGTGAACATGATGATCGCCAGCCGCTGCTTTTCCGGAAGCATGTTCAGGGCTTCCTGAAGTTTCTTGCCCAGTTCGGCGCTTTCCATGTTCCGAACCGGATCGCCCGACCGCGCCATCCATTCGCTGCCGCG
>JBBRTW010000123.1:0-16122 GCA_038244055.1 Tepidisphaerales bacterium | reverse complement strand
GCCGCTTCCCGGGCCGGCTTGCGCCGGCCCGGGGGCGGTTCGGTTCTTCATGCATTACTTCTTGTGGCAGCTGAGGCACAGCCCGCTGCCCGGAACTGTACCGTTGCCGTTGGTGACCAACGAGCCGTTGTTGGCAATCCAGAGCATATTGGTGACGCCAGGCGAGGTGCCCTTGCGATTGTGGGGTTCATGGCAGGTCGTGCAACCAACCACCCACTTGCCGTCGAGCACTTTGAGTGCGCCAATGTTCGACGTCTTGGTCGAGTCGCTGATGTAGGTGTTGAAGGTGGGGGAGCCGACGACCGTATCGAGCTTCTGGCCCTTGAGCAGGTAGGGGGCGACCATGTAGGGTGCGCTGGCGGTGATGCCATCGGTGGTCGGGTAGGCCGCATTGCTGCCCAGTGGGTGGGTGCCGGTCAGGTCATTGCCCGCGCCGGGCAGGGTGACTCGTCCGCCGGTGCCGATGAAGCTGCTGCCGGTCACGCCGCCGAAGCTGTCGAGGGCGATGGTGCCGTCATGGCAGGACATGCACAGCATAGTATTGGGGTCGAGCTTGATGCCGGTCTCGACCGTGCCGACGCCGGCTGAATCGTAGGCGGTGAACACATAGGTGCGGCTGGTATCGCCGACC
Source organism: Tepidisphaerales bacterium (assembly GCA_038244055.1). Lineage (GTDB taxonomy): Bacteria > Planctomycetota > Phycisphaerae > Tepidisphaerales > Tepidisphaeraceae > DASPKW01. The sequence goes on along the minus strand of JBBRTW010000123.1, from coordinate 15,491 downwards.
GCGTGATTCCAAAGCGGGCCGCTGCCGTTGTTGCCCTTGGCGGCGTTATTGGCGCCGTGGGGGGCATGGCAGGGAACGCAGATCTGCACCTTGCCCTGAAACGCGTTGGAAGAGAAATCGTGCTTCGAGCCGACGATGCCTGCCTGGCTGGTCGTCGCGAATAAGCCGGCGACCACGGTGGCCGCGAGTAGCTTGAACATTTTCATAAAGACTCCTTGCTTTGCGGGTATGAGTGTTTGTAGATCGCAGTGCGGTTCCCGCCGCCCGTCCGCGTCTGTCCGTTAAGTTTTTAAGAAGCACCATGCTTCTGCTGTCATTAAGAGCAACCTCTGTACCACCCTCCAGTGCCCTGCAAACCGCTATTAAAACCCCGAAATCGCAGGAATTAGAGGGGGATGTGATCCCGCACATCTCAAGACTGAGAAGACTCCCGATAACCCATTCCCGGCCTCTGGAGTGTCTGAATTGATTGCCTGCCCAAGTCGGCCCCTGTTCCGACCGAAGAAATGGAGAGTGCTACCACGGGAACGGGAGAGATTATGGGAACAACACAAGCGGTGGGTGCCGCAAATCGATTTGCGGGCCGAAACAGGATGCTCTTACTCCTGGGAATCGCGATCGTAGCGATTGTGGCGGTAATGCTGCCCCAGTCGGCCGTCGGCGCAGCGCGACTGGGGCCGGGCATCGCCGCCGCCAGCGATTCATGCCTGAAGTGCCATCAGGTGGATCCGCTCTTCTCGCATCCGATCGATGTGATTCCGAAGGTCGGCATGCGTTCGAATCTTCCGCTTCGTGAAGGGCGGATGACATGCATGACCTGTCACTACGAACCGGGGCCGGATCATGCAATCCAAGGCCGCGCACGCGCAACCGGCGATGCCCTGCTGCGAACTGGGGCGGCCTCCGAGCTATTATGTATGGAATGCCACATCGCCGACTCCACCTCCAAGCATGGCGCGGGCATCGGCAAGGCGCATCTCGCCTGGCCGGGACGCAAACCCGCCGCCATCATCAACGAGCTCGATACCGAATCGCAGAACTGCCTGACCTGCCATGATGGGGCGACCGCATCCGCCGTTTCGACCCGTCCTACACCCGGCGCGGGTGTTTTTGGGAATTCGCATCCAGTCGGTGTTAATTATTCGCGCGGGCCGGCGCAGACCGTCGCCGCCCAGGTGCGCGATTCGCGGATTCGCCTCTTCGAAGGCACGGTTGGTTGCGGCTCCTGCCACAGCCCCTACTCGCGCCAGCCGGGGCAATTGGTCATGTCCAATTTCAAGAGCGCCCTCTGCCTGAGCTGCCATCCCGGCTAACCAAAACCCTCCCGCCTACAGGAAGGGGGGAAATGGGCCTGCTCTCAGGAATGAGAGTTGGCAGGTCCGGTTGAGATTCGAGTTATCGCGCAAGTCGTGGTCCGCATTAGGGTTGGGAAATATATTTTTCGCTTGGATCGTGGCACCGGGCTTGTGATAGTGTTCCGTGGCAACAGTCCCCGGAGCATTTATGACCAAGCTGTCTCGAAAACTTTGGATCGCAGGACTTCTACTCACCGGCGCGGTGGGCTATCTCGCCTACGCCGGCGCCCAGCAGGGGTGGGTGTACTACGTCCCGGTCGATCAGTTTATGCAGGATGCGGCCCAGCAGAAGAAACGGGTGCGTTTAATGGGCACCGTTGGGGCGGAAAAATTGGATATCCAATCGGCGCAAATGCGGGCAGGATTTTTCCTCGAATCGAAAGGAACCCGCCTGCCTGTGATTTACAAAGGTACAATCCCCGACCTGTTCAAGGCCGATGCCAATGTCGTGGTTGAAGGCAAGCTCAATTCGGCCGGCACTTTTGAAGCCGATGTGCTGCTGACCAAGTGCGCCAGCAAGTACGACGCCAAGCACACCGCAGTGGAGAAGCGATCATGAGTATTTTGATCGGAAATATCGGATTAACACTCGCACTGCTCGCGGCCGCCGTCGCCTTTCTGGCGTCGTTGATGGCCGGGCGATTCGACTCGGCCGGCGCGCTCAAGACCGCGCGGCTCTCCCTGGTGGCCGTATTCGGTTGCTTCACGCTGGCCTCGATCGCGCTTTTGGGCGCTTTGATCGACAGCAACTTCAGCCTCGGATACGTCGCCCGCTTTACGGAGAAGGCCCTTCCGATGGGCTACAAACTGGCCGCGTTCTGGGCCGGTCAGGAAGGCAGCCTGCTCCTCTGGGCCTGGATGATCGCCGCGATGGCGGTGATCGCCGCGCTGGTGGCCTGGAAGCACAAAACCGTCGAGCAGTCCGTCACCACCGCCACGCTTGCCCTGATCTGCGGTTTCTTCGCGGCCCTGATGCTCTTCGCCGCCAACCCGTTTATTCCGCTTCCCGCTGACGAGATCGTGGCCGATGGGCATGGCCTCAACCCGATGCTGCAGGATCCGGGCATGATCGCCCACCCGCCGCTGCTGTTCCTGGGCTACGCCGGATTTGCGATTCCCTTCGCGATGATGGTGGGCGCGCTCTGGGCCAAGCGGGCGGATAATCAGTGGGTGCTGGCCATCCGCCGGTGGACCGTGGCGGCGTGGTTGTTCCTCACCGTTGGCATCCTTCTGGGCGCGCAGTGGGCGTATGTCGAATTGGGTTGGGGCGGCTATTGGGCTTGGGATCCGGTTGAAAATGCATCGCTCCTGCCCTGGCTGACCGGCACGGCGCTGCTCCACTCGATCATGGTTCAACAGCAGCGCGGGATGTTGAAGGTCTGGAACGCGATTCTCCTCGCCCTGACTTTCATCCTCTGCATTTTCGGAACTTACATCACGCGCAGCGGCGTCGTGCAGTCCGTTCACAGTTTCGGCAAGTCTCTGATCGGCGACTTCTTCCTCGCGTTCCTTATTACCACGATTCTCGCCAGCTTCATCATGATCATCTGGCGTCGCCGGCTGCTCAAAGCCGAGCACCCGCTGGAGACGATCTGGGGCCGCGAGGGCGCTTTCCTGGTGGTCAATGTCCTCCTTCTGATCATGACCGCGGTGACCGCGGTTGGAACGATCTTCCCCGCGATCAGCGAAGCCGTCACCGGCAATCAGATCAACGTCGGGCAGTCTTTCTACAATAAGGCCGTTGTGCCGATGGGCGTCTGCCTGATGGCGCTGATGGCATTCGGCCCGCTCCTGTCCTACGGCAAGAACGCGGCCGAGAATCTCAAGAAACAGGTTGTCGCGCCCGTGATTGGCGGCGTCTTAGTGATGGCGCTGCTGGCCGTGATCTGGCGCATCACCAATCCCTGGGCTCTGGCAACGGCGCTCATCGTCGGAATCGCAACCGTCAGCGTGCTTTGGGATTTGGCTGTAACCATAATCAAGCGGGTTCGATTCGAACACGAGAATCCGTTGCTTGCGGTCGTTCGCACGATCGATGGAAACCACCGCCGCTATGGCGGTCAGACGATCCACGTCGGCATGCTCATGGTGATGATCGGCATCGCCGGATCGAGCCTGTACGGTGAGAAGAAGGCCATGACCCTGGTGCCAGGAATATCGAAAGATATCGGCGATGGCTGGAGCGCCCGCCTGGAAAAATTCGAGCAGGTTGCGGGCGTCAATTTCCAGGCCGCCGAGGCCACCGTCCTGCTACGCGATCCAACGGGTCAGGTCGTTACCCTCCAGCCCCAACGGCGCTTTTACAACAAGGCCGAGGACTCCAGCACCCAGGTTGCCAATTGGTCCACCCTGCGGCGGGATGCTTATGTGACTGTGGCCGGCTGGGACGTCGATCGGCAGGGACATGTGGCAGAAGTTACGCTTGAAATGATCATCAACCCCCTGGTCGCCTGGCTCTGGATCGGCGGCATCGTGATGAGCGCCGGCGGCGTACTCTGCCTGTTGCCCCGGTTGATCCCGGGCAGAATCTCAGCGGAAGCGCCCGAGCAAGTGGCGGCGGCGACCATTCCCGTTGCCCGCAAGGCCAACGCGGACCGCCCGGCGCGGGCGGTTCCCGCGACGACTCGATAGAATTGCAAACCCATAGAACGAAGATGAGGCTGAATATGAAATCCCCGATTTGGATGATCGCGGCGACAATGAGTGCTGGAATGCTGATGGCCTGTGCGAGTGCCACGGCGCAGGACACGGGCACGCGCCCGCTCATGCTGGCCGATAGCGGCGAACCCGCCAAGACCGACACGCCCCCACTCCCGGCCGGCCATCCCAAGGTCGAACCCAAACAGCAGACTCCCGATCTCCCCGCCGGCCATCCGAAAATGCCGCCGGCCGAGGAACAGCCCGCGCTGCCCTCGGGTCATCCAAAGGTGCCAGGCGCGGGTGAGCAACCGGCTCTTCCTTCCGGCCATCCGCAGATTCCACCGCCGGGTGGTAATGGCGCATTGCCGGCCGGGCATCCGGGCGTGGGCGATCCCACCGCCAAAGGCTCCATCACCATCAAAGCCGTTCAATCGAGCAAAGATGCCCCGGCCATCGGCGCTGACGTGGTCATCCTCGAATACTTCAATGGCCAGGGTCAGGTCGTCGGCCGCGCCGAGAGCAAGCTCTCCGACAAGGGCGAAGTGAAGGTGACCGGAATCCCGGTCGGCATTCCCGTTCAGCCGCTCATCACGATCAAGCATGGCGGCGTCGAGTATCGATCGGCCGGGAATGTGATGGATGCAGCGCATCGCGATCAGGATATCGAGATGCACGTCTTCGAATCGACGACCCAGGAGCCGGCCTGGCAACTGCGGATGCGGCATGTGATCGTCACGCCGGCCCCCGATGGACTGGCCATCACCGAGATGGTTTCGGTCTTCAATCCCGGCGATCGCTCCTGGCTGGGCAAGGCGATTGGCGGCGGTTCGCCGATTACGCTCGCGGTAACTCTTCCGCCAGCCGCGCAGAAGGTGCAGAATTCCGGCGGTTTGACCGAAGCCGATGGAAAGCTCGTCTACGGCGCGGCCCTTCAACCGGGAACGGCCGAATTCCAGTACAGCTATTTCCTCCCGGCCAAGAACGACAGCGTGGATGTGAACCTCGAAGCCCCGGCCGCAACCGGCAGCATCTTCGTCTTCCTCCCCGAAGACGGCACGACCGTGACTTCAACGATGCTCAAGAAGATGGAAGTCAAACCGGGAATGAATCTGCGTGAGAACTCGCGGTTCTACACAGTCCCGCCGCAGAAAGCCGGCGAGCGCATTCAGTTCACGATTTCCGGACTCAAAGCCGTCAAGCCCGCTCCCGCCGGAGCCACCGGCAGCGCCGATCCGGTTGAAGGCGCTGGCGCGCCCGCGGCCGCGGTCGCCGGCGGAAAACCCTCGGGCATTCCAGATGCGGCCAAGATCATCGGCGGCGTCGGCGCGGCGGCGATTGTCACCGTCGGCGTCGTGGTGGTGATGGCCAAGGGCAAGGTCAGCAAAGTCAGCGGAGCCAGCCGGTGAGCCTGGCGGCGCTTCAATCTTCGATGGAGGCAGCCGTCATCGTGGCGGCTGCGCCCATTAAGACAGTCGGCCTGGGCATGGCGATCGATGGCCGCCCTATCCTGCAGGACATCACGTTGGAAATCGGCCGGGGCGAATTCGCGGCCGTTTTGGGGGCCAACGGCGCGGGCAAGAGCACACTCCTCAAAGTCATCGCCACACTGGCGCGCTCGACTGAGGGAACGCTGGAATTATTTGGTAAAACCGTCGGCCGCGATTCGGCCGAGCTGCGCCGCCGGATCGGATTGATCGCCCACCAATCCATGCTCTATCGGGAGCTGACCGCCCGGGAAAACCTGCTCTTTTTTGCGAAACTCTACGGGATCGCCGAGCCGGTCAAACGGGCCGAATTGCTCCTCGAAGTCATCGGCCTCTCCAACCGCGCCAATGACCCCGTCAAATCATTCAGCCGGGGGATGGTGCAGCGCGTGGCGATCGCGCGGTCGCTGCTGCACGATCCGGAACTGATCCTGGCCGATGAACCCTTCGACGGGCTCGATGCGCCTTCGGTGGCCGCGACCGAGCAACTCCTGCGGCATCTGCATAACTCCGGCAAGACGATCCTGCTCGTGAATCACGATATTTCCCAGAGCCTGCAACTGGCCAGCCGGGCGGTGGTCATGCGCAAGGGCCGGATTGTCATCGACGCCGCGGCACAGAGTTTGAATGCCAGTCAGGTGCTGATTGAAGTGAGCGGCGCATGACACGATCGATTCAACAAATTAGTTTGCTGGTCGGCAAGGACCTGCGGATCGAAGCCCGCAGCCGGCAGACCGTCGGATTGGTCGTGGTGCTGGGCGTATTGATCGTCGTCGTGCTCGGATTGGGCCTGGGCGCGCAGCAGGGGGGCGCCGGGCTGGCCGCAACAGCCGTTTTATGGACCGCATATCTTTTCAGTGGCGTTCTCTGTTTTGAGAAAACGATGGGCGTTGAGCGTGCCGATGCGGCGCTGGCGGGGCTGCTGATGGCTCCGGTCGATCGCAGCGTGATCTTTTTCGCCAAGCTCATCACCAACCTGGCCCTCATGCTCTGCGTCGCCAGCGTGGTGACGGCGGCCGGCGTGCTGTTCTTCTCGTTCGATCTGTCGGCCGCCCCCTGGCGCTTCGCGGGCATCATGTCCCTGGGAATGATCGGCTTCGCGGCCGTCGGTACGCTTTTCTCGGCCGTCGTCAGCTCTACCCGCCTGCAAGGCGGCCTTCTCGCCCTGACCGTCTTCCCCCTGGCGCTGCCGCTGGTGATTTCATCCACCCAGGCGCTGCTGCGGATTTTTCGCGATGGCGAAGACATGGGCGCGCAAGCCCTGGCGGTTATTATTGCTTTCGATGTGATTTTTCTCGTGGCGAGCTGGGTCTTGTTTGAATGGGTGCTCGAGCCGTAGGAGCAATTATGAAAACGCCGGGAAAAATGGTGATCGCAATCTACTGGGCGCTGACGGCCGGCCTTCTGGGCGCGGCCGTCGTGCTGGCGTTGTTGTACGCGCCGACTGAAGAAACCATGGGGCCGGTTCAGAAAATCTTCTATCTCCACCTCCCCTCCGCCATCAATACGTTTCTGGCCTTCATGACCGTGTTCATTGCCAGCATCGGATATCTGGTGCAGCGAAAATCCTGGTGGGATGATCTCGCATCGGCCGCTGCCAAGACCGGTGTTTTCTTCTGCTCGATCGTTCTCCTGACCGGCATGATCTGGGGCAAGATCGCCTGGGGCTCCTGGTGGACCTGGAGCCCGCGCCTCACCTTCAGCCTGCTCCTCTGGCTCTTATATGTGGTCTACCTGCTGATCCGCTCATCGGTCGATTCCGAGCAGCGCAAGGGAATGGTCTCGGCCGCGTATGGAATCGTCGCATTTCTCGATGTGCCGCTGGTTTACCTTTCGGCTCGCATGCTCCCGGATATCCACCCCCAATCCATCACGCTGGCGCCGGAAATGAAAATGACCCTTGGCTTCTGGTTCCTGCCGATCACCCTGCTCAACGCCGGATTGATCGTGACGATGTACTGGGTCCACGCCAAACGCCGGGCCAATCGCAACGTGACCGAAACCGAAGCCCCCCGGGCCATGAACCTGGAATTACTCGGAAAAGGGACGTGAAATCCCGCCTCGTGAGCTGATTATGATTTCAATTCGCATTCGGATCAGGCCTGCACTGGTGTTTGCCGTGCGGGCCTTTTTCATGGCGTCGATGATTGTACAAGCCGAAAGAGGTGCCGAAGCAGTGAGTAGGTTGGGCTGGCCTGGCTCATCGCATTCACATCATGTGGATTGATGGCGCACAAATAGGCGACAAGACGACCGTTTCGGTATATTCTTCCGCGAAGGTTTCAAATCTCGAACGCGGAAACAGGAGTACGGCATGAGTCGAAAGACAAATCTGAACCGGCGGAAGTTTCTCAAGAAAGCGGTTGGCGTTGGTGCGATGGCGGTGGCCGCGCCCATGATCGTGCCCAGCCGCGTGCTGGGCCTGGACGGCCAGACGCCCCCGAGCGAAAAAATCACACTCGGCGCGATCGGCATCGGCAACCGCGGATCGTACGATTTCCGCTGCTTCCTCGCGGAGAACGACGTGCAGTGCCTGGCGGTCTGCGACGTGCGCCAGACGCGCCTCGAAGCCGCCAAGAACGCCGCCGACACCCGCAATGGCAACAAGGAATGCACCACCTACAAAGACCTGCGCGAACTGCTGGGCCGGCCTGATATCGATGCGGTTATGATCGCCACCGGCCCGAACTGGCACTGCACGGCGGCGATCCTCGCCTCGCGCGCCGGCAAGGATGTCTACTGCGAAAAACCCTGCACCAAGAATATCGTGCAGAGCCTGGCGCTGGCCGATGCATTCCGGCGCAGTGGCGGCGTCTTCCAGGCCGGCACGCAGCGCCGCAGCCTGCCGCATTTCATGTATGCGATCGATCTGGCGCGAAAGGGAAAACTCGGCAAGCTGCACACGGTGCATGCCCGGCCGATGGGTTTGACCGCGAAGATGAGCGGTTGGGAAGCTCCCGAGCCCGAGCCGAAGAAGGAAGAATTCGACTGGGATCAATACCTCGGACCGGCCGCGTATCGGCCATACAACAAAGCGCTCTCCAACGGATTCCATTTTGAAAAGGGCGGTGCATTCGTCGGGGCGCTGGGTGGCGGTGGCTGCCTCGAGTGGGGCTCCCACTGCGTCGATCTCTGCCAGTGGGCCACCGATTCCGACGGCACGGCCTGCACCGTTTATGAACCCACGGGCAAGGAACTTCACGCCGTCTACCCCAGCGGCGTCAAGCTGGTCCTTCGCGATGATGGCTGGCTCCCGCTGGGTTCCTGCCCGGTCAGATTCGAAGGCGAGACCGGATGGGTGGAAACGGCCGACGATGGCGATATCGCCGCCAGCTCCCCGGCTCTGCTGGCCGGCCGGCACCAGAAGATCGGCGGCTATCCCGCCAACTTCCACATTCGCAATTTCCTCGATTGCGTCAAGACGCGCAGCCAGCCGCGCGCCAGCGCCGAGGCGGCCTGCTGGTCCCATATCACCTGCCACGCGGCCAATATCGCGCTGTTCCTCAACCGCAAGGTGACGTTCGATCCCAAGACCACGATGTTCGCCAATGATGAACAGGCCAATCGCCTGCGCTCCGAAGCGCTGCGCGAGCCCTGGCGGATCTAATGGCATTTCAACGCGGGGTGGTGCTTCACCACCCCGCAACGCTTCTCAACAACATTAAATGAATTGTCGGCGGAGAATTACGATGCTTAGATACATGGTTGGTATGGCGGCGGGTTTGGCGATGGTTTGTGCGGGGCCGGCGCGGGCGGACGATGCCCTGAAGGCTCCCCCCGGCGGCGAGGCGGCGTTGATCGAAGTGATCAAGTCCGCGCCCAAGCCGGAGAAGGCGATCGCCTGCAAGCAACTGGCGGTGATCGGCAGCAAGGCGGCCGTGCCCGCGCTGGCGGCGCTGCTCCCTGATCCGGAAATGAATTCCTGGTGCCGGATCGCGCTGGAAGCAATCCCCGGTCCCGAGGCCGATGCGGCGCTGCGCGACGGCCTGGGCGCGGTCAAAGGCAAGCAGGTGATCGGCGTCATCAACTCGATCGGCGTGCGCAAGGATGCCAAGGCGGTTGAAGTGCTGACCGCCAAGATGAAAGATTCGGACGTGGAAGTTGTCGGCGCGGCTGCGGCCGCGCTCGGCCACATCGGCGGCGATTCGGCCGCGACGGTGCTGGTGGGTGCGCTGGCAGGCGGATCGGTCGAAACCCGGTCGGCCGCGGCCCAGGGCTGCATCTACTGCGCCGAGGGTTTTCAAACCGCCGGCAATCGCGATTCGGCCATTAAGCTTTACGATGCGGTTCGCAAAGCCGAGGTCGCCAAGCAGCGCGTTCAGGAAGGGACGCGCGGCGCGATCGTCTCGCGCGGCGTCGAAGGGATTCCACTCCTGATCGAGCAATTGCGTTCGCCCGATCGCGCCTTCCTCCGCATCGGCCTGCGCGCGGCCCGCGAGGTTCCCGGCAAGGAAGTCAACGATGCGCTCGTGGCCGAGCTGGCAAAGACCACGATCGATCGCCAGGCGCTTCTGATCGCGGTGCTGGCCGATCGCGGTGATGCCGCGGCGCTGCCGACGCTGGTGGCGGCCGCCAAGGCCGGCCCGGCCGATGTGCGCATCGCGGCCATCGCCGCCCTAGAAGCGTTGGGCAATGCCTCGGTCATCCCGACGCTGCTCGGCGCCGCCGTGGACAAAGATGCGAATATCGCTCAGGCGGCCCGGTCCACCCTGGCGCGTTTGCCGGGCAAGGATGTCGAGGCCGAATTGCTGGCCCAACTTTCGAGTTCCACGGGTCCGCAGCGCGGCGTGCTGGTCGATCTGGCGGCCGAGCGCCGTATCGAAGGCGCGTTCCCGATCATTCTGAAATCGGCCGAGGATGCCGACCCCGGCGTGCGGGCCTCGGCCATCGACACCATCGGCGCGATGGGCGATGAGAAGCAGGCTGGGTATCTGGCCGCCATGGCGCAGAAGACGCAGGATCAAAAGGATCGCGCCAACATCGAGAAGGCGCTGAATCTGCTCACCGGCCGGGTCGGACCTGTGTGCGTTCAATATGTGATGCCGCTCGCAAAAGACAACGATCCATCGCTTCGCGAAATGGGCCTTCATGTGCTCAAAGGCTGCGGCGGGCCCGAAGCGCTGGCGGCGGTGGTCGCGGCGGTTCAGGATAAGGACGATGCGGTGAAGGATGAAGCGGTGCGGACGCTCTCGACCTGGCCCAATCGCTGGCCGGAGGACGCGGCCATTCTCGAGCCGCTCACCGCGCTCGCCAAAGCGCCGAAGAAAGAAGCCCATAAAGTGCTGGCGCTTCGCGGCTATTTCCAGTTCGTGCAGGGCAGCAAGAAGCTGAGCGAGAAGGACAAACTCGCGAAGATGAATGCGGTTCTGCCCCTGGCGACGCGCCTGGAAGAAAAGCGTTCGGCCATCGCCGCCCTGCGTGAAATGGGGGGAACCGGAACGTTTGATCTGCTGGTGAGTTTTGTAGCGGACGCGACCGTTTCCGATGAAGCCTCCTCGGCCATCGTCAACAGCAAACTGCTGGCCAAGCTGCCTAAGGCGCAAAAACAAAAGGCGCTCAAAGCAGTCGTGGACCAGTGCAAAAACGATGGAATTCGCAAGCAAGCGGAGGATGCGCTCAAGGCCATTAGGTAATTACACCTGCGATATCCGTTAATCACGCGCTGGTGGATTTTATTTCCACCAGCGCGTTTTTATTGCGCTCGATCGCCGGGAATCGCAAAAATCACCGGGAAAATCGGCATGAAATCGCATGCGGAATGAGCGATCCCGCGCGCTCAAAAGCGGGTGCAAACCAATCGATTGCAGCGAATCACACCAATTTGGTGGGATTGCTTCGTCGCTTGCTAAAAGGGTGCAAACATCATTGCCGGCCTTGCGGTAACCTTTGGAGAACAAGAGTGAGAATCAATTAAGTGGGCCGGATGTAGGCCCGAATCCATGTCGCGACCGCGACCGGCTTTGAAAGAGACGGTGACCCCATGCAACTACAGGTGAAAGAATTCCAGGGCACGAGCGGCTTGGAGATCTACCTCTGCGCCACGCCCGAGGCCGACCGCGATCCCATGGAAGAAGCCCAGGCGATGTTCAGCGCGGTTTACGATACGGTTCGCGCGCGGAACGTGCGCGTGATCAAGGAACGCGTTTTCGTGCCCTCGGGCAAGCTCCGCCTTTATCACAAGGCCCGCAAGGCCACGATTCGCCCCAGTGAGCCCGCCTCGCCGGTCGATTGGCTCCTGGCCGGCGGCAATGGAGCGCTGGGCGGCATCCAGGTTCACGCCGTCAGCGGACCAACCGATTGGTGCCCGCTGCGCGCGGGATCGACCATCGTCGGTTGGGCTTTCTCGCAGGATGGCATTCGCTGGGCGACCACCGGCGGCCTTCTGGTTTCCGAAATGAAACTGCCCGGGCAGCAGGCCCGCGCCGTGTTCGAAGGCGGCGAGGCGATCCTCAAGCAGGCCGGCATGGAATTGAAGGATGTGGTGCGCACCTGGTGCTACCTCGATCACATCCTCGAATGGTACGGCGACTTCAATCTGATGCGTAACAAGCTCTTTATTCAGCGGGGCATGCTGCGGAAGAACGATGGCGGCAATGTGCCCCTGGTCCCCGCCAGCACCGGCATGGGCGTGACCCCCGTCGGCGCCGGCCGATGCTGTGTTGAGATGTTCGCCGTCAGCGGCGCCAATGGAAAGGTCGAGCGTTTGTCGGCCGCCGGCAAACAGCGCAGCGCCTACGAATACGGCTCGGCGTTCGCCCGCGCCGCCGTCAGCCCGACGCCGGCCGGCCGCTCGCTCTTCGTCTCCGGCACCGCCGCCATCGATGAAGCCGGCAACACCTGCTGCGTCGGCGACATCCCCGGCCAGATCGGCATGACACTCGATTGCCTGCTGGCCGTGGTGAAGGATGCCCACTTCGCGCCGGAGAACATCGTCCAGGCGATCGCCTACTGCAAAACGCAGGATGTCGTGGATGTGTTCCTCAAGCAGTTCACGCAGACCATCCCCTGCTCGTGGATCGTCGTGATCGGCGACGTCTGCCGCGACGATCTGCTCTTCGAGGCGGAAGTCACCGCGTGCGAAGCGGTGTAGTCAAGGAAATGCCGACCGGATCATTCGGATTCGAACGCGATTCGTGGGGAGGTGCGCCGTCGGTGCATCGGCCCGCCGCCCGCCCGAGTCGCCCCTCAACCTGGCGAAATCGAATGGCTGATCTTTACTAAAATATGACGTGCCCCCGGCGCTGGCGGACACGAAGGGTGTGCCCGGCCAGCCCCGGGTTTGAACTCAATTCCGCCATGGTTTCCAGCGAATTGATGAATGTTCGGAATACCGGACCGATTACTCGAAGCATGACCGGCGCTCCGGGCTCATTATCGGGATTCTCAACAGAAACTTTCCCCTTGACTCACCCGCCCATCGTAATAGGATAAAAATATCCTATTACTCCGGCACAGGCTGGATGAGGTTCACGATGACCATGGCCAGGCTTTCACTAATCGCCCCAATCGCCGCCGCGGTGGTCGGCGCGCTGGTCATCGGCCAATGGCTTTGGAGCGCGCGCAGTGTCACGGCCGTCGAGAAGCGCATCCCCCTGGAAGATCAAAGTCTCAAAGCCGGCGGCATCGCCGTCGATCTGGCCGGAGTATTGAAAACAGGCGATGGCGTCGCCGGCGATCTGAAGGGGGCATGGTTGAGCTTCCGCGGCGACCATCAGGACAACATCAACTCCGAAACCATCAAACTCGCGCGGCAATGGAGCGCTGGCGGCCCGCCGAAACTGTGGGAGGTCGAAACCGGTGAAGGTTACGCCGGCGCATCGGTCTGGAATGGCCGGGCTTACTTCCTCGACTACGATGAAACCGCGCATGCGGATGTCCTCCGCTGCCTGTCGACTTCCGATGGCAAGGAAATCTGGCGGCGCGGGTATTCCATCGATATCGGCCGAAATCATGGGATTTCCCGCACGGTCTGCGCGGTGGCCGATGGGCGCGTGGTGAGCTTCGGCCCGAAATGTCACATCGTCTGCCTCGACGCCGTCAGCGGCGATTTCAAGTGGGGCATCGACATGGTCAAGGAGTACAAGACGACGGTTCCTCCCTGGTACGCCGGCCAGAATCCACTGATTGAAAATGGCCGGGTCATTCTCGCCCCCGGAGGGGATTCGCTCCTCGTCGCCATCGACCTCGCCACCGGCAAGCCGGTTTGGAAAACGCCCAATCCGAAGAAATGGGAGATGACCCATTCCTCCGTCGCGACCATGGTGATCGGCGGGCGGAAAACTTACGTCTACTGCGCCAGCGCGGGTGTGGTCGGCGTGTCGGCCGAGGAGGGCAAGGTTCTCTTCGAACTGCCCGATTGGAAAGTCAGCATGGCCAACGTGCCGACGCCCCTCCCGCTGCCGGGTGATCGGATGCTCCTGACCGGCGGATATGGAGCCGGCTCGATGATGGTGAAACTGGAAGCAGGGGAGGCCGGAAAGATCATCCCGAAGGTGCTATTTCGACTCAAACCGGAGGTTTTCGGCGCGGAACAGCACACGCCGGTCTTTTACAAGGGGTACATCTATGGAGTGATCCCTGTCAGTTCACAGCTCGTGTGTCTGAATCTCGATGGCAAGGTGATGTGGGCCAGCGGCGGCAAGTACCGTTTTGGCCTCGGGCCCTTCATGGTGGCGGATGGAATGGTGATGGTCATGAACGATGCCGGAACGATGACGATGGTCGAAGCGGACCCCGCCGGGTTCAAAGTGCTCGGGCAGGGAAAACTCTTTGACCACGGCCACGATGCCTGGGGCCCGATGGCCCTGGTGGGCGGCCGACTGTTCGCGCGGGATATGACCCGCCTTGGATGCTTCGATTTGCGCGAGGTGACCCGATGAGCGACCAAACCCCTTCTCCCCGTAACCGCACCGCCAAGCGCATCGCCGCCGGCGTCGCCCTGGCGGTCCTTCCCGCCGGCGCGCTCCATTTGTTTCTCAACGTCCACGAGTCCTCCGAGCAGCGCGACCGCGCCCTCGAAAAAGGCACCGCCTACGACCTGACCAATCTGCAAAAAGTCGATCCTGCCCTGATCCGCTTCACAGAGACCGGTCGGATCGAAACCGGCCTCGCCAAGCCGCGAACGATCTCCCTGGACTCCGCCGGCAACCTGCTGGTCGCCGGCGATCAGTCGATCAAACGCATCGGCCTGGACGCGCGGGCCGAGAAACACGAAATCAAACTGGCCGATTCACCCTTCTGTGTGTTCGGCGCGGAAGATGGCTGGACCTATGTCGGGCTGAAGGATCGCGTCGAAGTCTACGGTGTCGATGGCGTCAAGAAAGCCGCGTGGCCAAGCCTCGGGCGCGATGCCTACCTCACCGCCATCGCTGTTTTCGGAGAGGATGTCTACCTCGCCGATTCCGGCCGGCGCCTGCTCATCCACACCGATCGCGCGGGCAGCATCCTCAACGAGATCGGACGCGGCGATCCCAAGACCGGCGTCGAAGGCCTCCTCCTCCCCAGCCCCCATCTCGATGTCGCCGTTGCCGCCGATGGAACGATCTGGCTCAATGACACCGGCCGACATCGCCTCGAAAACTACACCAAGGATGGCCGGCTCGAACGCTTCTGGGGCACACAGGGCACCGGCATTCAGGCCTTCCCCGGCTGCTGCAATCCGACCGATTTCTTCCTGATGCGCGATGGCCGCTTCATCACCGCCGAGAAGGGGATCGCCCGCGTCAAGCGCTATCTGGCCGATGGGCGATTCGATTGCGTCGTTGCCGCGCCCTCCGCATTCGCCGGTAATGTCGTCGGTCTGGATGTCGTCGTCGATTCCGCCGGCCGGGTTTTGGTCCTTGAGCGCGGCACCAGCGTGGTTCGAATCTTCGAAGAGCGCACCGACTTGCCCCTGGCTCCGACCGCCGCCGTGGAATCGAAAACCGGAGGCGCGCCATGAACGACCAGCCCCTCAATCGCCGCAATCTCCTGCGCGAAGCCGGCCGCCTGGCCCTGGCCGGCGGCATGCTGG
>JBBRTW010000122.1:0-16199 GCA_038244055.1 Tepidisphaerales bacterium | reverse complement strand
ATCGGCGCTGGCATCGGCGCGGCGGGGCATTCCCGGGGCGGCGCGGGGGGGTTGGGCGGGGCGGTTTTATCGGCGGGGGTCGGGGTGAGGGAAAAGGTTGGGGCTGCCTTCCAGTGGTTGAAACCACTGGCAACGCCCGTGCGCCCTGCCGGGCGAAGAGGATGCCGGAGAGGGAGTAAGACTCTGTTGCTGTCACGATCGACTTCAGGAGGCGCAGCAGGCGGTTTGAACCCGTGCCACTAAACAGTTCCCCGTCCAATCGTGTAAGATCAGCATCGGCATCCAATTTCAACCAAGCCCCGGCACCATCGCCCCTACATTGGAAAACTTCACCTTCGACATCATCGGCCAGCGCGACTGGGACCTCTGGGTTCTCATCTGCATCGCCACGGCCATTGTCCTGCTCTCTTACGCGCTGCTCACGCGCCTGTGGACGAGCTTTCGCGGGTGGACGGCCATCGTTCTCATCGCGGCGGGCATCGCCGGCACTGCGGTCGTCGTGGCGCTGCCTTCGCTCCATGACCGCTTCATCGGCATGGTCTGGACCTTTATCTCCCTCATCCTGATCTCCTTCACCTTCTACCTCAATCTCCTCCCCCAGCTTGGGCTGATCCGCCTGACGGTTCTGCTCTTCATGCGCACGATCGCCCTGGCGATGCTGGTGGCCATGCTGTTCGATCCGATCATGCGCTGGACCAGCCGGCCAAAACCGGAGCGGCCGCTGATTTTTATTGTCGATGCCTCGGGCTCGATGTCTTTCCCGGATGTTCAGAACGGCCCGACCCGCATGCAGTCGGTCTGGCAGACACTCAAGCCGCAGTTGCCCAGGATCAAGGATCATTTCATCCCGCAGTATTTCACCTTCGCGACCGGCCTGGAGGGCGTGAAGAATCCCGACGATCTGGCGACGTTGCAACCCGATGGCAAGGCGACGGACCTGGTGATGGCGCTGACTGCGGCCGCGCCCAAGGCGACGGCCGGCGATGCGGCGTTTGTTCTGATCTCGGATGGGATCGACAATACATCTCCATCCGTGCCCGATGCCCTCCGCTATTTCTCGCATCCGATTCACACGATCTGCGTGGGGTCGGAGCTGGCCGAGTCGGCGACCATGGCCAACATCGCCGTGGCCAATATCGAGACCAGCGATGATTTCGTGGTGAATCACGAAACCAAAGTCCACATCACGATCAAATCCTCCGCCCTGGCCAATCGCGTGATCGATGTGAAGATGTCGGAGCTGGATCAGGCCGGCAAGCAGACGGGCGATGTGACTTCGGAGAAGCTCGTGCTCCAGCCGATCGGCGAGGGGCAGACGGTCGATCTGACGTACAAGCCGCGCTCGGTCGGTGTGCATCGGCTGGCGGTATGGGTTGATCCCGTGGCCGGCGAGCGCTCCACGATCGATAACCGCCAGGAATTCCAGGGCCTGGCCCTCGACCCACGCATCAAGATTCTCTACGTGGAAGGCCGGGTCCGCCCGGAGTACACGCAGCTCAATCGCGCCCTGGCCCGCGATGCGAATGTGGAAGTCGCCTCGCTCCTGCGCATCCAGCAGGATCGTTTCGCGGCCGCGGGAACCGTCGATGGGGAGAAGTTTACCAAGATGCCCGCCTCCATGGAGGAGTGGAAGAAGTTCGACGTGGTGATCCTCGGCGATCTCGATTCCTCGTTTCTCACCAAGTTCCAGCAGGAGTCCATCGAGCAGCTCACGCTGGCCGGCGCGGGCCTGCTGATGATCGGCGGCCAAAACTCCTTCGGGCCGGGCGGGTACGAGAATTCGCCCATCGAGAAAGCGCTGCCGGTGTTCGCCGGGCCGCTGAACAGTGGACAGGAGAAGTCGGAATTCGTCCCGCGTCTCACGGCCGAAGGCTCCACCCATCCCGCCATGGAAGGCCTGGCCGAATGGTTCGGCGTCGATGACAAACCCGGCACCAAGACCCTCCCCATCCTCCGCGGCAACGTGATCGTCCCCAAGCCCAAATCGGGCGCGCAGGTGCTCATCACCCACGCCGACCGCCCGAGGCCTGATGGGCAGGGGGGGCAGATTGTTCTGGCGGTGGAGCGCTATGGCAAAGGCCGCTCGGCCGCGTTCACCGTGGATACGACGTACCTCTGGTATCTGCCCCTGCGCGGCCTGGGGCAGGACAGCCCGTACAACAGATTCTGGGGCCAGCTCGTGCGCTGGCTGGCCGGTGAGGATGTCCGCAATCGCCAGCGCGGGGCGGGGATCGAGGGGCTGCTGAATAAGTCGCTGTTTCAACTGGGCGAATCGGTGAAGATCCGCGCCATGGTGCGCGATGAGCGTGGCGATGCGACGCGGTTCGCGCAGGTGAATCTGACGCTGCGAAAGACGGGCACCAAGGATGTGAAGCAGTTCCCGCTCGGCCCGGTTGAATCGCGAACGGGGATGTATGAGGCGACGATCCCCAACCCGGAGAAGGGGGAGTATCAGATCGAGCTGTCGGCCACCAAGGATGCCAAGCCGCTCGGCAAGCAGACGCTGAATTTCTCGGTGATCCCACCGGCCGATGAGATGCTCAAGATCGCGTCCAATCCAACCTTGATGGCGCAACTGGCGGACCGCACCAAAGGCTTCCACTACCGCCTGGAGCAGCTCCCCACCTTAATAGACGAGCTCATTAAAACCGACAAAGGCGCGCTGGAGGCCAAAAGCGAAACCGTAAGACTCTCCAACTGGATCCGCGCGGGGATGGCGCTGTGGGGGGAAAATCCCAAGTGGGATAAGCATTACGATCTACCGATGCAGGGGATGCTGGTGGTGGGGCTGCTGGGGCTGGAGTGGATATTGCGGCGGAAGTGGCAGTTGCCGTGAGGGAATGGTGAATGCTGAATTCTGAATGATGAATGATGAAAAAATTCAGCATTCATCATTCATCATTCATCATTCATCATTCATCATTCAGCATTTGATTTCGGCCCTTCAACCCGCAGCCCATCCCACGCCAGCTTGATTCCCTCTTCAAGCATCGCATTGGTCTTCGCGTGCCCCAGCCCATGCGCGATATGCGTGAACCACGTCTGCTTCGCCCCGATCTTGCGCGCCTCCGCCACCGCCTCCTCAAAACTGAAATGCGTCGTATGCTTCTTATGCTGCAGCGCATCCAGCACAAGCACCTCCAGCCCCTCCAGCAGCGCATACGATGCCTCCGGAATCCGGCTCACATCCGTGCAGTAGGCGACATTGCCGACGCGGAAGCCGAGCACGGGCATCGCGCCATGGACCAGCGGGATCGGCGTCCACATCCGCCCCGCCACCTCGAACGGCCCATCGATCACCCGCCTCACCAGATGCGGCCGAAACAATCTGCTGGCCGGGTCCGGCTCGCGAAACGCATACCCAAAACACCGCTCCAGCGCCCGATGCGTATTCTCATCCGCCCAGACATCCAGCGGCCCCTGCCGGATCGCATTGAACCGCCGCACATCATCCAGCCCCATAATGTGATCCGCATGCGCATGCGTGTAAACCAGCGCCTCGATCTGGTCCACCCTGTTGGCCACGCATTGTAACCGCAACTCCGGCGAAGTATCCACCAGCACATTGATCCCCCCATATTCAAACACCACGCTCGGCCGGGTCCGCTTATCGTGCGGATCGCCGCTGCCGCACACCTCGCAATGACACCCGATCATCGGAACCCCCGCGCTGGTCCCCGTCCCCAGAAATAACAGTGAAACATCATCCGGTCGATCTTCTGCCATCGTGAATCGTTATAGCCCCTCCCGCGCCAGCCGCAACCGACCGCCCGTCCAGGTGCCATAGTCCCCGATGGGTGCCATGCCCCCCGATGGGTGCCATGCTTAGACCCGCCGCCAAGCCAGCCCCTTCCGCCGCATCGCCATATCGGCGGGGATAAGCATGTCCGTGCCGTGCTGTCAGGGCCAATTGATAAGACTTGGACATGAGTAGAACATACCTCGCATCACATGCAGATCCCCGCCGATAGCCATTAACGCCAAACAGCAGGTCTGGCCGGCGGGTCCAAGCATGACCCCCTAAACCCAAAACCCTAAACCCTAAACCCCGACCCCTGAACCCTGAACCCTAAACCCTGAACCCTAAACCCAAAGCCCAAAGCCCAAAGCCCAAAGCCCAAAGCCCAAAACCCCAAACCCTGAACCCTGAACCCTGACCCCTGAACCCTGAACCCTAAACCCTCCCGCATGCTATAATCCTCCCATGCTCCAAAAGAAGGTCACACTCGCCGACCTCCGGGCGATCCGCTCCACCGGCCAAAAACTGGCCATGCTCACCTGCTACGACTACACCACCGCCCGCATGATGCACGAGGCCGGTGTACCGTTGATTCTGGTGGGAGACTCGGCCGCCAACGTGATCCTGGGCTATGACTCCACCCTGCCGGTTTCGCTGGATTTCATGATCGAAATCACCGCGGCCGTCCGGCGGGGCGCGCCCAAAGCCCTCCTCATCGCCGATATGCCCTTCGGCTCCTACCAAATCTCCAAGGCCCAGGGCATGAAGAATGTCGTGAAGATGGTGCAGCGGACCGGGGCGGACATGGTCAAGCTGGAAGTGTCGAAATCCCATGCCTCGCTGGTGCGGGCGCTGGCGGATGCGGGGATCGCGGTGATGGCTCATCTGGGGTTAAAGCCACAGGCGGTGGGGCTGGTCGGCAGTTATAAATTCCAGGGGCGGACGTCCAATGAAGCCGCGGAAATCCTGGCACTGGCCTTGCATATGGAAGCACACGGAGCGGCTGCGATATTGATCGAAGCGGTTCCTCCCGAGGTTGCAAAAGCAGTGGTTGAAAAGAGTTACATTCCGGTCGTCGGCTGCGGTGCTGGGCCACATTGTCACTCAAGCGTCATCGTGACGCAAGATGGATTGGGTTTGACGCCGACCCGACCCCGTTTTGTGCCGCAGTTGGCCGACCACGCTTCCGCACTTCGCGAGGCCTTTTCGAAATATATCAGCGCTGTCTCCGATGGTTCTTATCCCTCGGCCGAGCACGATTATGTGATGCCGCCGGCGGAGAAGATGGTGTTTCTGGAGCGGTTATCGGCCATGGCCGATGGCTCCAAATGAACGGCCCTGCGCGGGTATGGGCCGCTCGCTTTTACAATTGTCTTTCAGCGAGGACGGATTCTTATGAAGTCTTTACGATCCACATTGAGTGCGTTGCTGGTCGCCGGCGCGGCGACGGCAACGGGTTTCTACGGTTTCAACTATTATCAGAATACTCAGTTCGCCCATGCGGCCGAGCGCGTCGAGCTGACGCGCGAGCAGCTTCAGAAGATGGATGATATGTCATCGGTCTTCCGATACGTCGGCAAGGTGGTCGAGCCATCGGTGGTCAACATCAACGTGACCAAGACGATCAAGAGCGAAGGCGGCGTGCGCCGATTCAACTTCCGCAACGCGCCTCTGGACAAGGATCACCTCCGCAAGTTCTTCAAGGATGGCGATGGCGAGGCCCTGCCGGACATGCCCGATGAAGACGCGTCGCCCTTCGAGCAGCATGGCACGGGCTCGGGCGTGATCATGGAGGTCAAGGATGGCACGGCGTTCGTGCTGACGAACAATCATGTGGCCGGCGATGCCTCGGTCATGGAGATCACGCTGGCCGATGGCCGGAAGTTCACCAATGCCAAGCTGGTCGGCGCGGATAAGAAGACGGACCTGGCGGTGGTGAAGTTCGAGGCCGAGCGGGTGATCCCGGCCAAGTGGGGCAACAGCGACGACCTGCAGAAGGGCGACTGGATCATGGCCTTCGGCAGCCCCTTCGGCTACGTCGGCTCGATGACCCACGGCATCGTTTCAGCGCTGGATCGACAGGCCGGGATCCTGGGCAACCAGGGTTACGAGAGCTTCATCCAGGTGGATGCGCCGATTAATCCCGGCAACTCCGGCGGCCCGCTGGTGAACACGCGCGGCGAGGTGGTCGGCATCAACACGGCCATCGCTTCGCGCACCGGCTCGTTCAGCGGGATTGGCTTTGCGATCCCCTCCAATCAGGCCCATTTCGTCTACGAATCCCTCAAGGGCAAAGGCAAGGTCGTCCGCGGCTGGCTGGGCGTGAGCATCTCGGATGTCTCGCGCGATCTGCCCAAGGCGCAGTCCTTCGGCTACCAGGGCACCAGCGGCGTGCTGGTCGAACAGGTCATGCCCAATACCCCGGCCGTCGGCAAGCTCCAGCCCGGCGATATCGTGACCACCATCAACGGCAAGGGCGTCGAGACGGTGCAGGGCCTGCGCAACGTAATCGCCGCGACCGCGCCCAACACCGATATCCACCTCAACATCTTCCGCGATGGCAAAGAGCAGAAGGTGACGCTCAAGCTGGGCGAGCAGCCCGATTCGGTGCTGCTGGCCGGGCTTCCGGGAAAGACGCCGGGCAATGTGGAGACCGATTCCAGCGCCAAGCTGGGCCTCAAGTTCTCCGATCCCTCGCCGGAACTGCTCAAGCAGTTAGACCTGGCCGATGTGAAGAACGGCGCGGTCGTCACCAGCGTCGACCGCAACAGCCTGGCCGCCAAAGCCGGCATCACCCCCGGCGATGTCATCACCAAGGTGAGCGGCAAGGAAGTCAACAACGCCGCCGAGCTTTCCGAAGCGATCAAGAGCGCGGATCTGAAGAAAGGCGTCCGCCTCTACGTCACCACCAAAGACCCCGAATCCGGCCAGACCGCGGCGCGGTTTGTGTTTGTGAAGGAATGATCTTCGCGGGATGAAGAAGATTCCCCGCGGAGGCGCAGAGTTCGCGGAGAAGTTTGTAAATGAGCGGCCCGGGTTCGAGCGATCGGACCCGGGCCAGTTCGTTTTGAAGGGTCACGATTTTTCAGCGTCAGGGCTTTTCAGGGTCAGGAGCCTGCCACCAGATGCGCCGGCTCGCCGATTATCGCCCCCGGCTCCTGATCCTTTGGCGCTCGCACATGGTCGCGAAGCGATGCTGATGGTCGCGCCCCTGAACGCGCTTCGCAAGCGAAGCGGCTAAAATAGGATGTCGCGCCGCTGGACGCGCTCCGCAAGCGAAGCGGCGAACTCGCCCCTCACACCAGCGGATGCTGCCTGAAAAACCGATCCAGCATCGGCGTGATCAAGCTCACAATCAACAGCGCCAGATACGGCCCGAACGAAATCGACAGATACAATTGAAACCCCGCCGCCGTGAGTCCCACCAGCAATCCAAAAATCACCCGCGCCCGCCGGGCCATCGGCCGCAGGCCGGGCGATGTGGCGAAGAAGAAAATCATCAGCAGCATCGGCCCGGCCATGATTTCGTAGTTGGCCAGCGTGATCGCCTTGGCCGGGCCGACATTCACCGGGTCGCGGAAGGCGAGCCATTGCCACTGCGGGCCGGCCTCGCGGATGAGCACGGGGATGGGAAGTGCGATCCATGCAATATAAGCGCCGATGATCGCCAGGAGCGGGACGCGGAAATCGATCACTCCGCGATACAGCAGAAACAGCCCACCGATGATGAGGGCGACGGCGCAGGTAGCGCCGCTCGGGCCGGGCTGGGCACCGATCACCAGGTCTTCCAGCGGGGGCATTTCATCGCGCAGCAGCGATTCGAGGCTGAGCCACGATCGGCCGGGGCGTTTTGCGCCGGAGGTGAAGGAGAGCAGGCGGGCCTGGGCCGGCTCGACCTGCAGCGCATCGTAGCCATTGAGATGGGTGGTGCGGAGGTAGCCATCCTTGATGTAGGCGTGGGCCGGCGGCGCGGGCGGGGCGGCCGAGGCGATATCGCCGGTGAAGAGGCGATTGCGCTGGAGAACCGAGGCCGGCGATAACAGCGGATCGAAGATCGCCACGACCAGGAGATAAGTCACCAGCACCGGATGAATCCGCCCCGAGCCGACTCCGCCGAGCAGCCACAGCATGATGACCAGCAGGATCGCGGCGGCGATGGGGATCGGCCAGAGATCGTAGCGGAACGTGGGCGTGGCGGTGTTGAAGAGGTGGGCCGGGAGCATGAGCCAGAGGAGAAGCGTGGACCAGATGCCGTGGCCGAGGTGAAGCTGACGCCCGCGCGCGCCGATCTGCCGCCAGATATGGATCGCGGCGATGGCGACGGCGAGCATGACGATAAGCATCGCCAGCGCCCGCCAGCCGAAAAACAACATCCCCGCGACGGCGGGAAAGCCCGCGCCCATGATAAAGGTAGAGTAGAAGCGCCCGACATCCGCGCCGCCGCGAAGCACGCGCGGCGGCAGAAGGCGCGGCCGGGCGATGTCCGCGGCGATGGGCAGGGTTGTTGAAGCGGTATCGCTCAAGCGGGGTGAATTATGCGGATGGAGGCGAGGAGGGCAATGCGGGGCGTAGCACCGAGGTCATGCCGAGCGTAGCGAAGCATCTTGCATATAGACTGTGGGACCTCCAAAAAGCGGATTGGCCCTGACGTTCGAAGCAAGATCCTTCGGGTCGCATAGCTCCCCTCAGGATGACAGGACGGGCCATGAAAACACTCAGGATGACAGGACGGGCCATGAAAACACTCAGGATGACAGGACGGGCCATGAAAACACTTGGGGGTTTCAATGCCTTCGCTCATCCTTCAACTTGCGAATTCCCGCCAGCAGCGGCAGGTGCGACGGGCAGACATGATCGCAAATCCCGCATTCGATGCAGGCGTCGATGCCGTAATGGTCGGCCATGTCGTGGTCGTGGAGTTGGGCGGCTTCGAGAACGCCGGCCGGGTGGAGGCGGGTGGGGCAGACGTGGGCGCACCATCCGCAGCGGATGCAGGGGTCGGCCAAACTCGGCGCGGCGGCGGGGAGCACCTGGAGGACGAGCTCGCCGCCGGTGAGGATGGCATCGGTGCAGAGCGGCTGATCGCGCGGGACATCGCCGCGGAGAATGCGGATGCCTTCGTGGGGAAGCTTGAGATGATCCAGGAGATGGCGGATGGGCGTGCCGATGGGGGCGGCGAGGTAATGGGTGCGCTCGCGGAGATGATCGCGGATGGCGATGGGGACGTGGAGCATCGGCTGGGCCCGCCAGGCGGCGCGGCCAATCGCGGCGGCGGCGGGGGCATCGAGAATCAAAACGCCCTGCTCCACAGGCGGCCGGCCGGGGCGGAGTCGGCGGCGCAGCAGCGCATAGATCAAAAGCGTCGGGTCGGCCTGCGGGTAGTCGGCCAATACCGGCGCGATATCGATCGAGGCGTC
Source organism: Tepidisphaerales bacterium (assembly GCA_038244055.1). Lineage (GTDB taxonomy): Bacteria > Planctomycetota > Phycisphaerae > Tepidisphaerales > Tepidisphaeraceae > DASPKW01. The sequence goes on along the minus strand of JBBRTW010000122.1, from coordinate 7,043 downwards.
GCGCAGCTCGCGGCGGAGTGGCTGCCACCATTTGGGATGTGTGCCGGCCTCAACCGCGATCCAGGTATTGCGGGCGCTGGTCAGGCGCGCGAGTAAAGCCAGCCCGCGCACCAGCACCGCGCTGAAACGCCCGGCCACGATCGCTTGCAGGCGGATGGCCGGGTCGTGATCGACGACATTGCAGATGATCGTATCGATCGGCCGGCGCAGGATCAGATGCAGCTCGGCCAGCAGATCGGGCGAAGTCAGCCGATCGGCCCACACGCCCGCATCGCGCAGGCGGTCGATCCAGAGTCCGAGCGATTCCGGGCCGGCCTTTTGAGTCGAGTCGGCGTGCGAATCGGCGTGTTGAACATCGTGGGGAAGTTCATGAGGCCGGCGGTCTTCGAAATCGACTTCCAGCTCGACGGCGGGAACGACCTGCCCATTGGTGAGGGTAACCGGGCTGACGCCGACGATTCGCCCAGAGGTCGGCGCCAGCGCGGCCGGCCCGGCATCGGCCAGCATGTGGGTGAGGGGCTGGCCATGAAGGACATGCGTGCCCGCCGGGAGCGGCGCGGGAGCATCAACCGTCGAGCGGGTGGTGAGCGGAATATGCAGTCGCGCGGGGGTTTCGACCGGGCGGAGGAGGGAGGTGTCGGGGAGGGGGGAGGGCATGGGGTGATGTATGATGTATCGGCGGGTGGGCGGAGGGCAAGGGCGGATGCGGGGATTCTTATCGATTGGGAAGAGTGATATGATTTTGGGCTGAGGTGATGCGATGGATGGTCAGGTGACGATTTCAGATATCCTATTCCGCGCTGACGTCGCCCCATCGAATTCGGCGATCGGCAAGAACGACTCCCGCCAGTCCGATCACCAGCAAGGCGGCCGTCGATGGCTCCGGCGCTGTGACCAGGTCATAGCCGATCACGTCCAGGGCCCGCAGGTCATTGGTGCCGATCGAAAGCAGTTCGCCGTTGGCGGCGGTGGGGTCCATGATGCCCAGGCCCAGATTGTTCTTCCAGTGATGCGCCTCGTAGCTGTCGCCGTAGGTAGCGCCGGTGGCGAAAGGGGCGATGGACGTCGCGCCGCCATCGACCGAGAAATATTTCGCGGTGTTGTCGGCCGTCCAATCGTTCACCCCGATGCCGCCGCCAGCGCCGATGCTGCGCGATGAGAAGCGGAAAAGATCCAGCGGGGTGACGAAATGGAGCAGGTTGTCGTTCATCCCCGGAGCTGTGGCGTTGCCGGCCAGGGTTTCCAGGCCGCTGATGAAGCCCAGCAGATGTCCGATCTCATGGGCGGCGACGCCGACGAAATCCACCTGCGCCGAGTTGATGCCATTGCTTCGATCGAAATCGTAAGCCTGCAGGGTGGTGAAGGTGATGGTGCCATCGAAGAGCGCGCTGTTCCCGGGGATCAGCCCCAGCGCTTTGGCGTTGGACACGCCCATGCGAATGGTGCTGTTGTTCTCCGGCCCGGCCTGCCCGGGGCCGCCCAGGCCGGTGTCGAAATAGGGCGTGGCGCCGACGATGCCGTTGGGATTGTTGGCGGTGCGATTGATGAGCATGGAGAAGGCCGGCCCCGCCTGAAGCTTGCCGGCGCTGGAGAAGTCATCGGCGCTGCGCCGATCGCTCACCATGGCGCTGCGGACATCGGTATAGGAATAGAGGTCGTAGAAAGGGCTCGTGCCCGCGATTTGGCCGGTTTGCAGGACCTGCGCATCGATGCGGAGATTGATGGTGATGGGATCATCGATCTGCGCGGACCAGAGCGCCGCCGCCGCGTTGACGCCCGCGACCATCTGCGGCGTCGCGCCCCCGAGATTGGTGATGTTGAAGGCGAGTTGCCCGGCCATTGCCGGCACGGTGACGGCCAGCGCGCAGACCGCTCCCAGAACGCGCAAGTTGATGCGGCTCATATGGATCTCTCGATTCAGGCGCACCCTCTCCGCGGAGTCATCAGGGCGACTCAGAGCTGTTCCGGATTACCTCGCCGGAAAACGCGTGCGGGTTGTGCAGGAGAACGATACGGTGTGTCCAGTGCTTCGCGGGATCCGTGGCCTACGGCAGCTCTTTCAGCTTCAGATTGCGGAACTCGATGCGGTAGCCTTCGCCTTCCACGCCCAGCTTCCCCTTGGCCATCCCGCAATCCTCGAACTGGCAGGTCACCGCGCCGTTGACCCAGAGCGCGATGACTTTGCCCTTGGCGGTGACCTCCAGCGTGTTCCACTCACCGGCCGGCTTGATGCGCTTGTCGGTGACCTGCTTTGCCAGGTTGAAATTCTTCTTCTTCCCCTCGGCCGTCGAGGTCTGGCCGAACAGGTAACCATCCTTGGCATCGCCGAACTGGGCCTGATGCCAGATCGCCCCATCCTTGGAATTGCGGACGTAGGCCCCGCTGTTGTAGCCGGTCTTGCCTTCGACCTTGGTGTAGCGGAACTCGAAATGGAAGATGGCATCCCCCACTTCCTTGTCCATCAGCAGCATGTCGTGCCCGCCATCGCCATCGCAGACCAGGGTCTTGCCATCAGCATCGACATGCCATTGCTCGCGGCCCAGTTTGCCTGTTGGCGGAACCGATACGCGATACCAGCCCTTGAGATCGGCCGGCGGCAGGATATCGACCCATCCCTTGGGATCGGCATCGAGCGCGCTTTGCGTCTCCGCGGAATAGGCAATCTCCGCGCGCCAGGCGATCAGCGCCGCGACCGCGATGATGAGCAACGCGCCTGCGCCACCCAGCATATTTTGACGCAGCCACACAACTCGCGAAGCGCCGCCTGAGCGAAAGGGGTTAGTCATGTCATTGGGATAGCCATAAAAGCACGCGAATTCAAGCCGTTGCGAGGCGCAGGCGAAGATTCCCGTGAAAGCAAACCTGAAGAGGGTGAATCCGCCGAATGTATTGAATTCGGCATCAATGGGGACCGCGATTCGGGTTATCCTTCTGCCCTGAAGCTCTACAACCGGAGATGATGATGAGAACCCGCATTGCGGCCGTGATCGTGTTCATCCTGTGCGGCAGCGTTTCGGCCGCCGATAATTCGCTGACTTACATCGATCTGGTCAAGCGCATCACCGATCTGGAATATCTCGCCACGCTCCCCGCGCCGGGCGAGACCTGCGCCCAATGGTCCAGTTACGACCGCGCCAGCCAGTACGACCCCGCCACCGGCAAGTACATCAAGTGGGATGCCAACGGCGATGGCACGGGCTACATCCGCAAGGAGGGCGATTCGTTCGTTTTGGCGGAGATGGAAGGCCCCGGATGCATCTGGCGCATCTGGTCGGCCCGGCCGCAGAATGGGCATGTGCGCATTTACCTCGATGGCGCGGCCGAGCCGGTCATCGATCTGCCCTTCATCGGCTACTTCGATCACAAGAACGAGCCCTTCACCGGCAAGGCGCTGGTTCACAATGTCGCCAACGGCGAGAACAACTACGTCCCCATTCCCTACGCCAAATCCTGCAAGATCATCGCCGACAAGGGCTGGGGCCAGTATTTCCATTTCACCTACGGCACTTTCCCCAAGGGCACTCAGGTCCCCACTTTCAAACGGCAGTTGTCGGCCGAGGAAACCGCCGCGCTGGCCGCCGCCGATAAGACGCTATCCGCCTGCGGCCCCGATTCAGTCGAGGGCCGTCCCGGCCAGTCCACCGAAACTAAATCCGTCACCGTCGCGGCCGGGCAGACGGCCACGGTGGCGACCCTCGCCGGCCCCCGCGCCATCACCGATCTGCGCGTCAAGCTGGACCTTCCCAAATCGCCCGAGGATCGCACGGTCCTCCGCGAGCTGGTCTTGAAAATCACCTGGGATGATGAAGCAGCGCCGGCCGTCTGGGTGCCCCTGGGCGATTTCTTCGGCACGGCCGCCGGCGCGAATAAATATCGCTCGCTCACCGCCGGCCTGACCGATGAGGGCACATGGTACAGCCACTGGTACATGCCCTTCGAAAAGGCCGCGAAGATCGAGCTGGTCAACGATGGCAAGGAGCAGCGGGCCGTCGCCTTCGAGATCGCCCATGCCCCGCTGACCCGGCCGATCGACACGCTCGCCCGCTTCCACGCCAAGTGGCATCGCGATGCGTTCCTGCCCACAGACAAAGATCGCCAGATCGACTGGCCGATGCTGGTCACCGAGGGCCGCGGCCGCTTCGTCGGCGTCATGCTCCACATCTGGAGCCCCAAGGGCGGCTGGTGGGGCGAGGGCGATGAGAAATTCTTCGTCGATGGCGAGAAATTCCCCTCCACCTTTGGCACCGGCTCGGAAGACTACTTCGGCTACGCCTGGAGCAGCCCAAAGCTCTTCCAGCATGCGCTGCACAATCAGACCATCTCGCAGAATCTCAAAGGCCACATTTCCGTCAATCGCTGGCACATCGCCGATAACGTGCCCTTCCAGAAATCGTTCGAGGCCGACATCGAGAAGTATTACGCCAACAAGCGCCCCTGCCTCTACGCGGCCGTCCCCTTCTGGTATCAAGCCGCCGGCGTGAAAGATGCCTACGCGCCCGCCTCGCTGGAAGATCGCACCGGCTACTGGGAAATCCCGCCCAGTGCGCGTATCGCCGGCGCGCTCGAGGCCGAGGAGTTGAAGGTTCTGGCCTGCGCCGGCGGCAAAACCGTCGCGCAGGAAATGAGCTACCCCAGCGGCAACTGGAGCGATGACAAGCAACTCTGGTGGACCGGCGCTAAGCCCGGCGACAAACTCGATCTGGCCCTTCCGATCGCCCAGGCCGGCCCGCAGACGCTGATCCTGCAACTGACCAAAGCCCGCGACTACGGCATCATCCAGGTCTGGCTCGACGGGCAGAAACTGGGCAACCCCATCGATCTGTATAATCCCGAAGTCGTTCCCTTTGGCCCGGTGTCACTCGGCCCGGTCGAGTTAAGCGCCGGCGAGCACAAGCTGACCATCGAGATCACCGGCGCGAACGAGAAGGCGGTCAAGGCCTATATGGTCGGGATCGATTATGTGAAGGTCGATCGTAAGTAGCGGCATCGGCGTCCCGTTCAACTTCACACGCTTGCGCATAACGGGGCCGTCATTGCGCTCCTGCTCATCTCGGGCCTGAACCATCGGCAATCGCGCAAGGATATTTTCGCCGTCACCTGTCTCAAGACGGCTGTGGTGTTTGTGGCGAGCGCACATTCCCGCGGCGAATGCCTCAGACTGTCGCCTCGGCCGCGATCACCATCTTCTCGCGGTTGCTCAAACTGCGCAGACGGTTGATGGCCGAGAGATATGCCAGCGCCGAGGCCTCCAGAATATCCGTCGACAACCCGCGCCCCCGGAATTTTCGGCCCGAGTGCTCCATCTCCACCTGCACCTCGCCCAGCGCTTCCTTGCCTTTGGTGACCGCGCGGATGCGGTAGTCGGTGAGTGTCACATGGATGCCCGTCAGCCGCTGGATGGCCGAATAAATCGCATCCACCGGCCCATCGCCGACACTGGCATCCTGCAACTTCTGCCCGGTCGTGTCCTTGAGCGTGACCGTGGCGGTGGGGATTGTGTTGGACCCCGCCGTCACCTGTAATCCGACCAGCTCGAATACGCTGTGCGCCAATTCCAGTTGGTCATCCACCAGCGCCTCGATGTCCTCGTCGAAGACTTCCTTCTTCTTGTCCGCCAGCGCCTTGAACTTGATGAACACGGACTCGACCTGCTCATCCGTCAGTACATAGCCGAGCTGGGTCGCCCGGTCCCGCAGGGCGTGCCGGCCGGAATGCTTGCCCAGTACCAGCGAATTCTTCGGGATGCCCACGTGGGTTGGGTCCATGATCTCGTAGGTCTCGCGGAACTTGAGCACGCCATCCTGGTGGATCCCCGATTCGTGCGCGAACGCGTTCTCGCCCACGATCGCCTTGTTGCGCTGCACGATCAGCCCGGTCAGGTTCGAGACCATCCGGCTGGTCGGATAAATCTTCGTGGCATCGATGCGCGTGCCGACTTTGAAATAGTCCGGCCGCGTCCGCAACGCCATGACGATTTCCTCCAGCGCCGCATTGCCCGCCCGCTCGCCGATGCCGTTGATCGTGCATTCGATCTGCCGCGCCCCGTTCTCGACGGCCGACAGACTGTTGGCCACCGCCATGCCCAGGTCATCGTGGCAATGGCTGGAGAGGATGATGTTTTTCTCGCGGATGACCGGGAATTTGGCGATCATGTGCGCGAAAATCTGCCCATAGGTCCGCGGCGTGGCGTACCCCACCGTATCGGGGAGATTGATCGTGGTCGCGCCCGCCTCGATCGCCGCCAGGGTGATTTCCTCCAGGAATTCCATCTCGGTCCGGCTGGCGTCCTCCGGCGAAAACTCGACATCGGAAGTGTAAGTCAGCGCCTGTTTGATCGAATCGATCGCCAGCTTGATGATGTCTTCCTTCCCTTTGCGAAGCTTGTGCTCGCGGTGGATTTTGCTGGTGGCACAGAAAACATGGATGCGCCCCGACTTGGCGTGCTTGACCGCCTCCCCCGCCCGCTCGATGTCGCGCGGGTGGCATCGCGCCAGCCCGCACACCGTTGCGCCGGTGATCTCAGAGGCGATCGCCTGCACCGATTCGAAATCCCCCTGCGAGGAAACCGGGAAACCGGCCTCGATGATATCGACGCCCAGGAGCTCGAGCTGGCGGGCGATCTCGAGCTTCTCGTTGAAGTTTAGCGTTGCGCCGGGCGACTGCTCGCCATCGCGCAGGGTGGTGTCGAAAATTCGAACGGTTTCCATGGCAAACTCCTGGCCGGTGCGGCTGCTGAAAAACAAAAAACCCCGCGATATTAGATCGCAGGGTCTCAAAATTCATCTGAGCGGGAATCCCTGCGACTAGGCGCGCCAAAGGCTGAGGCCGGTAAGGGCGATAGTCTGGACGGGCTGCAAGGCATTCTTCCGCATGTTGACGCCTATTTAATCGGCCAGATCGGGGTAAGTCAAGGGTTCAGGGTTTAGGGTTCAGGGTTCAGGACGAGGATTTACTTGGATTTTTTCTGAACCCTAAACCCTGACTCCTGAACCCTAAACCCTAAACCCTGAACCCTGAACCCTGAACCCTGAACCCTGAACCCT